>NZ_JBDLLG010000033.1:0-42748 GCF_039822625.1 Marinimicrobium locisalis
CAATATGAGTAGGGAGGGGGATGGAAAACTGTTAGGTGGCGCTACCGCTTACCTAACCTACGCAGTTTACTAGCGTCTAGTTAGCTTGTCCCGATGGGGCGGACCGACAGCGCCACCTAACAGCTTGTCCGTAATATCGCCAATCCCGCCGGGACTTTGGAGTTTCTACGCCCTGTCGTCTTCGGGAAAGATTTCGTGAGAGAGTATCTCGCGAATTTCTTTGAACAGCTTTCGCGATGCGGCCGGGGGTTTGTTCTGAGAGGCTTCTTTCTGGGCTTGGCGCAGCAGTTGGCGGAAGTGCTGAATGTCCGACACCGCATGTTCCTCAATAAACGTCTGAACCGCTTCGGGTTCTGCCAGCAGGCGGTCGCGCCACTGTTCGGCCGAGTGGTGCAGCTGAACATTGGCTCGACTCTTCTGGTTGAACTGATCCATGACTTTCTGGATTCCCTCCTGATCAGCTTCGCGCATCAGTCGCCCGATAAACTGCAGCTGCCGGCGGCGAGCTTCGTTGTGCCTCAGCCGGCGGTATTCCAGCAGGGCATTGTGCAACTTGGGGTCCAGCGGCATGCGGCCCAGTTGGTCATCATTGAGCTCCGATAGTTGCTTGCCCAGGGCTTGCAGCGCATGCATTTCCTTTTTTAGCTGGGTTTTGCTTTTCTCGGAATCGTCAAATTCGTAGTCGTTGTCAGTGTTCATAAAAATCCGTCAAAGCGCTGAGCGCTAGTGGTTGTGATGCGGGTGACCGGGGGCATGTCGGTCGCGCTGCTGTCGGGGTAACGGCTCTTGCCAACGACTGCCGGCCTCGCCATGTATGCCGATGGCCTGTCGCTGAAGGTTCGCGCACCACCCGATATTGTTGGTCAGCCGCTCGGCGGGTTCAAGCTCGTCGATGTAGGGGGTGACATCCGGGTCATCCAGAAGCAGCGACAGGACCAGGGCCACTCGAGGCCGGATTTGCTCATGGCCGACTCGGCCTCGGGACCCCCAGCGGACCACGTAGTCGTTGCAAGAAACGTTCTCTTCTTCCGGGCGGTCGGTAAAAGCCATGTCCCGCATTACGCCGAAGTGGTGCTGCATCATCGCTTCCTCAAACAGCATGGCGGTGTCTTCAAAAAATAATTCCCGGTCACCGCCGTTGACGTAAGCATAGCTGTCGGTGGCGAAGTCGGTGGCGAACTCTAGCCCGACTTCCCGGGCCCTCAGGGCGCGTTCACTGTCGCTAGCCGTTCGACCCTGAAACATGACCTCGGCCAGGTCCATCATGAGCATGGAGTTGAGCGGATAGGTACCGGCAAGAGCGGCCGAAACGCTCTCGGACTGGAGCTGCGTTGCCGCTTCGGCCACATGCCACGCCGGATCCAGTGTGGCGTGCTCGCTCGGGGGGATGTAATCATTGGCGTGGGCCAGTTCATGAAACAGCAGGGCGGCCATCGGAGGGAGGATGGCGTCCAACGGGCGCTCCTCGCCGGGGCCACTCAGGGGCGCACTGTACCAGGCGTAGTCGCCATCGCGAACGTAACGGCCCAGGGTGTCGAATTGGAGTTCGGCATCGAAACCGCTGCGGTAATCCGGTTCCCGGGAAATGGTGTCCCGCTCTTCGATGGTTAGCCAGAGGTTGGCCGGGTCGAGGTAAATGGCGCCGGTACTGAGCCAGTAATAAGACGGCCGGATTTCCGCGCCAATGACCACGGCGGTTACGCCGCCGAACAGGGTGCGAAGGTCCTGGGGTAGGGCGTTTAGCGACTGCTCAAAACGCTCGGCCATCCAGTCGTGGCTGACCAGCGTTCGGCCCATAATGGCCTCTACGGTAATGTCGCGTTGGGCTTGGCCCAGCAGGGGCAGCTGCTCTAGGGTGCAGGGGTCGAAACTATTGTTGCCTCCCCGAACGTACAGGCGGGCGCAGGGCTCCAGGGCGTGGGCGTAGGAGGCGCCGGGCCGGGCTGGGCGCATGCCGGAGTCGGGCGCACGCAGGTCCAGGCGACCGACTCCGCTACTTTCGCCACCGCAGGCGGTGAGTAGAGTGGCGAGGCTCAGGGCGCAAAGTAAGCGAACTAAAGGGGAGGTCAGTGTCATCGGGGTCTGGTCCTAAAGAAACGGGGTGTGACTAAGGAGGCTATTCGCCCTCGTCAAACCGGTCATTGATTAAATCACAGAGGGCTGCCAACGCGTCGGGAGCCTCCTCGCCTTCGGCGTTCAGTTCAAGCTCGGTGCCGCAGGCGGCGGCCAGCAACATCAGGGACATGACACTCTTGCCGTCCACCCAGTTGCTCTCGCCGAGGCAGCGTACCTCAATGGGGCACTGATACTGACCCGCGGTGGTGGCGAGCTTGGCGGCGGCGCGCGCATGCAGGCCTTTTTTATTGATCAGCATTATCGTTTTTGACGGCATTGGAGTCAGTGCTGCTCGGCTTCATTAAGTTCCCGGTGACGCACCAGAACGTTGTCGTAGAGGTTGGCGAACTGTTTTTTCAGGCGTTCGGCCAGGTACACCGAACGGTGTTGCCCGCCGGTGCAGCCAATCGCCACCGTGATATAGCTGCGGCTGTTGGCTTGGTAGTGGGGCAGCCAACGGCTTAAAAAGTTCTCGATGTCCCGGTACATGGCCTGTACTTTTTCCTCTCCTTCAAGGAAGGCAATCACCTCGGCATCTTGCCCGCTATGAGCCCGCAGGTTGGGTTTCCAGTGCGGGTTGGGCAGGCAGCGGGCGTCGAATACCAGATCGGCGTTGACCGGTACGCCGTGCTTGAACCCGAAGGATTCGAATTGGATGGCCATGGTGGCGTCGTGCTGACCGACCACCCGGTCTTTGACCAAGTCCCGTAGCTCGTGCAGATTCAGGTGACTGGTATCCAGTACCTGGTCGGCCGTGTCCCGGATCGGCTCCAGCAGTGTCTGTTCCTTGCTAATGGCTTCCTGCAGGTTGGTCTCGCGATCACTGAGCGGGTGCTTGCGTCGGGTTTCGCTGAAACGCTGCATCAATACCGGCAGCCCGGTATCGAGAAACAGGACATGGATCGGGATGTGGGCTTCTTTGAGCGTGCCAATCATCTCGGGGAAAATGTTCAGGTCCTGCCAGGCGTTGCGCACATCAACGCCAATGGCGAACCGCTGGTCGTCGGCATCCCGGTGAATCTGTATTTGGGCTACCAGAGCGGGCAATAGGCTGACCGGTAGGTTGTCGATGCAGTTGTAGCCGACATCCTCCAGCACATGCAGCGCCGTACTCTTACCCGAGCCGGACAGGCCGCTGACGATGATCAAATGCATGAGTCTGACTTTCCTGAGAGACGATGTGGGCCCCGGGGGGCGTTAACTTGGGCTTCAGGACGTGGCCGCCGGCTCGCCCACCGCGACCTGGTACAGGGCCTCGTTGGTGTCGGCCTCGCGCAACCGGCCTCTTAAGTCCGCGTCGTTAAGCATGCTGGCCAGCGCCGCCAGGGTTTGTAGATGCTCCCCGTGAGCGTTTTCCGGTACCAACATGGCAAAGAGTACGTCGACGGGCTCAGAATCGATCGCATCGAAATCGATGGGTTCTTTCAGCGTAATGAGGGCCCCGAGGGTGCCCTCACAGTTGCTGACCCGGCAGTGGGGGATCGCAATGCCGTGGCCAATGCCGGTGGAGCCCAGCCGCTCCCTGCCGATGAGTCGCCGGAACAGGTCGTCAGCATCAATCTCGGGGCAATCTTCCGAGATGGTGTTGGCCAGAATTTCCAGCGCACGTTTCTTGCTGACCCCTTCAATGCCGCACAGCGTACGGTTGGGGGTAATAATGCTTTTGATGTCCATAGGTTATCGGTGACTGCGTAGTTTCTCTTTGTGTTTGATTAATTGCCGGTCCAGCTTGTCGGTCAGCTGGTCAATCGCGGCGTACATATCCAGGTCGGTGGCATCGGCAAACAGGTCTTTGCCGCTGACGTGGACGCGGGCCTCGGCCTTTTGCTCAAGTTTCTCTACAGACAGGATGACATCCGTGCTTGTGATTTTATCGTGGTGATGTGTCAGCCGTTCGAGCTTGGTGTTAACGTAATCTTTAAGGGCATCGGTCAGGTCCAGGTGGTGGCCGCTGATGTTAATTTGCATGGCAACGTCCTCTTTTTGTAGCGTGGCTATCGCATAACAATTGATTGAGCCCCGACCGACCGCTTGCAACATCCGGGTTGACGGTTGGGCCCATCCTGCAAATTCGCATTCCGCGCGCCGCACGGCCTATCGGCCCGCTGCGAGCCTCGCCAGACCTAGATACCAGACCTAGATACAAGGCGCTAGAGTATCAGCGCCACCGGGGCGGCGTCACCCGATAAACCCCAATTCAGGTGGGGCCGAGAGATTTACGTTCGTTCGATGGGGGGATACCCAGCGATTCACGGTATTTGGCGATGGTCCGCCGGGCTACCTTGATGCCCTGCTCGGCCAGCAGCGTGGTGATTTTGCTGTCACTGAGTGGCTTTTGGGGCGATTCGGATGCCACTAGTTTCTTAATCATAGCCCGGATTGCGGTAGAAGAGCACTCGCCCCCGGACTCAGTGCTCACATGGCTGGAGAAGAAGTACTTGAGCTCGAAGATACCTTGGGGGGTGTGCATGTACTTTTGGGTGGTCACCCGCGAGATGGTGGACTCGTGCATATCCACCAGCTCGGCGATGTCATGCAGCACCAGGGGCCGCATGGCTTCGGCGCCGTGGTCCAGGAAGCCGCGTTGCTTTTCGACAATACAACTGGCGACTTTCAGTAGGGTTTCGTTGCGACTTTGCAGGCTTTTGAGAAACCAGCGTGCCTCCTGAAGGTTGTCTTTCAGGAAGGTGTTGTCCGTGCTGGAGTCGGCGCGTTTGACCATGGAAGCATAGTCGGAGTTGATCCGCAGCCGGGGTGCGATGTCCGGGTTTAGCTCTACCATCCAGCGACCTTCGCGTTTTTCCACGAAGACATCGGGCACGACGTACTCCACATCGCCGCTGGCAATCTGGTCGCCCGGGCGGGGGGTGAGGCTTTGAATCAGGGCAATGGCTTCGCGCAGCTCCGGTTCTTTGAGGCGGGTGCGGCGCATCAACTGGCGGTAGTCACGGCTGCCCAGTAGGGGGAGGTACTGGCGCGCAATGGTCTTGGCCGCTTCCAGGTAAGGGGTGTCTTTTGGAAACTGCTGCAGCTGCACCAGAAGGCACTCGGACAGGTTCTGGCTGCCGACCCCCACCGGGTCGAATTGCTGCAAGCGGTGTTGAACGGCTTCCAGCTCGTCAAACTCAAGCTCTTCCCAGTCGTCTTTCAAACCGTCGAAAAGCTCTTCCAGGCTGCTGGAGAGCATGCCACTGGGCTCAATCGCGTCGATTAGGGTAAGGGCAATGACTCGATCCCGGTCGGACATGGGGGTGAGGTTGAGTTGCCACATCAGGTGGTCGTACAGGGAGTCGGTGGTACCGCGACGGCTGTCGTAGTCGCTGTTCTCATCCCCCTCAAAGGGTGTAGAGGAAGCCGCGGCTGGCGCTGACTGGTACACATCGTCCCAGCTGGTATCGACCGGCAAGTCGTTGGGGATGGCCTCATTCCAGTCCCCGTCCGCCTGCCCGGCCTCATCGGCACTCGCCGTTCGAGTGTCGGTGGTGTCCGTGCCGCTGCGAGCCTCGGACTCCCGGTCGTCGTTGCTTTTCTCCTCGGGGGTGTCCGAGCTCTCCTCGACTTCCAGCATGGGGTTGGAGTCAAGTGCCTCCTGGATTTCCTGTTGTAGGTCCAGGGTCGAGAGTTGCAGCAGGCGGATTGCCTGCTGCAACTGAGGTGTCATGGTCAGCTGTTGGCCCAGCTTAAGCTGTAGGGATTGTTTCATGGGTGTGCTGCTTGAACCCCGGTCGAAACGAAATGTGCCGAATATCTCAGAGTTTAGTCAGCCTGGCGCCCAGTGGCAATAACCTCAATCACATTTTAAAGCAATGTTTGTGCCTAAAGCGCTAAATGGCCGTTTTGTCAAGTCCGCTTCGGGCCGTGTCGTCTCTCGCCTGTGGGGCTTTAGCGACAGAAGGTCGTGTACCACAAACGTTTCCTTTAAAGATGGAAATTTTCGCCCAGATAGACTTCGCGCACCTGTTGGTTGGCCAGCACCGTCTGTGTATCTCCCTCGGCGATAATCTGGCCCTCGGAGACGATATAGGCGTTTTCACAGATATCCAGCGTCTCCCGCACGTTGTGGTCGGTGATCAGCACGCCGATGCCGCGGTCTCTGAGGTGGCGAATGATCTGCTTGATATCGTTGACGGAAATGGGGTCCACCCCGGCGAAGGGTTCATCGAGCAGAATAAATTCCGGCTCCGTGGCGAGGGCCCGGGCGATTTCCACCCGTCGGCGCTCCCCTCCGGAGAGAGACATGCCGAGGTTGTCCTTAATGTGGGTAATGTGGAACTCGCGCAGCAAAGAGTCCTGTTTGGCCAGGCGCTGTTTTCGGTTGAGTTCCTTGCGCGTTTCCAGGATGGCCATGATGTTATCCGCCACGCTGAGCTTGCGAAACACCGAGGCCTCCTGGGGGAGATAGCCAATGCCGGCCCGGGCGCGACCGTGGATGGGCAGGTGGGTAATATCCCGGTCGTCGATACGAACGCGGCCATGATCCGCTCCCACCAAGCCGGCAATCATGTAAAAGCAGGTGGTTTTACCCGCCCCATTTGGGCCCAGAAGCCCCACAATTTGCCCCGTGGCGACGGAGAGGGAAACATCGACAACCACTTTTCGGCTTTTGTAACTCTTGGCCAGGTTCAGCGCGTGCAAGCTGGGCATGAATCAGTCCTGTGATGAACGGTCGTTTTGCGGTGGCAGTACCATTTCGATACGGGGGCGCTCGCTGTCGGAGTCGCCTTCGGCTTTCAGTACTTCGGAGGCGATATCATAGTCAATGCGGTTGCCACTCATGGTGGCCTCGCCCTGTTCCATCCAGGCGTTGCGCAGAAGCTTTAGCTGCTCCCGGTCCACCTCATAGCGGATAGTCAGCGCCTGGGCTGCGATGGGCGGGTCCTCGGCGTTGGGTTTTTGCTCAAAGTGCGCCGGTGAGCCTTCGGCGATCACCCGCTTTACTTGGTTGTCCTCTCCGGTGTGCACGGTGAGCCGCTCGGCTCGGATATTCAGGCTACCCTGGCGCAGCCGGACGTCTCCCTCGTAGGTGGTCACGCCGTTGAGCCCATCGCGCTCGGCGCGATCGGATTCGATGTAAATGGGTTGTTCCCGGTCCTCGGGCAAGGCGTGTGCCGAGGGTGCCAGAAAGGCCCCCAGGCAAGCGATGAGCGTCAGTCCGGCCGCTGCCCGCGGACACTTAATTCTCCGTTTCTGGTTCATAGGTGCCCCGCACCTCCGATAGCAGTTCGATGTGGTCTTTACTCAGGTCCGCGCGCATTCCGATCGCCTCGTGCTGGCCTCGCGGGGAGCGCATCTTAACAGCTTTGCTCGTGTGCGCGTATTGGCGGTTTGGCTCCACCAGTAATTCCGGCGTCGTCAGTACGAGCTCGCCGCCGGGCTGGCTTTGCCAGGCGCGAACATTGCCGTTAAAACGTAGCTCATCGCCCGTGGCATTGCTGCGCCCCACTCGGGAGGTCAGACGCCAGGGATGTTCACCTTCCCCGTGCACGGTGACCTCCGGGGATTGAATTAGGGAATAGTCCCGGGGGCTGCTGCGCTCGGGCAGGAACTGAAAAAAATCCGCTCGCTCACTCAACATGCGGTAGTGAAGTTCGCCTTCTTTGTTGTACCGCCGGGTTTGCGAGTCAATCATATAGGCTTGGGGAAAGCGCTCCTGCTGTGTCTCTTTCTCGCGCAGGAGATCTTCCGGGGAGTAGTCCCAGACGGCGACCACCGCAATTAGCAGGAAGAGGCCGACCCAGGTTAGCGGGTGTTTCCACATATCAGGTTTCCTTTGGCTCGCTTTCGCCCACCGTGTCTTGGCCGGGTGGGGCAATGTAGTCGCTTAACAGACGTTCGTAGTCGCCGCGGGCGCGCAGCAGTTGATCGCAGGCCTCGCGTACAGCACCGTTGCCCCCGCCCAGCGTGCTCTGCCAGTGTGAGCGTTCCACCACCGCGGGGTGGGCGTTGGCCACGGTCAGGGACAGGCCCACGCGGGTCATAATGGTTAAGTCGGGCCAATCGTCCCCCATAAAGGCAATCGCCTCCAGCGGCACGGGAGACTGGCGCCGCCACTCGCTCAAAGCCTCCCACTTGTCTTCCCGGCCTTGAATGACCAAGTCTAGCCCCAGACTCTTGGCCCGGCGGGCCACCAGGCGGGTCTTGCGACCGCTGAGGATGCCGACCTTAACGCCGCTGCGACGGAGCAGCTTGATGCCCAGGCCGTCCAGCGTGCTAAAGGTTTTTAGCTCATCGCCATTCTCGCTAAAGTAAAGGCGACCGTCGGTGAGAACACCGTCGACGTCCAGGAACAGCCATTGGATTCTGCGAGCCCGTTGCTCGAAGCTGGAATCTGTCATGTGCAGGAAGTTACCTTAAATCAAATAATACCGGCCCGCAGAATGTCGTGCATGTGTACGACTCCGTTCGGGCGTTTTTGTTCGTCCAGCACGATCAGTGCGGTGATTTTCTTGTCTTCCATAATCTTGAGCGCCTCGGCGGCCAGGGTGTGGGCGTCGATGGTTTTGGGGGTGCGGTTCATTAAGTCCCCGATTCGGGCACCTATCAAATCCGCGCCCCGGTCGATGCTGCGCCTCAGGTCCCCGTCGGTATAGATGCCGAGCAAGTGCTCCGCCTCATCCACAATGGTGGTCATGCCGAAGCCTTTTTGGGTCATTTCCAGCAAGGCCTGAGAGAGGCTGGCGCCCTCAGCCACTCGAGGTATGGCCGCGCCCCGGTGCATGATGTCCTCCGCCCGAAGCAGAAGCTTGCGCCCGAGGGTGCCGCCGGGATGAGAAAAGGCGAAGTCTTCGGCGGTAAAGCCGCGCGCCTCCAGCAGTGCGATCGCCAGCGCGTCGCCGGTGACCAACGTGGCGGTGGTGCTGGCCGTGGGCGCGAGCGCCAGGGGGCAGGCTTCGGTGGCGACACTGATATCCAGGTTAACCTCGGCCTCTTCCGCCAATGGGGACTGTGCTCGGCCGGTCATGCTGATGATCGGAATGCCCAGGCGTTTGATCAGCGGCAGCAGGGTGATAATTTCATCGGAATTGCCGGAGTAGGAGATGGCGATGACCGCATCGCCCCGGGTAATCATCCCCAAGTCACCGTGGCTCGCCTCCCCGGGGTGAACAAAAAACGCCGGGGTACCGGTGCTCGCCAGAGTGGCCGCGATTTTCTTGCCAATGTGCCCGGACTTACCCATGCCGGTCACGATCACCCGCCCCGGTACGCCCAGCAGTACCTCGCAGGCCCGGGTGAAGCGCTCGTCGATTCGCTCCCGCAGGGCACCGACGGCTTGCTGCTCAATGTCGATGGTGCGGCGTCCGGAGTGAATGAAATCAAAGTCGCTCATGCGCTGGGGGCTCGCTCTGGGGTTTAAAGCCGGCCATTATACGGTTCGGGTGGCGCTGTGACGAATGCTCGGCTCGCTATTCTCACAGTGAGGTAAATAGCCAGACGTAATAGCCGCCATAACTGGCCAGCAGGAGCGTGCCGATGAGGCGGCCCAGTCGGCCCGCGGTGGGTGCCTCGCCCCGTGTTGTTCGATGGCGCAGTAGGTAATCGATGCCGATGGCTCCGGCGAGCATAAACGTGACCGCCGCCATGGCGAGGTAGTCGCGGCCAAAGACGGCGGCCTCCATTTGGGGTTGCTGGATCAGCGCCGGGATGGCCATGACGGCCAAGAGGTTGAACAGGTTGGAGCCGATAATGTTGCCCAGCGCCAATTCCAGGTGCCCCTTGAGGGCGCTGACAATGGACGCCGCCAGCTCGGGCAAACTGGTGCCAAGGGCGATGACGGTCAACCCCACCACCAGTGGGGGTACCCCCAGCGCCAGTGCCAGTTCACTGGCCCCCCAAACCAACACCTCCGAGCTGCCCACCAACACCGCCAGCCCCACCAGAAACCACATAACGGCCTGATTGAGGCCGTAGCGGGGCACCTCTTCGGCCAGCGCGGCGCCGGTCTCGCGTTTGGTTTTGATCATTAGCATCAGCACCGCTGGAAGCAGCAATAGCAGCAGGGTGCCCTCCCAGAAAGCCAAGTAACCGTCGCGCAATGTCACCCCGGCGAGGGCGGTAATCACCAGCAAGGTGGGCACTTCTCGGGTTAGCAGCGGTCTGTGAATGGGAAGGGGCGCGACAAGGGCGGTGATGGCCAGCACCAGCCCCATATTGGCGAGGTTGGAACCCAGGGCGTTGCCCACCGCCAGTTCGCCGGCATTTCGAAGGGAGGCGCTGATGGACACCACGATTTCCGGCGCCGAGGTGCCGAAGGCGACAATGGTGAGCCCCACCAGCAGCTTAGGGACTCCCAGGCGGTGGGCGAGAGCGGCACTGCCGCCCACAAAGCGGTCGGCGCTCCAGACGAGGCCGATAAAGCCGATAATTATGCCCAGGCAAGGTAGCCACAGTTGCGTCATAAGTGCTGCTCGGTGTTTGAATGGGGTGCGCTTGTCAAGAGGGAAGCCGCACACCGGCGGCCCGCTCTAACATTCTTTTACGCTCGGCCAGTAGGTCTTGGGTACGCCCTAATGTTATAGTGTATCCATTGCATTGTCAGCGACCGAGCCAAGGCTCAGGGCTCGATGCAGTGAACAGTTTGGTAATGAGGCTTTTAAGGAACTTTGTATGGCAATTTTACGCAAGTGGTCAGCGGCGGTCAGTACCGTCGGAATGCTGGTGTGGTTGAGCCTGCTGTCAGCGGGTGTCACGGCGGCATCGTCCGTGGACCCAAAAAAGGAAACGCCACACGCTCTGGTGGAGGAAGTCACCGGGGTTATGTTTGAGACTGTCGAAGAATACAAAGGCGGTGAAGAGGATACGCAAGCGTATTATCAGGCCATTCAGAAGACCCTGGAGCCGGTGGTGGACTTTGAATTCATCGCCAAGGCCGTGATGGGGGATCATCGTAAAAAAGCCTCCGAGGAGCAGATTGAGCGCTTTGTCGGCGTCTTCAAGAAGGGACTGGTGACCACCTATGCCAAGGGGATTGCCAGTTACATCGATAGTGATATCGAGATTGAAGCGCCGGATGAGGATGTTTCAGACAAACGGCGTGTCAGTGTAGACCAAAAGGTGACCCACGAAGGCTCGACCTACAATCTGTCCTACACCATGGCGCAGAATCGCCAGGGTGAGTGGAAGCTGATTAACCTGGTGCTCGACGGGGTCAACCTGGGGCGCTCTTTCCGCAGCCAGTTTGGCCAGGCCGCGAAGAAGTACGATGGTGACATCGATAAGGTGATCGACAACTGGCTCGATGAGATGTAACCGGCCCAGTGCCGAGCCCGCAATGCCGTCGCCGAGAGGTGGCGGCATTGTTGTTTTCGGGGGCCACCGTTTATGGGATGCGGCTGAGGCCGCATTCAGGTAAGATTTCGCCCTGTTATTTTTCCGGGCGCCTTACAGCTACCTGAGGCGTCCTACAATTTTGGATAGTGTATGCAACCCGAACAGATTAAAGCATTGGTGGAAGCCCAGGTTCCCGACAGCGAGGTAGAGGTGGGTGTTGATGGCAGCCATATTAACCTTGTGGTGGTCAGCCCGGCCTTTCGCGATATGAGCACCGTGAAGAAGCAGCAATTGGTGTACTCGGCCCTGTCTGAAAGCATTGCCGAGGGGACCATCCATGCGGTCCATATGAAGACCCTCACGCCGGAAGAGTGGCAGCAACAGCAATAAATCCGCGTCTCCCAGACCGGTGACTCACAAGTGACGATCTATGGATAAACTGATGATTCAGAGCGGGCCACCGCTCAATGGCGAGATTCGGATTTCCGGCTCCAAAAATTCGGCTCTGCCGATTCTGGCGGCAACGCTGCTGGCCGACGGCCCGGTAAAGGTGTGCAATATGCCGCACCTGAACGACATCACCACCATGCTGGCGTTGCTTCGCTGCATGGGGGTAGGGGTCACTATTGATGAGAAAATGAGCGTCGAAATCGACCCTACCAGCATTGATGACTTTACCGCGCCCTACGAGCTGGTAAAAACCATGCGTGCCTCGATTCTGGTTCTGGGACCGCTGCTGGCCCGGTTTGGGGAGGCCAACGTATCCTTCCCCGGGGGCTGTGCCATCGGGAGTCGGCCAGTGGATATCCACCTGCGTGGCTTGGAGGCCATGGGGGCCGAGATCGACGTGGATGAGGGCTATATTCGCGCCCGCAGCAACGGCCGCCTGAAAGGGGCGCATATTCTGATGGATACCGTCACCGTGGGGGGCACCGAAAACCTACTGATGGCGGCGGTGCTGGCTGAAGGCACCACCGTGCTGGAAAATGCCGCCCGCGAACCGGAGGTGGTGGACTTGGCCAACTGCCTGGTTGCCATGGGTGCGCAGATCGAGGGCATCGGTACGCCCACGATGACCATCCACGGTATGGAGCGGATGCACCCCTGTACTTACAGCGTTATGCCGGACCGGATTGAGACCGGTACCTATCTGGTGGCGGCAGCGACCACCCGCGGCCGGGTGCGCCTAAAGGACACCCGGGCGGACATTCTTGAGGCGGTGTTGCTCAAACTCGAAGAAGCGGGTGCCCATCTGAGCTATGGCGAAGGCTGGATTGAGCTGGATATGAAGGGCAAGCGCCCGCGGGCGGTGAATTTGCGTACCGCGCCTTATCCGGCTTTTCCCACCGACATGCAGGCCCAATTTACCGCCATGAACGCGGTGGCCGAAGGGTCGAGCTCGGTGACCGAGACCATTTTCGAAAACCGGCTGATTCAAGTACACGAACTCAATCGCATGGGCGCCAAAATCACCCTGGAAGGCAACACTGCCATGATCCAAGGCGTGGAGAAGCTGAAAGGGGCCCCGGTGATGGCCACCGACCTGCGGGCCTCTGCCAGCCTGGTGATTGCCGGCTTGGTGGCAGAAGGTGCCACGCTGGTGGATCGCATTTACCACATCGATCGCGGTTATGAGTGCATCGAAGAAAAGCTGCAAATGTTGGGCGCCAACATTCGCCGGGTGCCCAACTGAGTTCGCCGAAAGCCAATTAAGTAAGACGAGAGCCATGAGCCAGACATTGACCATTGCCCTGACCAAGGGCCGGATTTTGAAAGAAACGTTGCCCCTGTTGGCGGCGGCGGGCATTGAGCCGGCGGAAGATATCGACAAAAGCCGTAAGCTGGTGTTTGAAACCAACCGCGAGGGAGTACGTCTGCTGGTATTGCGCGGGGCGGATGTACCCACCTACGTCCAGTTTGGCGCGGCCGATATGGGCATTTCCGGCAAGGATACCCTGATGGAAAATGGGGCCGAAGGCTTGTACGAGCCGCTCGACCTTAACATTGCCCGGTGCAGGCTGATGACCGCCGCCATCAAAGGGTCGCCGCCGAGCCAGGGGCGCCTGAAGGTCGCGACCAAGTACGTGAATGTCGCCAAGCAATATTACGCCACCTGTGGCCGCCAGACCGATATCATCAAGCTCTATGGTGCCATGGAGCTGGCGCCCATCATGAATCTGGCGGACGAAATCGTGGATATCGTGGACACCGGAAATACCCTGCGGGCCAATGGTCTGGAGCCGCGAGAGCATATTGCGGATATCAGTTCCCGGCTGATCGTAAACAAGGCGTCCATGAAGATGAAGCACGTGATCATTCAGTCGGTTATCGACGCGGTCGGTGCCGCCGTGGATGCCCAGCGTGAACCCGAGAACGTCTGAGCCGAGGCCACGCTTTCGGCCAGCGCGCTCCAGCAAGGCCGAATAAAGAAAGCCGAGTAAAAAAGCCCCGACCATCCAGCCCAATAGCCTTAGAAGGTGAGAAGAACCATGTCTGAAAAAACGCCCTTGATCGCCCGTTTGGACGCCGCCAACGCCGATTTCGATGCGCACCTGGACGCTCTTCTCGCCTGGGACAGCGTCTCCGATGCCGGCGTGGCACAGGTGGTGGAGGAAATTCTCGAGGCGGTGAAGCACCGAGGCGATGCCGCCGTGGTGGAGTACACCAATAAGCTGGATCGGCGTGATGGGGAGACGATGGCGGACTTCATGGTGCCCGAGGCGCAGTTGACCTCCGCCCTGGAGGGGCTTCCCGCCGAGCAACGGGAGGCGCTGGAGATGGCGGCCGAGCGAATTCGCGCCTACCACGAACACCAGCGCCAGCCGTCTTGGGATTTTACCGAGGAAGATGGCACTCGTCTGGGGCAGAAGGTGACCGCCATGGCCAGAGTGGGGCTCTATGTGCCGGGAGGCAAAGCCTCTTACCCCTCTTCGGTATTGATGAACGCTATCCCGGCGAAGGTGGCCGGGGTCATGGAACTGGTAATGGTGGTGCCGGCGCCCGAGGGCGAGCTGGATCAAATGGTGCTTGCCGCCGCCGCCGTTGCCGGGGTGGATAAGGTCGTGACCATTGGTGGAGCTCAGGCGGTGGCCGCGCTCGCTTACGGGACCGAAACGCTGCCCAAGGTCGACAAAATCGTGGGGCCCGGGAACATTTATGTGGCCACCGCCAAGCGGGCTGTCTTCGGTTTGGTGGATATTGACATGATTGCCGGCCCGTCGGAGATTTTGGTGATCTGCGATGGTAGAACCGATCCCGACTGGATTGCCATGGACTTGTTCAGCCAAGCCGAGCACGACGAGCAGGCCCAGTCGATTCTAGTCAGCCCCGACGGCGAATTTCTGGATAAAGTTGAGGCGGCCATGGAGCGTCTGTTGCCCACGCTCCAGCGCGAGCGCATCGCCAGAACCTCCCTGGCCAACCGTGGCGCTTTGATCAAAGTGGCGGATATGAACCAGGCTCTGGCGGTCAGCAACCGTGTGGCGCCGGAGCACTTGGAACTGTCCGTGGAGGACCCCGAAGCCCTGTTACCGCAGGTTGAGCACGCCGGTGCCATTTTTATGGGGCGCCACACCCCCGAGGCGCTCGGGGACTACTGCGCCGGCCCCAACCACGTGCTGCCCACCTCCGGTACGGCCCGGTTCTCTTCGCCGTTGGGGGTGTACGATTTCCAGAAGCGAAGCTCCATTATTTACTGCTCCCCCGAAGGCGCCTCGAGACTGGCGCGCACTGCCTCGGTATTGGCCAGGGGGGAGGCGTTGGAGGCCCACGCTCGCTCCGCCGAGTACCGCTACCGGGAGGACTGACTTCGCCTGCGGAGGCACCACCTCAAAAGCGTAAGCCAACACGGGAAGAAGGCAAACACAAAAAAGCCCGCGAAATGCGGGCTTTTTTGTGGGCGGAACTACCGCTTAACTGGCCGGCACCGGCCGCTCGGCAATTGTGGTGGTCAGCGTCATGGGCTCGCCGTTGCGGCGAATGCTTAGGGTGACCTTACTGCCCGGCGCAGTGGCGGCTATCTTGTCCATCCCCCGGCGGCCGTTGCCGACATTTTCATCATCAATATGGGTGAGGATGTCCCCGGGCCTGAGCCCGGCCCGTTCCGCGGGGCTGTTGGGCATGACTTCGGTCACCAGTACGCCATTGTTTTTTGTGCCGTTTGAGCTCTGAACGCCCCTGGTGAATGGCCGTACCGCGAGCCCTAACCAACCTCGCACCACTCGCCCGTGCTCTATAATTTGGCGCAGTGCGTCCATGGCGGAGTCCGCCGGAATGGCAAAGCTGATCCCCACATTGGTATTGCCTTCACCCAGGATGGCGGTATTAATACCGAGTAGCTGGCCGTGGATGTCGATCAGCGCTCCTCCAGAGTTCCCCACGTTCACCGCCGCGTCGGTTTGCAGAAAGTTTTCATATTCGCTCAAGTTGAGGTTGTAGCGCCCGGTCGCACTCAGAATGCCTTGAGTGACGGTTTGGCCCATACCGAAGGGGTTGCCGATTGCCAGCACCACATCCCCGATTCGGGCCTGTGTGGGCTCCGGGACTTCGATGGCGGTGAGGTCATCCATCTCGATCTTCAGTACCGCCAGGTCGCTCTCGGGGTCTGTGCCTACCAGCTCGCCCCGGACTTCCCGGCCGTCATACAGCACGATCAGTATCTCTTCGGCATCTTCAATAACATGTTCGTTGGTCAGCAGGTAGCCGCGTTCATCGACAATGACACCGGAGCCCAGGGCGGACTGCATGCGTTCCTGCTGGGGGCGGTCGGAATTGCGGAAAAAACGGCGGAAGTACGGGTGGTCCGCCAGCGGGTGGCGTTGCTCTTCCCGCATTTTCTGGGTGTAAATACTTACCACGGCGGGCGCTGCCCGGTCGACCGCATCGGCGTAGGAGGTAATCTGCTGTGTTTGAACGGGAGGCCGTGGTTGTGGCTCTGACCCGCTCGGAGGGCGTAGCTCAGGGAACGCCATTAGCGCAATGAGTGCAATGAGGAGCCCGGTAGCGACCGGCCAGCCGAGTGACTGGAACAGGCGTCTTGCGCTCATTATTTTATCTCCGCGTTTTGGGGTGGCGGTTCTTGTCAGACAAACCCCTGCCTCCATGACAGGGGTGCTCGGGGCTGGTCAGCGGTTTCGCTGGGCCGGTGCGGGCTCCGGGGCCTCCCGGTTCGAGTCCTCTTCTGCCACATAGGCGGTGGTGCTCCCAAAATGGTAGGGGGAAGGGTGCTCGGTGTCTTCGTGCAGGCCATACTCTTCGCTGAGTTGGCCGGTGCCTTGTTTGGGGGCCCAGTCGCGGGGCACCTCCACGTGCTCCTCGCTGAGGTAGGTTTTTTCGCTACCGAGTAGCTCGGTGTTGGCGGACTCCAGAATTTGGCGACTGAGCGCGGGGGTGGTGAGCTTGAGCGCGCTATTGGCCAAGTGCTCGTATACCTCGCGGTAGCTTTGGGTCAAGTTATTGACCAGACTGGACGTTTGGGCAAAATGCTCGGCAACGTCCTGCTGATACTGCTTAAGCTCATTTTCGGCGCGCTGCACCCGTTCTTCCAGTTCTCGATTCTGGCCGCTCGGGCTGACCAGTTTAAACAGAACTGCGCCCAGGGCGGCGCCGCCCAGAAGGCAAAGGAGTGCGGTGATGATCAGGGTGCCGAATGAAAACACAAATTTCTCCTCTCGGTGGATGCCGTTCTATGGCCCAAGTAAGTCGCTTCATTGCTCGATCAATCGCTCAATCAATCACGGGTTGGCCTGCAAATTAACGAGCGCTCGCGCTATTATACGGCCTTTTGCCGTTTGGGGCGTCATTACACCCGGTGGTTTTCGCTTTTTTTCCAGCGGCACAGTTTTTAAGGGTTTAAGTCTTCTTCGTCCGGCTCGCCGCCGGTGGGCATTGTCCGCCAGTGCAAAGCCGGTATTGGCAACTGAGGTGCCCGTGTCTGTATTTTCGCAAACCGAGACCGCAATTACCATCAATGGCCCTGCGGGAGCCATTGAAGCTCGTGCCCGGGGAGGCGATCCCGATGGGGTGCTGGCCGACCCGGGGCGAATCGCGGTGATTTGCCATCCCCATCCTCAGCATGGGGGCACCATGGATAACAAAGTCGTATCGACTCTGGCCCGGGTATACGGTGAGCTAGGGGTCAATACGGTACGCTTCAATTTTCGTGGAGTTGGGCAAAGCCAAGGCCGGTATGACCGGGCCGTGGGAGAGGTGGATGACCTGCTCGCCGTCCAGGCCTGGGCCCGGGACCAGCGTCCCGACGCCAGGCAGCTGCTGGCCGGCTTCTCGTTCGGCTCAGCGGTGGCCGCCGCTGCGCTCTACCGAGCGTCGGTGGGTGTGGATCACCTCACCCTGGTCGCTCCCCCCGTGGAGCGTTATGACTATGATCGGGAGGGGCGCTTCCCTTGCCCCGTCTGCGTGGTTCAGGGCGGTGCTGACGATGTGGTTCTTCCCGAGGGTGTGTTCGAATGGTATGAACACCACCTCGTTTCGCCCCGGCGCCTCTTGCGGTACGAGGAGGCCGGCCACTTCTTCCATGGCCGCTTGACCGATCTCAAACGCGACCTGTTGCGGGTCATCCCCGAGCAACTGGAGGCCTCCTGATGCTGGATACCGCTGTCGGCCCTGAAGCCCGATATCAGCGCGACCTGGAGCGTTCCGATTTTGTCCGAGACCCGGCCCAGATGCGCGTGGTGGCCGAGCTGCAGGCCCTGTATGAGCGCTTGTTGGCCGAGCCCCGGCGAGAGCCTGCGCTGGCCGCCTGGTGGCGACGCTTACGCGGAGCGCCGAAAACGCCGGTGACCGGCTTATATATATGGGGCGGTGTCGGCCGGGGCAAAACCTATTTGATGGACACCTTTTACGAAAGTCTGCCTTTTGAGTGCAAGCTGCGGGCGCACTTTTACCGGTTTATGCGCCGGGTTCACGCCGAGCTCAGGCAACTGGACGGCCAGAAAAATCCCATGGAGCAGGTGGCCGACAAAATTGCCGATGAGGCCCGGGTGCTGTGCTTTGACGAATTCTTTGTCTCCGACATCACCGACGCCATGCTTCTGGGGACCTTAATGCAGGCCCTGTTCCGCCGGGGGGTTACCTTGGTCGCCACGTCTAATATAGAGCCCGATGGCCTCTATAAAGACGGTTTGCAGCGTGCCCGTTTCCTGCCCGCCATCGACCAGATTAAGCGCCATGCCCGCGTCATTGAGCTCGACAGCGACAATGATTTCCGGCTGCGGGCGCTGGAGCAGGCGGAGCTATACCATACGCCCCTGGACGAAGCGGCGGACGAGAGCTTGATGGCCAGCTTTAAAAGTCTGGTGCCGGCGGAGGGGGAAATCTGCGCGGATCAGGTGTTGGAGGTGGAAGGGCGACGCCTGCGGGCTCGCTACCTGGGAGAGGATGTGGCCTGGTTCGAATTTACCGCCCTGTGCGATGGTCCCCGCTCCCAGAATGATTATATCGAGCTCGCGCGGGAATACCATGCCGTCATTTTGAGCAATGTACCGGCAATGGGGTGGGGCAATGAGGATCAGGCCCGGCGCTTTATCAGCCTTGTGGACGAGTTTTACGATCGGCGGGTCAAACTGGTAATATCCGCAGCCACACCGTTGACCGCGCTTTACCGCGAGGGCCGGCTGGCGTTTGAGTTCCAGCGGACGATTAGCCGCCTGCTGGAAATGCAGAGCCACGACTACTTGGCTCAGCCGCACAAGCCTTGATCGGTCTTTATTTACCGCAACGGGGCCTCCTCATCGTACAAGCTCCGACGGAGCCTCCGATCCGAAGGGAGGCGACAGGTGAAAATCCCCGGTATCCCCTTGAAAACCGGGCGGGAATTCTATAGTATTCGCGCTCTTTTTGTGGGAAGCACCTCCTGAGGCAGGAAATAACATGAAGACTTACAGTGCTAAACCTGAAACCGTCTCTCGCGACTGGTTCGTCGTTGACGCCGAAGGCAAAACCCTGGGCCGTATGGCCTCGGAGATTGCCCATCGTCTGCGCGGCAAGCACAAGCCCGAGTACACCCCCCATGTGGACACGGGCGACTACATTGTCGTGATCAACGCTGAGAAAGTTCGAGTGACCGGTAAGAAGGCAAGAGACAAGATCTACTATCATCACACCGGTTATATCGGCGGCATCAAGTCCATCAGCTTCGAAAAGCTGATCGCCAAGGCCCCCGAGCGCACCATTCAGAGCGCCGTCAAGGGTATGTTGCCCCGCGGGCCGCTGGGTCGCGCCATGTTCAAAAAACTCAAGGTTTACGCCGGTAATGAGCATCCTCATACCGCGCAGCAGCCTCAAGAACTGACTATCTAACCGGGAAGCTGATTATGGCAGTTACTCAATATTACGGTACCGGTCGCCGCAAGACCTCCACCGCCCGGGTATTTATTACCCAGGGTAGCGGTACTATCACCGTCAATGGCCGCCCGCTGAACCAGTATTTTGGTCGCGAAGTGGCACAGATGATTGTGCGTCAACCGCTGGAAAACGTGGAAATGACCGAGAATTTCGATGTGCAGGTTACCGTCAAGGGGGGTGGTAGCTTCGGTCAGGCCGGCGCCATTCGTCACGGGCTGACTCGCGCTCTAATGCAATACGATGAAGCGCTGCGCGGCTCCCTGCGTGAAGCTGGCTACGTGACTCGTGACTCTCGCGCCGTTGAGCGTAAGAAAGTGGGTCTGCGCAAAGCCCGTAAGCGTCCGCAATACTCCAAGCGTTAATGGGAGTGGCCTCTTTCACGGTCTGTGGAAGAGGCGCGGCACCTCCGAGCGAGAAAACGCCCAGGCCGTCTGCTGGCCCGGGCGTTTTTTTATGTCCGCTCGACCGTTGGCGTGTTGGCCCGGAGGCCGGAGCGCGGCTTATTCTTGTAAGCGGCGCGCAATTTCTTTAAGATTGGCCACTTTTTGAGTATCAATAACATCATTCTAAATCGTTGAATTTCAGTGATTTACTGGCCGTCGGAAGCTGTTAGGGGAGAAGATCGTCATGACCGATGACGTTGTCAATAAAACGCGTCGCCGCGTGTTGACAGCAGCCACCTCAGTGGTGGGTGCTGTTGGTGTCGTGGGTGCCGCCGTTCCTTTTGTGGGGTCCTGGAACCCCAGCGCCAAGGCGAAAGCCGCCGGCGCACCGGTTCGGGCTAATATCGGCAAGATGGAGCCCGGGCAAATGATCACCGTCGAATGGCGGGGCAAGCCGGTGTATATCGTTCGCCGCACCGAGGAGGCCATCGAGGGCCTGAAAAAGGTGCGGGATGAACTGCGCGACCCCGCCTCCGAGGAACCTCAACAGCCCGAGTACGCGCAAAACCCAACGCGCTCAATCAAGCCCGAATACTTGGTGCTTCTAGGCCTTTGTACCCACCTGGGCTGCGCGCCTCTGTTCCGCCCGGAAGTCGGTAGCGCCGACCTCGGTGGCGAGAGCTGGCAGGGGGGCTTCTTCTGCCCCTGCCACGGCTCCAAATTCGATATGGCAGGCCGCGTTTATCAGGGCGTGCCCGCCCCGACTAACCTCGAAGTACCACCGCATCGTTACGAGAGCGACTCACTGCTCGTCGTGGGCGAGGATCAGGAGGCTTAAAAGAATGAACTGGTTAACTGGAATGTGGCAGTGGGTCGATCAGCGCCTCCCGGTGCAGCGCGCCTGGGATACCCACATGGGCAAGTACTACGCGCCCAAGAATTTTAATTTTTGGTACTTCTTCGGGGTACTGTCTCTTCTAGTGTTGGTCAACCAATTGGTGACTGGCATCTGGCTCACCATGAACTACACCCCGACCGCCGAGGGTGCCTTTGCCTCGGTCGAGTACATCATGCGGGATGTGGAGTACGGCTGGCTGTTGCGCTATATGCACTCCACCGGCGCTTCTGCCTTTTTTGTGGTGGTGTACCTGCATATGTTCCGCGGGTTGATGTACGGCTCCTATAAAGCGCCGCGCGAGCTGGTGTGGATTTTCGGCATGACCATCTATCTGGTCCTGATGGCCGAAGCCTTTATGGGCTATGTGCTGCCTTGGGGACAGATGTCCTATTGGGGGGCTCAGGTCATTGTGTCGCTATTCGGGGCAATTCCCGGCATTGGGGATGAACTGGTCACCTGGATTCGCGGTGACTACCTGATTTCCGGTATTACCCTAAACCGCTTCTTCGCGCTGCACGTGGTGGCGCTGCCCATCGTGTTGTTGGGGCTGGTGGTCCTGCACATTCTGGCGTTGCACGAAGTGGGCTCCAACAACCCTGATGGGGTCGAGATCAAGAAGAACAAAGACGAAAACGGCATCCCCAAAGACGGGGTTCCCTTCCACCCCTACTACACCGTGCACGATCTGGTGGGTGTGACGGTCTTTTTGTTCGCCTTTTGCTTTGTCATGTTCTTTATGCCCGAGATGGGCGGCTTTTTCCTCGAGTACGCTAACTTTGAGGAAGCGAACAACCTTAAGACGCCCGAGCACATTGCGCCGGTTTGGTACTTCACCCCGTTTTATGCCATTTTGCGGGCGGTCACCATCGAAATCGGGCCCTTGAATGCGAAATTCCTCGGGCTTATAGCCATGGGCGCGGCTATTGCCATTCTCTTTGTGCTGCCTTGGTTGGACCGGGCGAACGCCAAGTCCATGCGTTACAAGGGGCACATTCCCCGGGTAATGTTGATGGTATTTGCCGCCATGTTCGTGGTGTTGGGGTATCTGGGGGTTCAGTCACCGACCGCGGGCCGTACGGTTCTATCCCAAATTGGCACCGTCTTTTATTTTGCCTACTTCCTGACCATGCCGGTTTGGACCAGCAACCGCCCGCCCGAGCAGCGCAGCCAGGTGGCGCGAATCCTGTCGTTTGCCGTTTGCTGGGTATTTGCGTTGATGTTCTTGGCGATGACGCTCAACGGCATTCTGGAAGAGGGCGATGTACCGGTCTTCCTGCGCCTGTTTGGCCTGGTGCTGGCCGGCGTGTTTGTCGCCTTGCCTTGGCTGGCTGATCGCGATGGCGAGCAACCCGTGCCCGAGCGCGTGCAGTCCAAAGGCTTGCCGCTACGGCTGGTGCTGGGCGGACTGGCGTTGTTTGCCATCCTGGTGGTAGTGCCGATTAAAGCGGTCGGCGCCGGGGGTGGCGGCTGTGGCTCCATCCCCTGTGACGTGATGGAGCCGGATCTCTCCAACAAAGAGTCCCTCCAGCGCGGGGCCAAGTATTTCGTGAACTACTGCATGAGTTGTCATTCGGCCAAGTTTTCCCGCTACGGCCGGGTGGCTGACGATTTGGGTATTCCCGAGGAGGTTGCCAGGGAACAGCTGATTTTTGGCGACCAGGCCATCGGTGACCTGATGACCACGGCCATGACCGAAGAGCAAGGTAAGCAGTGGTTCGGTGTTCAGCCTCCGGATTTAACGCTGGTGGCCCGCTCGCGCAACCCGGAGTGGCTCTACACCTACTTGCGCAACTTCTATAAAGACGACAGCCGTCCTTTCGGGGTCAACAACCGCGTCTTTGAAAATGTGGGCATGCCCCATGTGATGATTGATTTACAGGGTTTGCCGGTGTGTGCCGCCGGCCCCAAGCGCGATAGCCATGGACATATTGTCCGCGATGGCGCGGGAAACCCTGTGATTGATGAAGAGTGTGGTAGTCTGGAGCCTGGGGAAATTGAAGGCAGTATGAGTGAGGAAGAATTCGACCAGGTGATCTATGATCTGGTGAACTTCCTGGAGTACCTGGGCGAGCCCGCGGCTATGGAACGCGAGCGCATGGGTGTGTTTGTGCTGCTATTCCTGTCAGTGTTGTTTGTTTTCGTGTACCTGCTCAATCGCGAGTACTGGAAGGGAATTCACTAGACTGGGTAATCAAGGGGCGCCTTCCGGCGCCCCGGTTTGATCTCTGGGGAGGTATTTGCCAATGGGTGTGGTGACTAAACGCTCATCCATGACTCTGTTTTCCGACGGCGGTGACCATTACAGCCATCGGGTAAGGATAGTGCTCGCGGAAAAAGGGGTGTCGGCCGATGTGATCGATGTCGACCCCAAAAACAAGCCTCGGGAACTGGCGGAGCTTAACCCCTACAATACCCTGCCGACGCTGGTGGACCGTGACCTGGCGCTGTATGAGTCCAAAGTCATCATGGAGTATTTGGATGAGCGCTTCCCGCACCCGCCCTTGCTCCCGGTGTACCCCGTGGCTAGAGCTCAGAGCCGGCTCTGGATGTATCGCCTGGAGCGCGACTGGGCGCCATTGGTAGACACCATACTCTACAGCAAGAGCAAGGAAACGGTGACCAAGGCACGCAAGGCGCTTAAGGAGAGCCTGTTGGCGATTTCGCCCATTTTTGCGGAAATGCCGTTCTTTATGAGCGAGGAGTTCACTATTGTGGACTGTTGCCTGGCGCCCATTTTGTGGCGTTTGCCGATGCTTGAGATTGATCTTGGCAAAGGTCGGCAGGCCCAGCCGCTGCTTGTTTACCAAAAGCGGCTATTCGCCCGTGACGGCTTTATCAAAAGCCTGACCGAGGTTGAACGGGACATGCAAGCCCGCTAAACCTCACATTCACACTTTGCATTCCTGGGGAAATCCCACGCAGTTACGAGGGGAGACCGTCTTATGGCAATGACCTCCAGCAGGCCCTACATGATCCGCGCGCTCTACGAGTGGATCGTCGACAACGGCTGTACCCCTTACATCCTGGTGGACGCCCAGGGCCCGGGCGTTGAGGTGCCGCAACAGCACGTCAATAAGGAGGGCCAGATCGTCCTCAATATTAACCCCACGGCGGTCAAAGACCTCTTTATCGGGCTGGAGCAAATCAACTTCAATGCCCGTTTCGGCGGTATTCCGACGGACTTGGTCATTCCCTGCGGGTCGGTGCTGGGTATCTACGCGCGGGAGAATGGACAGGGCATGGTCTTTGAGCCCGAGCCCAACCCCGAGCCGCCGAAACCCGACCCTGACTCAGGTAAGAAGCCGGCTCAAAAGGAAGGTGCAAAACGCCCCAATCTGAAAGTCGTCAAATAGTGGTTTCTTTATAACTTAAGCCGATTAACAGCTTTTAGTTATTGCGAATACTTATTTGCGGCTCCCTCCTCACTCCTGGATACTGTGGGTATATAACAATTAGTAACAGGAGTACGATCGTATGGCGATGTTGCAACACACCCTGGGTATTTTCACCAATCCCGATCGCGAGTGGCAGCGTATTCGCAGCGACAAAGAATCTTTTCTGGCGGTTTACCTTCGTCATGTGCCTTTGCTGGCGCTGATTCCCTGCATTGCCGCCTATTTCGGTGTGACCGAGGTGGGTTGGAGTGTGGGTAACGGCGGGATGGTTCGCCTAACCAGCCAGAGCGCGCTCTTAATGTGTGCCGCCACTTACATTGCCCAACTGGTGGCGATCTACGTGCTGGGCGAATACATTAACTGGATGTCCCGAAGCTTTGGGGTCGCGGACGATGCCAAGCAGCGGCATTTTGAAGGCACGGCACTGGCGGTTTACTCGGCCATCCCGATGATGCTGGCAGGGGTAGTTTTGGTCTATCCGCAGCTTTGGCTGGTGGTCTCGGTGTATGTGTTGGCGGCCTGCTACTCGGTATACCTGATTTACGAAGGCATCCCCATTTTAATGAATATCCCCAAAGAGCGTGGTTTCATCTATGCCAGCTCCGTGATTACCGTTGGACTGGTATTGGCGGTCGTGGTGATGGTCTCCACCGTTATCGTATGGAGTTCAGGCGTGGGCCCGGTTTATACCAGCTGATCGGCAGTAACAAACGAACCTAGAAAAGCGGCCCAAGGGCCGCTTTTTTTGTGAGGCGCCGCTTGTTATTTATTGCAAACTTTTGACACATTTATGGCGCTGCTGTCACAGAACTGTCATGTCAGGCCGGTAGAGTGCCGCTTCAGATGGGGTATGACCCACATCGGGGGACCCAATTCACTGATTGAGAGGAGCGCTCTATGAACGCCATTACATTCTTCAAAGGTCTGGCCCTGGCCGGCTCCATGGTGTGTGCCGCCGCTACCCAGGCACAAACCGAAGTTGACCCGAACCTGCCGGAGTACGAGGCGGTGTCAGGCGTTTCCGGCAACGTCACCAGCATCGGCTCCGATACCCTGAATAACCTGATGACGCTCTGGGCGGAGGAGTTCGCCAAATTCTATCCGAACGTCAACATTCAAATTCAGGGCGCGGGTTCCTCAACCGCTCCGCCCGCTCTGACGCAGGGAACGGCGAATTTCGGCCCCATGAGCCGCGAGATGAAATCCTCTGAAATTCGCTCCTTTGAGAAGGCTCAAGGCTACAAGCCGACTGCCGTGCCAGTGGCGGTGGATGTTCTGGCCGTATATGTGAACAAAGACAACCCGATCAAAGGTCTTACCCTCCCGCAGGTGGATGCGATGTTCTCGGAAACCCGTCGCTGCGGCTATCCGGAAGACATTACCCGGTGGGGCCAGGTCGGTCTGGAAGGGGACTGGGAAAACCGCGATATCGCTCTGTACAGCCGCAACGCGGTATCAGGCACTTACGGCTATTTTAAAGAACATGCCTTGTGTGGCGGTGATTACAAAGCCGGCATCAACGAGCAGCCCGGTTCGGCCTCGGTGGTACAGGGCGTGAGCGAGAGCCGCAATGCCATCGGCTACTCCGGCATCGGCTACAAGACCTCCAGTGTTCGCGCCGTTCCCCTGGCACGTGAAGAAGGCCAGGATTTCGCCGCTCCCACCTCGGAAAACGCCTCAAACGGTTCCTACCCGCTCTCTCGTTTCCTCTATATCTACGTCAATAAGCACCCCAACCGTGATTTGGATCCGATGCAGGCGGAGTTCCTGAAGATGGTGCTTTCCAAGCAGGGGCAGGAAGTGGTTGTTCGGGATGGGTACATTCCGCTGCCCGCTACGGTAGTGGAGCGGGTCTACAAGGAACTGGGGTTATAAAACCCTAGCCCAGCACGGATAGGTCAGCAGGGGCTGTTGGCCGTCCATTGAGCTGGATGGACAGAAGAAGGGGCATCACCGCGTGGCGGGATGCCCCTTTGTCATATGGTTGTCACAAAAATGTCATCTTACCTTGTTAGGATGCACGCGCTTTCGTCAGAGTCCTCCTTTTGAGAGCTTTGACCGAGATTCTCCGGCCCAGGATTCACGCACTATGTCAGAGCGACAGTCTAACCCCCACGCTCGCCAGAGTTTGATGCCCAATGCCGAGCAACGCGCCCGCCTGCGCAAAGTTCGACGGTTCAAGGATGGTTTGTCCCGCTACGGTGTTGGTACCGCGGGAATGATGGTAGTGGCCTCGTTGGCGTTGATCTTTTTATACCTTTTCTCCGAAGTGGCGCCCTTACTGCGCGGCAGCAGCATTGACGTCACCTCCGACTACCGGTTCGACATTTCCGAGGGTGACGACCGTGTCCGCCATCTTGTGCTTGAGCGCTACGAGGAAATGGGCGCGAGTTTCAGCGCCTCTGGAGATATTCATTTTTTCAATGTGGACTCGGGTCAGGTCCTGGCCTCGTTCCAAGCGCCGGGTTCGGAAAGCCTGACCGTCAGCGCGGTCGGGCACAGTGTGCCGAATGATAAGTTGGTGGCGTACGGCTTCTCCAACGGTCAGGCGTCGGTGGTTCGGGAAGACTACGAGCTGAGCTACCCCGGTGACCAGCGGTTGGTCACGCCAGGGCTTGAGTATCCCCTGGGTGAAGAGCCGGTGGTGCTTGCTGAAAGCGGCCAGCCGGTTACCAAGCTCAGTGTGCAGAACACCGACATGGGAATCATGCTGGCCGGCGTTGCGGAGGACCGGCGCTTGGTGCTGGGGCGCTTTCGTATGAGTCAGAGCCTCTTTGGGGACAGTGGCTCGGTACAGGCGACTCGCTTTACTCTGCCCCCTCTGCCAGGCGGAGCGGAGGTCCAGAAGCTGCTGGTGGACGACTCCGGACGGTTCTTGGTCGTCGCGGACGACCAAGCGCAGCTGCACTTCTACAATGTTGAAATGCCCAGTAATGCCCACTTGCTCGAAACGGTGCCCACTGAACGTGGCCAGGTCACCTCCATGGAGTTTCTGGTGGGCACGCTGTCGGTGATTGTGGGCACGGAGAGCGGTTCCGTCAGCCAGTGGTACCTGATTCGCGATGACAGCAACCGTTTTCACCTCCAGCCGGTCAGGGATTTCGAGTCCCTCGCCGGACCGGTTACCGCCATCGCGCCGGAATATACCCGCAAGGGTTTCGCCGCCGCCGACTCGCAGGGCCAAGTCGGCCTGTTTTACGGTACCTCATCCGATACGCTGGTGATCAAGTCGGTTGCGGACAACTCGATCGAACAACTGGCTCTTTCACCCATTAACGGCCGGTTATTGGCGCTTGATGACCAGCAGCGGCTGCATATTGCCGATGTGTGGAATAAACACCCGGAAGTGTCGTTCAGTTCCATGTGGCAGAAAGTCTGGTATGAAGGGCGCCAGCAGCCGGAATACGTATGGCAGGCTTCGGGTTCCTCGGAGTCCTTCGAGCCCAAAATGAGCTTGGTGCCGCTGTCCATCGGCACGCTCAAAGCGGCGTTCTTCGCCATGTTGTTTGCCATTCCTTTGGGCGTCATGGGCGCGGTATACACCGCGTACTTTATGACCCCCAAGCTGCGCGGTGTGGTCAAGCCCACCATTGAGATTATGGAAGCGTTGCCCACGGTGATTCTCGGTTTTCTTGCCGGCCTTTGGTTGGCGCCGTTTCTGGAAAATCACCTTCCCGCTATCTTCAGTATTTTGATCATGTTGCCGGTGACCATGTTAGCGGTGGGCCTGATGTGGAGCACCTTACCTTCGTTTATTCGTAATAGTATTTCCGAGGGGTGGGAAGCGGCTATTCTGGTTGTTCCCCTGATCTTGATCGGTTGGGCCTGCGTGGCGCTCAGTCCCTACATTGAGGTGTGGTTCTTTGATGGCAGCATGCGCCAGTGGCTGACGAACCACAACATTGACTATGACCAACGGAACGCACTGGTAGTGGGGTTGGCAATGGGCTTTGCGGTGATCCCGACGATCTTCTCCATTGCCGAAGATGCGGTGTTCAATGTCCCGCGTCACCTGACGCAGGGGTCCCTGGCATTGGGGGCGACGCGCTGGCAAACGGTTGTTGGCGTTGTATTACCGACGGCCAGTCCGGGGATTTTCTCCGCCGTGATGATGGGCTTTGGCCGGGCCGTGGGGGAGACCATGATCGTGTTGATGGCGACCGGTAACAGTCCGGTTTTGAACTTCAACATCTTTGAGGGCATGCGCACCCTGTCCGCCAATATCGCCGTGGAGCTACCGGAAACCGCCATCGACAGTACTCACTTTAGGGTTTTGTTCCTGGCGGCCCTGGTGCTTCTGTCACTGACTTTCCTGGTCAACACCCTTGCGGAAGTCATTCGCCAGCGTTTACGCAAACGCTACAGCAATCTGTAACGATTCGGGAGCCTGATAGATGAAAGCGTGGTTTAAAAGTGGTGCCCCCTGGGTCTGGCTGAATGGCGGCGCGGTGGCCCTGTGTATGATTATGGTGGTGGGGCTGCTTGGCCTAATCGCCGTGCGGGGCTTCGGTCATTTTTGGCCGGCCGATATTCTAAAAACCACCTCCGTTAACGAGTCCGGCGAGACGGAAGCGGTGTTGGGCGAGATGGTTCGCAAGGAAGTTATTTCCGCAGAAGTGGCGCGAACCAACGGTTATGCCGTCGATGAGGACGTGTTATTGGTGACGCGTTACTTGATTAAAGAGGGTAACCGGGACTTAGGTGCCGACTTCAGTTGGTACCTGGATGTGGGAATGGGCCCGTGGAGCTACCCGGATAACGCCATGATGATTGAGAGGCGGGAGTGGGGTAACTTTTACGGCTTCCCGGTCGCTCTCAATGAACAGGGCGAACAAGTCGCTCGTGTGGGCGATGATCGCTTCTGGGAGGAGCTGCATCAACGGGTGGACCGCAGCGTAGAGTTGCACGCGAAAATCAACCATATGGAAGAGTCGGAAATTGGCGCGGTTAACCATGAACTGGAGCGATTGCGGCTCGAGGAGCGACGTCTTGAGCTGGAAGGCGTATCCGGTCAGGAGTTGGCCGAAGCGCAGGCGCGTATCGCCGAGGAGCGGGAGGTGCTCAACGCCCAGTACGCCGAGATCAAACAGGAGCGCGATGCCCTCTATCGGCAGCTTGAACGCGACAGTTTCGAGGTGGTGACCGTGGACGGCACTGAGCGCACCATTGGGCTTGACAACATTGTTCGGGTAACCCGTCCGAATCAGTTGGGGTTGTTTGGCAAACTCGGCCATTACATGGAACGTTTCTGGGAGTTTTTGACCGAGGAACCCAGAGAGGCGAATACCGAGGGTGGCATTTTCCCCGCTATTTTCGGGACTGTAACCATGGTTTTGGTTATGTCCATCATGGTGACGCCTCTGGGCGTCCTTGCGGCCATTTATCTGCGTGAGTATGCCCACCAGGGCACTTTCCTGAAGCTGATACGAATTTCGGTTTACAACCTGGCCGGCGTGCCCTCAATTGTGTATGGCGTCTTCGGGCTGGGCTTCTTTGTCTACTTTCTCGGCGGGAATATCGATGAACTGTTCTTTCCCGCCTCTCTTCCGGCCCCGACGTTTGGTACGCCGGGTCTATTTTGGGCGTCGCTCACACTGGCGCTGCTGACCCTTCCGGTGGTGATTGTCTCCACCGAGGAGGGGTTGGCCCGGATTCCCAGCACCATTCGCCAGGGTAGCCTGGCGCTGGGGGCCACCAAATCGGAAACCCTTTGGAAGGTGGTGGTGCCCCTGGCGACACCCGGCATGATGACCGGGCTGATTCTCGCCATTGCCCGCGCCGCCGGGGAAGTGGCACCACTGATGTTGGTGGGCGTGGTAAAGCTGGCGCCCAGCCTACCGATTGACGGCAACTATCCCTACTTGCACCTGGACCAGAAAATCATGCACCTGGGCTTCCATATCTACGATGTAGGCTTTCAGAGCCCCAACGTAGAGGCCGCTCGTCCGCTGGTGTACGCCACGGCGCTGACGCTGGTGCTATTGATTATTGTGTTGAACCTGACAGCGATCAAAATTCGCAACAGCCTGCGGGAGAAATACCGCAGCGCCTCGGATTGATAGCGGGAGCGAACCATGCTAGAACAGACAACTGAACGAAACGATGAATCGGCACAGAGCCGCTCCGCTGACGCAGCGGGGGCCGCCGCGCCCCGACCGCAAATACAGGGTACCCCCATGGCACTGGAAGACGAGTCCATTAAACTCCAGATCAACAACCTGAAACTGTTTTACGGCAATGATCAGGCTCTGAAGAACGTCAACTTGAAAATTCCGGAAAAGAAGGTAACGGCGTTTATTGGTCCTTCCGGCTGTGGCAAGTCTACATTGCTGCGTTGCTTCAATCGGATGAACGACCTGGTGGACAGCTGCCGTATTGAGGGCGAGCTGCTGATGGACGGTAAGAATATCTATGACAAAAAGGTGGATGTCGCCGAGCTGCGCCGGCAGGTGGGCATGGTGTTCCAGAAACCCAACCCCTTCCCTAAGTCTATCTATGAAAACGTGGCCTACGGTCTTCGACTTCAGGGGGTAAAGTCTCGTCGGGTGCTGGACGAAGTGGTGGAAAACTCACTGAGGGGCGCCGCCTTGTGGGAGGAGGTGAAAGACCGCCTGCATGACAATGCCTTTGGCCTGTCCGGCGGTCAGCAGCAGCGATTGGTTATTGCGCGCGCCATCGCCATTGAACCAGAAGTGATTCTGTTGGATGAGCCGGCTTCGGCCTTGGACCCGATTTCAACACTCAAGATTGAAGAGCTGATTTACGAGCTGAAGAATCAGTACACCATTGTTATAGTTACCCATAATATGCAGCAGGCCGCGCGAGTGTCGGACTATACTGCGTTTATGTATATGGGGGATCTGGTTGAGTACGGGGATACCGACTCGTTGTTCACCAATCCGAACAACAAGCAAACTGAAGATTACATCACTGGCCGTTACGGCTAGGAGGGGCGCTCATTATGGTTATGGATATTAAATCTCACACCCATCATATCTCGCAGCAATACAATCAGGAGCTGGACGAAATAAAAACCAAGCTCTCCGAGATGGGTGGGCTAGCGCAGCGCCAGGTCAACGATGCCATCCAGGCCCTGATTGACGTCGACGCCGAAACCGCCGAGCGGGTGGTTCGAGGCGATGACGAGGTCAATGACATGGAGCTGGATATCGACGAAGAGTGCATTCGTATTCTCGCCCGCCGCCAGCCGGCGGCAAGTGATCTTCGTCTGGTCATTGCCGTGACCAAGGCGATTACCGATCTGGAACGTGTGGGTGACGAGGCCAGTAAAATCGCCCGTCAGGCTCTGGCGTTAAGCGGCGAGGGCTCGGGCTCGCCTCGAGGTTACGTGGAAGTGCGGCACATCGGCGGACACGTCTCGCGCATGCTCAGTGATGCGCTGGACGCGTTCGCTCGTCTTGATCTGGAACTGGCACTGCGCGTGGTGCAAACGGACAAAACGGTGGATATGGAGTACAACTCCGCCATGCGTGAAATGATCACTTTCATGATTGAGGACCCTCGGTCCATCACCCGCGCGTTGAACATTATGTGGAGCCTGCGGGCTCTGGAGCGCATTGGTGACCACGCCCGCAATCTGGCTCAATACGTCGTCTACTTGGTCAAAGGCGAGGATGTTCGCCACGAGACGTACGATGAGATCCAGGAGCAGATTAAGGACGACAACTAGCCGGCGGTTCTCAAAGAGCCGGCAGGAAGGCTTCCACCAGCCAGAGTCCGAGCGTGACGGTGATTAGCCCGAATAGGGTGGTTTGAACGATCATGGTGGCGGCCAGGGCGGCGTTACCGCCCATGGCACGCACCATGACAAAACTCGCCGTGGCGGTCGGCGAGGCCGCCAGTAGGAACACCACAGCCACCGCTTCCCCTTCCAACCCCAACACGAGTGCCAGTGCCACCGCGACCAGCGGGGAGAGAATCAGCTTCCAGCAGTTGGCCGCGAGCGCCCCCCCGCCCATTTGCCCCAGTGACTTCAGATCCAGCGAGCCCCCGACACACAGCAACGCCAGCGGCAGGGTCATCTCGCCCAAATAGTTGCCTGCCCGACGGATCGGCTCGGCAATCGGTGGGGCCACCGCCCCGTAAAGCAGACCCGCGAGAATGCCAATAATCAGTGGGTTGCGCACGATGCCCACAAAGACCCCGTGCAGGCCGCGCTCCTGGTCCAGATCCCGGTTGAGAGCCACCACGGAGAGGACGTTATAGAGGACGATGGTGACTGCCAGGGGAAGTGCCGCCATGGCAACACCGCTTTCCCCGTAGGCGTTAGCGCAATAGGCCAGGCCGATAATGACCAGGTTGCCGCGAAAAGCCGCCTGAGTGAGAACACCTCGGTCCCGCTTGTCTCGCACGAACCAGTCGGCGGTGGCGAGACTCAGCACAAAAATCAGCACTGCGCCGGCGACCACCGCAATAAGAATACGTCCGTCGGTGGCCGAGCCAAAATCCGCCGTGGCATTGCTGAAAAACAGAAGAACGGGCAGCCCCACGGAGAAAACCAGACGCGAGGCGGTATTAATAAAGGTCTCGTCAATCAGGCCCACGCGGCGCAACACCGAGCCGAGCGCCACCATCAGAAAGATCGGAGTGGTCACTGACAGGGAAAATAGGAAAGTGGCGAATAGGTCGCTGTTGTTCACGGGGTTACCACGGGGGTCAGAGTGTTTTTGTAGCTTCCGCTTTCGGCTTTAGGGCTGTCAAGTCACACTCTTAAGATGGGTGGGTGGTCACAAACCGGGCGAGGCTGGAGAAGCAGAACGCCCGGCGCGGAGCCGGGCGTTAAAGCTTCTCACCGAAGGGCTAAGACGGCTTACTTCGGAACTTCAAACGGGAAGTAATCCCGGGCGTTGTTGAAGCTAATGTCCTGCACCATGCCTCCGATCATCGGCAAATCATTGGGTACCAGCCCGTTGACAATGTCGTGGCCGAGCGTGCGGCACAGCAGCCGGCGGAAATATTCGTGCCGGGAATAGCTCAGGAAGCTGCGGCTATCGGTCAGCATGCCCACAAAGCGGCTGAGGAGCCCCAACTGGCTCAGCGCTTCCATTTGCCGCTTCATGCCATCGAGCTGATCCATAAACCACCAGCCACTGCCGAACTGCATCTTCCCCGGCGCGGAGCCGTCTTGGAAGTTACCGATCATGGTGCCGATCATTTCGTTATCGCGCGGGTTCAGGTTGTACAGAATTGTTTTGGCCAGGCGGTCGTCATTGTCCAGCCGGCCCAGAAACTTCGCCAAAGGCTTGGCATAGTTGTGGTCGCCGATGGAGTCAAAGCCGGCGTCGGCGCCCACGGTGCGGAACAAGCGCGGATTATTATTGCGAATAGCCCCGATGTGGTATTGCTGCACCCAACCTTTCTCGTGGTCCTGGCGGGCGAATTCCACCAGCATGGCGGAGTAGAACTTCTCCAGCTCGTTCTCTGATAGGTCGGTACCACCGCGAACCTTGGTAAAGATGGCCTTGATCTCCGCCTCGGTGTAATCCGCGGCATGCACGGTTTCCAGGCCGTGATCCGACAGACGGCAGCCTTGCTCGTGAAAGAAGTCATGGCGCTTTTGCAAGGCCGACATCAGGTCGTCATAGCTGCTGATTTCGGTATCGCTGACTTCCGCCAAGCGGTCCAAGTACGTGTTGTAGGCTTGGGTATCCTCGGCCGCCATGGCCTTGTCGGGGCGCCAAGTGGGCAGCACATTGGTGTTGAAGTGGCTGTCCGCGGCGATATCCCGGTGGTGTCGCAGGTCGTGTGTCGGGTCATCGGTCGTGCAAATGACCTTCACGTTGGCCTGGGTAATCAGCCCCTTGGCGCTGAACTCGGGGGTGGCCAGCAACTCGTTGCACTGGTCCCAGACCTCGCGGGCGGTGTCGCCGCTGAGGAGCTTGTCGGTAATGCCAAAGGGCTTTTTCAGCTCCAGATGGGTCCAGTGGTATAAGGGATTGCGCAGGGTGTTGGGCACGGTTTGCGCCCACGCCTGGAATTTCTCCCAGTCACTGGCATCGCCCGTGCAATATTTCTCGCTCACGCCGTCGGAGCGCATGGCTCGCCACTTGTAGTGATCGCCCGCCAGCCAGACTTCGCTCAGATTTTTAAACTGTTTGTTTTCACCGATCTGCTCCGGGGGAAGGTGGCAGTGGTAATCGATGATGGGCATGTCTTTGGCGTAGTCGTGGTACAACGCCTTGGCTTGCTCGGTGTCGAGCAAAAAATCGTCGTTGATAAAAGTCATTCTCACATTTCCTCTCAACACACAAAGGCCGTCACGGGAGACCGGTAGCCCCCTGATGTCGGTTGTGTAGATGTTTAGGCAGCGCACACAGCGGGCGGCACAATAGCCTGACTCGGTACAGTCATGCTCTGTTACTGCCAAGGTTGATTATTGCGTACCGGCTCAAAGAGCGGTGTTTACGCCCTTCGTCCGTCACTGGTTATTCCGGGCTTATTAAAAACACCCGACGCCGCTTATAACGCGGTCTTTTAGGAGTTTACCCCCTGTTCCCGCAAATATAAACCGTACCTAACAGGAGTGTGGCCGAACTGTAAGTGCCTGCTAACGACAAGGGGCAATAGTAGCAGAGTTATAGTCATAATGAAATAAAGCTGGCGGGCTGGATCGATAGGGAGTCGCCTTTACATTGTCAGAGCGATTGGGCATGCTCGCTTCCGGCGACGCTAGCCGCCAGTCCGAGCGCCCGGCTAGAACCTGCTACCCTAAAGAATTGCCATAGATCTCCGCCGCAGAGAAGCCGAGGCAGCCATAATCGGGGGCTGCGCAATGGCAGAGATGAATCTATCCTCCTAAGCTAAGCTGCCAAACCTGGGCGAGGTACCTCAATGCAAATTATGCAAAAAGCCGCCATCGGCGCCTTGGTTGGCCTGCTTCTCGGCGGTTGCGTCAGTGCTGGGCCCGCCCCGGCAGAGCCCTCCCCGGTCGACTCCGCCGCTAGCCCGCAGACCCGGGCATTGTTCCACTTTCTGCGCCAGCAGATGGGAGAAGGTATTCTTTTCGGGCATCAGCATGAGACCACTCAGGGGCTCACCATAGAAACGACCGATGGTACCCAGTCCGATACCTACAACTCGGTGGGAGATTTCGCCGCCGTTTACGGCTGGGACACCCTCTCCATTGTGGAGCCCAAGATAGAAGGGGACATCACCGAGCAGGCCATAAAAGCCTATGAGCGCGGCGGCATCATCACCATCAGCACGCACCTGGACAACCCTCTGACTGAAGATCAAAAAGGTATTTTCCCCGCCGGCACCTCTTGGGATACCACCCCAGCCGTGGAGGCGGCTTTGCCCGGGGGAGAAGCGCACGAGGTCTATACCGGCTATCTGGATCAGTTGGCTCAGTGGGCTCTGAACCTGAAGGCCGAGGACGGAACCGCCGTCCCTGTTATTTACCGGGTGCTTCATGAAAACACCGGCAACTGGTTCTGGTGGGGAGCGGACCAATCCACACCTGAACAATACAAGGCCCTTTATCGCTTTACCGTCGATTATCTGCGCCAGGTGCGGGGGGTCGACAACTTCCTCTACGCCTATTCTCCCAACGCCTTCTGGCCTGCCACTGAAGCGGCCTACGAAGAACGTTACCCGGGAGACCAATGGGTGGATGTGTTGGGCTTCGACACCTACGGTCCGGTAGCCGATAACGCCGACTGGTTTCGGAACGTCCGTGACAACGCCGCCCTGGTGGTACGCATGGCCGAGGCCCGGGGCAAGGTGGCCGCCATCGCCGAAATTGGCATTCGCGCACCGGATGTGGAGGCCGGTAAGTACGACAACTGCTGGTACCGCAAGCTGCTGCAGACACTGAAAAGTGACGAGCAGGCGCGGAAAATCGCTTACCTGCTGGTCTGGCGAAACGCGCCCGAGGGCGTCAACGGCGGTAAGCCGCACTATTGGGTGCCCACTACCCTGCCTCACGAGCGCGAGAGAGGCACCTTGGAAGACTTTCGGGCTTTCTATCAGGACGACTTCACCCTGTTTAACAGCGACCTGCCCGAGGTATACAATTAACGCTTAGCCTTTCGTTTCACCGGGGCTTTTACGGCTACCTAGGCTATTGCCACCTCCGGTGCCGTTATCTTAGACGTTGAACCGAAGCGCCGAGAAAGCCCCATAAACAGGAGGATGCCTCAATGGCCCGCACTCCCTCGAACATGTTGCCCCTAGGAACCGAGTTACCGGATACGGTGCTGCCGGACCCCGCCGGTGAAACCTGGAAACTGAGCCAGCGTATGGGTGAGAAGGGGTTGGTGGTGATGTTTATTTGCAATCACTGCCCCTTTGTTCTGCATATCGCGCCCTTTTTAGAGGAGCTCAATGACAAACTTAACGATATGGGTATCCGTTGCATCGCCATTAGCTCGAACGATGTAAAGGAATACCCCGACGATGCGCCGGATAAAATGGCGCTCTTTGCCAAAGAGTACAAGCTGGCGTTTCCCTATCTGTACGACGAGAGCCAGAAAGTCGCCAAGTCCTTTGATGCGGCCTGTACGCCGGACTTTTTTCTGTTTGACCGCAACCGCCGGTTGATGTATCGCGGGCAGTTGGATGAGAGCCGTCCCGGCAATGACGTCCCGGTTACCGGCGCCGATTTGTTGGCTGCGGCCGAACAGGTGGCGCAGGGGAAGGAGCCGCCGGCCGATCAGCAGAAACCGAGCCTGGGGTGCAATATCAAGTGGAAGGCATCGTCTTGAAGCCGAAGCGGCAGGTCAATGACCTGCCGCTTGTTCCCACCGCCAACGTCACGGCAGAGGTGTCCGAAGTCCATCCAAATAAGAAATAATAATTACCCGTTATAGTTTATATTTAGAAACGAAATATAAACGCTTGAGTTTTCTCCCCTAACCCCTCCCTTTTTGTTTAATTTTCTGCCAATCCCCCAATCTGTGACTTATTTCTCGATCAAAAGTAAAAAAGTTATTTTATTTAAAAATACACTGGTTATACTCCAGTGGCCTGCATCTGGTTAAAAATAAAGTGTGGTAAGCAACGTTGCGGGCCCATGAGTTGTATCGACAAGTCGCTGCCCCCTTTTATTTTGCGCGTCAATTGCTTCGCGGCAGCGAAGTCGGTTCTTCACTTCCTGAATAAAACGATAACAGGAGAGACGTTCCATGACGATTTCCGCATTGAAAAAACTCGGCAGTGCGCTTTTAGTGAGCGCCGGTGTGTTGGCGACGCCATTTGCCAGCGCTCAGTCGGCCAGCTGTGAGTACTTGATTGAGAATGACTGGGGTGGTGGTGCCACCGCCGCCATTGAAATTACCAACACCAGTTCCAGCGCGATTGATGGCTGGAGTGTGAGCTGGTCTTATGACAACAGTACGGTAACCAACAGCTGGAACGCCAGCCTCAGCGGTGACAACCCTTATACCGCCTCTGATATGGGTTGGAACGCCACAGTACAGCCCGGGCAAACCGTGGCCTTTGGTTTTCAGGTTGAGTCCAGCAACGGCGCCGAAACCCCGACGGTGACGGGCGATATTTGCGGCGGCTCCGCGACTAGCTCCAGCTCGGGAGAATCGAGCAGCGCGGCGGACTCTTCTTCCAGCGTCTCGGAATCCAGCTCCTCCGAACCAAGCGCTTCCTCCGCCAGTTCCGTGGCCCAATGCAGCAGTGGTGATAGCTGCAACTGGTATGGAAGCTCCTACCTTTTGTGTGAACAAACCGACTCCGGCTGGGGCTGGGAAAACCAGCAAAGCTGTGTGTCCCCGGCTACCTGCGGCAGCCAACCGGCGCCTTACGGCATTGAAGAGGGCGCGGGCTGTTCCAGTGCTTCTAGCAGCGTCAGCTCCGCCGTTAGCAGCTCCAGAGTTGCCAGTAGCGTATCCAGCAGTGCAAGCAGTGTATCCAGCAGCGCCAGTTCCGCCGCCTCGGTCCCCAGCGGCCTGACCGCCGTTGAGTTGACCGGTGAAATGGGTGTGGGTTGGAACGTCGGTAACTCTCTGGAAGCGGTTGGTGGAGAAACCGCCTGGGGCAACCCCCTGATTACCCGTGAACTGATCGACTCGGTAAAAGCCGCCGGTTTCGATACGCTGCGCGTCCCGGTCGCCTGGAGTAAGTTTTCCGATGCTGAAAACTTCGTGATCGAGCAAAGCTGGATGGAGCGCGTTGAAGAGGTGGTGAACTACGCCCTGGATGCGGACATGTACGTGATTATGAATATCCACTGGGACAATGGCTGGATGCAGCCCACCTACGCCGAGCAGGACTATGTGAACAACCGCTTGGCCATTATGTGGACTCAGATCGCTGAGCACTTCCAGGGGTATGATCACCGGTTGCTGTTCGCCGGCACCAACGAAGTGATGGTGGAAGGGGACTACGGTACGCCCACCGAAGAGTACTACACGGTACAAAACAGCTTTAACCAAACCTTTGTGGATGCCGTGCGAGCCACCGGCGGCGGCAACGCCGACCGTTACCTGGTCGTTCAGGGTTTTAACACCAATATCGATCACACCTTGAACTTTGCCGAGATTCCCGACGATACCGTTGAGGACCGTTTGTTGATGGAAGTGCATTACTACGACCCCTACAACTTTACCCTGAATGAGAGCAGCGATATCACCCAGTGGGGCTCAATCGCCACAGACCCCAATGCCACTGAAACCTGGGCCAATGAGTCCTATGTGGACTCTCAGTTCGAGCAAATGCAGACGCAGTTTGTTGATCAGGGCATTGGCGTCATTCTCGGTGAGTACGGGGTGATTTCCCGGGAAAACGTGGAAGGTCACGAGGCATACCGTCGCTACTGGAACGAGTACATTACCCAGTCAGCCGTCGAGCACGACATGGTGCCGGTTTACTGGGATAACGGCTACGCCGGTAACGGCGGCTTTGCCCTCTTTGATCGCCATAACGGCAGCATCATTGAACCGGAACTGATTGATGTACTGACAGAACCCGCAAACTAGATCCTCTGTCGATGCCGGCTCACAGACCCCACCGTGAGCCCCTCGCCGGGCAGCCCCGTATAACCCCGAGGCTGCCCGGCCTTTTTAAACACCTGTAAACCTGCCACCGTACCAGTGTTCTCCTATTCGGAAGCCTCCCCTCCGTGATGTGTGACCCGAGTGTTTGGCGTCTTTTTTTTCGAAATGTCGTCAAAACCTAGATGGCTTCACATAAATATTTGTTCAATTTGTTTATGTTAGGCGCGTTTTGCAACATTAACGCAAGTGGAGTGCGTCCTAATAACTAAACTGACTATCAACGGAGGCACTGATGAAACTAACCAACGGATTAAAACGACTCGGTTTGACAATGTTACTGGGAGGCTTGTTCTGGCCTTTTCAGGCACTGAGCGATGAAGTCCTTCTAGAGGAAGACTTTGAAAACAATTTCGGAGCTTTTGAGACCGAAGGCTATGTTGAGCTTAGTGAGTATGGAGCTCGCATACGTGGTAGCTATTTCGGTAATTCGGGGTCCATGGTGGTGGGGCCGCTGGATACCCACGGCCTGTCTGGCCTGACCCTCCAGTTTGATCACTTTACCTACGGCTTGGACCGGGGTGAGTTTGGTGAGGTGGCCTACTCACTGGATGGTCACAACTTCATGCGTCTCAGTGCCGAGCAGAGCGTCTATGGCTCAGCCGAGCTGGCGCTGCCCGTTGATGCGGAGAATCAACCCAATGTTTATATCCGCTTCTCCGTCGAAGCCGGTCGTTATTTCGAGCGTTACACCATCGATAACGTTCTTCTGAGGGCGGAGGTCGGGCCGCCCGACTGTGAACCGACTTGTGGGGACGACGATGGAGAGCCCGACAACGGCGGCGGAGATGACAGTGACAACGGAGATGGTGGCGATGATGGAAATGGCGATGGCAGCGGGGGAGAGGGGCATGCCCGTGGCCCCGACCCCACGAACGCTTTACTGGAACAGCAGCGGGGCCCCTTTTCCATCGGCAGTGAAAGCATTTCCTCTTTTGCCGCCTCCGGTTTTGGCGGAGCCACTGTATATTATCCAGACAATGCTCAGGGGCCCTTCGCGGTCATCGCCATCTCCCCCGGCTATACCGCCCGGCAGTCGAGCATTCGCTGGTGGGGTAACCTTCTGGCCTCCCATGGGTTTATCGCGGTGACCATTGATACACTGAGTACTTCCGATACTCCCAACCGGCGTGCCGAGCAGCTAGTGGCGGCACTCAACCAAGTGGCCAATATGAACCAAGGGGCGGGCCCTCTGGCAGGGCTGATCGACGCTGACCGAATGGGCGTGATGGGTCATTCCATGGGAGGCGGCGGCGCCTTGATTGCCGCCCAGGACAACCCCTCCCTAATTAAAGCAGCGGTACCGCTGGCCCCCTGGAACTCCAGCTCCCGTTTTTCCTCGACGGAAGTGCCCACTCTAATTGTTGGATGCGAGAACGACGCCACCGCTTCGGTTCGCCGCCACGCACTCGCCTTTTACGAAAGCTTGCCATCAAGTCTGGATAAAGCCTATCTGGAAGTAAGCAACGGCAGCCACTTTTGCGTGCTCTCCGATTCGGGCGAAAACGTGTTGGGCAAGTATGCCGTCTCGTGGATGAAGCGCTTCCTCGACCAGGATACACGCTACAGCCCTTTTCTATGCGGCGCCGAACATGAAGACGAACTGGTCAGCGGGGTTTTCTCTGACTATCGGGAAACTTGCCCCTACTAAAACGCCAGAAAGGGCCGAAGTGTTATGCACCTAAGGTAACGCGCAGAATGGGCAGGGAACGCCCGTCTTGCGTTTTAACCCCACGATCCATTAGAAAAGCAACTTGGAACGAAACAGGCAGGCGCCCGGCCTTTTTTGACACATGGCAGTAATCTAATTGAACGATGGCTTCCGTCATTCAGGAGTCGTCCTTCTTGCGGGTCATTGGCCCCATTTTAAAGGTAATTTTTGGCGTCAACTGTGTGAACCCGTTCACGGAAAACTACCACTTTCCATTCATAATTGATTTGGCGTCTGAAAAACTCTAGCATCACTCTGGTCGAATAGAGATGGCCCCATTAATCCCGCCGTGGGTCCGCTCAGGGAATTCAAGGAATCAAACTATGCCAGGGTCTGGAATCCTGATACAAATAGACTCTCCCGCAGCCTCTCCGAGAAGGGGGAAGGCCCCTCTGTCGCATTTCTCTTTGGTGCGTAGTACACTTTCGGTTTTCTCTCGGCGGTATCGCGCTCATGCGTCGAAGCGGTATACCCCGATACTTGATGATAAGGCGGTGACTTGTGTCCATTAAGCGATTGTTTGCCTCCCGAAAACGCCCCTATTTCAAAAACCTAGACCGTCTTGATCACCTTTCACTTGATCTTTCGGGTACGCGCTTGGAATTGGATCTTCCTCCACAAGATTGTCCCTTTACGGAAAGAAACGACGGCCCCGACATAAATATATTTGATAACGGAATATATGATTACGATGAGAAAGGAACTCAGGGAGACGAGGGGCAAGGGAGTATTGGAGTAAAATACGTTGTAAACCGATCGTGGCGCATGTATGGAGAGGTTTGGCGCTCTAGGCCTATTGGTAACTTGGATTGCGTTGTTTCTGTAAACGATACCTCCCAGCTCAAGAAAGGCCTGAACTGTTTTTGTAACAGGGACTTAGAGAGGGTGCTTATCTATGATGCGTACTTTTCCTTTGGGCCAGGAAGTGGTACCACACAAGCTAAGCTATTCCCTGTAAATTGGAGTGTTTATAAAAGCGAAGGAAATGACTGGGTTAACTTCGAAGTTTGGTTTGACAAAACGGGTGATTCTGCTCGATCAAATAGCGAGTCCACCTTCTTTTCTTGTTTTTTCTCTCCCATAGATAGAACGAAGTATGTGGCCTTGGTGTTTTGGGCCGTTGGGAGTGCCTCTGCTAAAGAAAGCAACAAAGCGACGCGAAGTGTTATCAAGGAAGTAATGGCGTCAGTTAGGCTTAATCTGTCAGATGCTAGTTTAGAGCAAAGGGAGCAAGCTAAGAAGCACTATGGCCCCTCGGATGTCTTTTCTGAAAGTCGAAGTGTGGAGTCGTGGGTCTACCCTGAATCTAAGGAGGAGAAAAATGGTGGCTATCCATTGGAACTCGCGCCGAATATAAATCCTACCTCGGTATCGTAGAATTATGGGTCGAAGTTTTCGGGTTGTAAAAACTAGCTAGAGGGAATAGAAAATGAGCGGTTATACAGGTTATACATTGATTTACTCGTCCTTTTCGGGAGCAGGTCGCAATGTTTACGTGGCGCAAGAAGCCGAAGATGAGTTTCTAAGAATAAGGCTCTTCGTAAATTCCTGTGGAAATCCAGTATAATTTCGGCCTAAACGTAGAGACTATTTCG
>NZ_JBDLLG010000034.1:0-40423 GCF_039822625.1 Marinimicrobium locisalis
ATTTCAGAATTTCTCGGAAAAACCCTGTCAAGTGTTTTTTCAAAAATTGAGCTGAATAGTTACGAATTTGATTGGGTGACTATCACCTCTGAAGCGGTATGGTGTCATTTGCTCCATACCGTTTCTCTGGGCGTCAGTTCAAGAAGGGTGAAATCTTGCGTCAGTCGGGTGGTGCTCCACGCCCGTCTAACAACACTGTTAGGCCACCACGATGAACATACTCCTTCTAACCTACGGAACCCGGGGCGATGTGCAGCCGTATATTGCATTGGGGCAAGGTTTAAAGCGAGCGGGGCACTGCGTAACGGTGGCAACCAGCTGGCGATTCAGAGACGCCATTGAAGCAGTAGGGCTGCAATATGCGTTTATGAACGATGGCATGCTGGCGTTGCTTGAAACGCCTGAAGGACAGGGCATGCTGGAAGATACTAGCAACATATTTCAGGTAATAAGGCATACGCTGGGTCTGATAAAGCAAATTGGTCCTATCCAGCGGGCTTTAGTTGAGGAAAGCTGGACCGCTGCACAACAATCTCGGCCAACCATAATTGTCTTTCACCCAAAGGCATTTATAGCACCTGATATTGCTGAAAAGCTAGGCATACCCGTCGTAATGGCGTTGGTGGTGCCCGGGCTGGTGCCTACTGCTGAATACCCAAACATGATGCTGCCTCGTCTTAAGCTGGGCGGATGGTATAATAGATTTTCGTACAGCTTTGTTAATCAACTGATTGGGTGGTCGGTGGCGAAATACGTACGTGCATGGCGAAAAAAGAACGACTTGCCAAAAATTAAAGAATTTAACCTGTTATGTAACGCTGATGGCACGCCTATTCCGGTTTTGCACGGGTTCAGTGGGTTAGTACTCCCGCGACCAGCTGATTGGCCATCAACCGCTCGTATTTGTGGTTATTGGCATACCGATGATGCTCATAACTATATCCCTCCGCCAGAACTTGAAGCTTTCTTAGCCGCAGGCCCACCGCCTGTATATGTTGGCTTTGGTTCAATGAAAGCTCGTGACCCTGAGCGTTTGGCAAGTGTCATAGTTGAAGCACTGCAGAAAGCGGGGTTGCGAGGTATTCTGGCGACCGGGTGGGGCGGGCTGAAAGCTGAAATGTTGCCGGAGACTATTCTCAAAATAGATCAAGTGCCCCATGCGTGGCTATTCCCCTGCGTGAGTGCCGTGGTTCACCATGGTGGCGCCGGGACAACTGGCGCTGTATTACGCGCGGGTAAGCCCTCCGTTGTGGTACCATTTTTCGGGGACCAACCGTTTTGGGGGTATCAAGTCCATGCCTTAAGGGCCGCTGCCGTTCCCATCCCATTAAAAAAATTGACGGTTGAGAAACTTAAAGCAGCTATTAAGGAAGTGACCACCAGCGAGGTTATCATTGGCCAAGCTGAAAGGCTTGGAGCAAAGCTCCGCGAGGAGAATGGCGTAGAAAACGCAGTCGCTATGATTGAAAGTCTTGCAGCTAGACCTAACACTGCATTGCAGCGAACGAGCCTCTGAATGCCACGTTGGAGCATGAAATATATGGACACATACTTGCTGAGACATGCGGAAACCGACTCAAATCGAGCTGGCTTACTCGCTTCTGGGATGGTGGTGCTTCACGCCGTTTTTATATCGATACATTCTAAGCCAGAAGTGACGGGCCCAATAGAGCATAATATAATAGGTTCCAAATGTGAAATACTTAAAATTTTCGTCTAATAACGCTGTTAGAAATATTTTGGAGCAATGATGTCAAAGGAGAAGCCTAGAAGTGGAAAATTCGCAGAAAGGCATGGCTCATATGAGCAAGCTTTGCGTATAAAAAAATCAGTAATTTCTCCCGGAGATGCAGTTGAGGTAGAGCAATATTTTACTGGCTATGGAGAGATAAAAAGTGCTAAGGCTGTCTTCTATCCATCAGATGATGTGTTTGACAAAGAGCAATCGTATGTGCTTCATAGCATAAAAGAGAAAGAGCCAGATTTAATCGTCTTTGGTGGAATCAAGGATAGGTTTACCAGTACCGGAATTACTCTCGGTTTGGTGGGCCTCCAACAAGAGGGGTGGGATGAAAGCACACTATTTGTAGATACAGGTGATGGCCACCCACCGCAAGTCCTGACAGAAACGAAACAAGATGACGCTCCAGTTAAGTATTATTTAACAACGCCTAAAAATATTAGGCCAGGTATCTACTTCCTTGAGTTTTGTTTTACCTACTATAACGGAGATGGCTGGAAGTCGGGCACTAAATCAATTGAGTTTAAAGTTCAAAACTTCTTTGAGCGTAATGATACGGTAATTGGCTGGGTTGCTCTGGCTGCGACAGTATCCGCACTATTCAGATTTGCAGTAATTCCTATGGGTGGATGGCTGCTAGGAAAATTATGTCACCAGTTCTAACGCGCCAAATGCAACGCTCGTCCCTCGCGTGTTTTACGCGGGCGTTGGTGTGACAAGCGAAGCATGGATCACTCTTGCACGGTGAAAGCCCCTGTCGGGCATCGTTGCGCCCGAGCAAAAACCTATTTTTTATTGTGTGGCACTGAGGGCGTCCGGGCAGTGTACTGTTTGTAGACTCTCTGACGCCTACATGGATGTAGGTGTTAGGGTGATGGAAGCCCAAGCCGAGGCATGGACGCCGATGAGAAGCCTACAGGGGCTGCTCTATGGCATCCATGCCCTCGCGGCATTAGTGAATCCCTTCACGTCAAGTATTCACGGCGTGTCTGGTACCCGTACACCTGCTTCAGGACCGGAGGTGAGATAATCCTAGGAAAGCGGGTATGCCATGCGAAGGTTAATCAGTCCCGGGCTCATACCCCAAGATGGGGCTCAACCAACGTTCCATCTCGACCAGGCTCATATCCTTCCGCTTGGCCAAACTCTCCACCTGATCCTTCTGAATCTTGCCGACATTAAAATACTTCGACTTCGGATGCGCGAAATACCAACCTGAAACCGCAGCAGTTGGATACATTGCAAAACTGTCCGTCAACTCGAGGCCCGTATTCTTCTCCGCCTCCAGCACCCGGAAAAGCGTTGCCTTCTCCGTATGATCCGGGCAGGCCGGGTAACCGGGAGCAGGACGGATGCCCGTATACTTCTCGCGAATCAACTCCTCGTTCGACAGTTGTTCATCCGGTTCATAGCCCCAGAACTCCTTGCGAACCCGGCGATGCATATGCTCCGCAAATGCCTCCGCCAAACGGTCCGTCAGAGCCTTGACCATAATGCTGTTGTAATCATCCCCGGCGTTTTCATACTCCTTGGCCAGTTCCTCGGCACCAATGCCAGCGGTAACCGCGAAGCCGCCCACGTAGTCCTGCTTGCCACTGTCCTTCGGTGCCACAAAATCGGCCAGTGAATAGTTGGCGGGGTCGTTGCCCGGCTTCTGATTCTGCTGGCGAATATGATGTAGGGTTTCGAACACATTACCCTGCTCGTCATACAGCTCAATATCGTCATGCTGTGCGGTGTTCGCCGGCCAGAAGCCGATAACGCCCCGGGCTTTCACGCGCTTCTCATCAATCAGCTTGCGCAGCATCTTCTGGGCGTCATCAAATAGATTGCGGGCTGCTTCCCCCACAACATCATCGTCGAGAATCTTCGGGTACTTGCCCACAAGGTCCCAGGACATAAAGAACGGCGTCCAGTCAAACGTGTCCAGCAAGTCCTCCAGCGGGTAATCATCAAACACTTTCAACCCGGTGAAAGCGGGAACTGGTGGGGTGTATTCCTCCCAGCCCATCTTGGGCGCATTCTCAATCGCTTGCGGGTAGGTACGCAGGGTGCCGCGGGGTTTGCGGTTGGCGTTGCGTACGCGCACCTTCTCATACTCGGTTTGTAGGTCACCGACAAACTTCTCCCGGCTGGTATCCGAGAGCAAATGCCCGGCTACGCCCACGGCGCGGGAGGCATCCGCCACGTAGACCACCTGGTTCAGGTTAAAGGCGGGGTCGATCTTGACGGCGGTGTGCGCTTTCGAGGTCGTTGCGCCGCCAATCATCAGGGGCTTATCAATGCCCTGGCGCTGCATCTCCCGGGCGACGTTGACCATTTCATCCAGGGACGGGGTGATAAGACCCGAGAGGCCGATAATATCGCACTTTTCTTCTTGGGCGACTTTCAGAATTTTCTCCGTCGGGACCATTACGCCCAGGTCGACCACCTCATAGTTGTTGCACTGCAACACCACGCCTACGATATTTTTGCCGATATCGTGAACGTCGCCCTTCACCGTGGCCATCAGAATCTTGCCGTTGGGCTTGCTGGCTTCGGTTTTCTCCGCCTCAATGTAAGGCTGCAGGTAAGCCACGGATTGTTTCATCACCCGTGCGGATTTGACCACCTGGGGCAGGAACATTTTGCCGGCACCGAACAGGTCGCCCACCACGTTCATGCCGTCCATCAGCGGGCCTTCAATCACTTCGAGAGGCTTGTTGGCGTTCTGCCGCGCCTCTTCAGTGTCTTCGATAATGAAGGCGGTGATGCCTTTGACCAGCGAGTGCTCGATGCGCTTGTCTACCGGCCAGCTGCGCCATTCAAGGTCTTCTTTTGTCTCACCGGTGCTGCCGTCGCCTTTGTACTTCTCGGCGATATCCAGCAGTGCTTCAGTGCCGTTGTCGTTGCGGTTGAGCACCACGTCTTCGACTTTTTCTTTCAGCTCGGCGGGCAGGTCGTCGTAGACAGCCAGCTGGCTGGCGTTGACGATGCCCATGTTCAGCCCGGCGCGGATGGCGTGGTAGAGAAACACCGAGTGAATCGCTTCGCGTACCGGGTTATTACCCCGGAAGGAGAAGGACACGTTGGAAACCCCGCCGCTCACGCCGGCGTGAGGCAGGTTGTCCCGAATCCAGCGGGTGGCTTCGATAAAGTCCACCGCGTAGTTGTTGTGCTCTTCAATACCGGTGGCGATGGCGAAAATGTTGGGGTCAAAAATGATGTCCTGAGGCGGGAAGCCCACCTTGTCCACCAGTAGGCGGTAGGAGCGTTCGCAAATTTCTTTTTTGCGCGCGGCTGTGTCGGCCTGCCCGTCTTCGTCGAAGGCCATCACCACTACGGCGGCGCCGTAACGGCGGCACAGCCGGGCGCGCTCGATAAACTCCTCCTCGCCTTCCTTCATGCTGATGGAGTTAACGATGGGCTTGCCCTGAATGCACTTCAGGCCGGCTTCGATCACCGTCCACTTGGAAGAGTCCACCATAACCGGCACGCGCGCAATATCCGGCTCGCCAGCGATCAGGTTAAGGAAGCGGACCATGGCCTTCTCGGAATCGAGCATGGCCTCGTCCATATTAACGTCGACGATCTGGGCGCCGCCTTCCACTTGCTCCAGCGCGACTTCCAGCGCGGTGGTGTAATCCTCCTCAATAATCAGCCGCTTGAACCGGGCGGAACCGGTCACATTACAACGCTCACCCACGTTCACGAACAGGGAATCCTTGGTAATGTTGAACGGCTCCAGGCCGGACAGACGGCACGCCGGCTCAATCTCGGGCTTCTGGCGGGGCGCGTGCTTGGCGACGGCATCGGCAATGGCTTTGATATGCTCCGGCGCGGTGCCGCAGCAACCGCCGATAATGTTCACCAGGCCGCTGGCGGCGAACTCTTCGACCACCGCCACCATCTCCTCCGGAGACTGGTCGTACTCGCCAAACTCATTGGGGAGGCCGGCGTTGGGGTGGGCGGAAACCCAGCAATCGGCCACGCGCGACATTTCCTGCACGTAGGGGCGCAACTCTTCGGCCCCCAGGGCGCAGTTCAGGCCCATGGAGAAGGAGTTGGCGTGGGCCAGGGAGTTGTAAAAGGCTTCGGTGGTCTGCCCCGAAAGGGTCCGGCCGGAGGCGTCGGTAATGGTGCCGGAAATCATGAGCGGCAGCTCAACGTCGTTCTTCTCAAAGTATTCCTGCACGGCGAACACGGCCGCTTTGGCGTTGAGGGTGTCGAACACCGTTTCCACCAAAATCAGGTCGGAGCCGCCGCGTACCAGTCCATCCAGAGCCTCAAGGTAGTTTTCCACCAGTTCGTCAAAAGTAATGTTGCGCGCCCCGGGGTCATTCACGTCGGGGGAGATGGAGCAGGTACGACTGGTGGGCCCAAGCACCCCGGCCACGAAGCGCGGTTTGTCGGGGTTGTCGAGGGTGTAGTCGTCGGCGATTTCCCGCGCCACGCGGGCGGCGGCCCGGTTGAGTTCCGGCACCAGGTCTTCCATTTCGTAGTCCGCCATGGAGACGCGGGTGGAGTTGAAGGTGTTGGTTTCGATGATGTCGGCGCCGGCGTCCAGGTAGCCTTTGTAGATGTCTTTGAGCATTTCGGGCTGGGAGATGGCCAGCAGGTCGTTGTTGCCCGCGACGTCTCTGTGGTAGTCCGCAAAGCGCTTGCCGCGGTATTCCGCCTCGCTCAGTTTGAGGTTTTGGATCATGGTGCCCATGCCGCCGTCCAGGATCAGAATACGCTCGCGCACTAGGCGGTGGAGGGTGTCCAGGCGGGTTTGACGGTTTTGGTCGAGGGTCATGGGCTACCTATTCTGTGGGCGTTGACATCATTCGAAAGGGCGTGGATTTTAGCAGAAATGGCGGCAGACCGCAGGCTCTAGGTGGTTTGGGATCTCTTCTCGGCCAAGTTGGTTGTCGTGACGTCCGAGCCGGGGTTGGGCATACCGGTTGTAGACCCGCCGTAAACCCGTCCCTGGGGGCTTCTCATCGGCATCCATGCCTCAGAGAGTCTACAACCGGTATGCCCAACCCCGGCTCTCAGTGCCAAAAACGACCCAGGTGGTTACTGGCACTGAGGTCTGGGGTGGGGTATGGCCTTTCAAGACCGTGGAGCGGGGGACCCGCGATTCGAGCCCCCAGGGATGGGTTTACGGCGTGTCTTGAAAGGCCATACCCCACCCCAGACCGGACCCGAAGAAACCTCCAAATCCGCAACCCTTTGTCTCCAACGCCGATATCCCGTAAAATACCCGAGTAATTCAATCAGGTATACAGCTACCTCAGTACTGGAGTTCCAACCGCCGCTTATGGTTAACGTACAGATCACCGAATCCGCTCAGCAATACCTCAAAGAGCTTCTGGACAAGCAGAAAGACAGCGAGGGAGTGGGTATCCGCATGTTCGTCGCCAGCCCGGGCACACCCCAGGCTGAAACCTGCATCGCCTATTGCCGCCCCGGCGAAGAAAAAGAAGACGACGAAGTGGTCGAACTGACAAGCTTCAAAGCCTACTTTGAAGGGCGCAGCCTGCCCTACCTGGAAGACGCCACCGTCGACTACTCGCCAGACCGCATGGGCGGGCAGCTCACCATTCGGGCGCCTAACGCCAAAATGCCCACCATCACCGACGACAGCCCCCTGGAAGACAAGGTGAACTACATCCTCTACAACGAAGTGAACCCGGGGCTGGCTTCCCACGGTGGCAACGTCAGCCTCGTGGAGCTGACCGACGACAACTACGCCATCCTGCGGTTTGGCGGGGGCTGCCAGGGCTGTGGCGCGGTGGAAGTTACCCTGAAAAATGGGGTGGAAACCGCTCTGATGGACAAGCTTCCCGAGCTCAAGGGCATTAAAGACGTCACAGACCACACCGACCGCACCAACGCCTATATTTAAGGCCGGCCTAAACCCGCTTACTCCATAGAGCGGGAAACAGGCGCTGAACCAGTGGCCAAGGAAGGCCGGGATACGTACGACCCGCCCCCCCGGGACGTGAAACGCCAACGGTTGCTAGAAGTGCAATCCGGCCACCCAGTCGATCGCGGGGGCCGGGTAAACGCCGAGTAGTACCGTCAGCAACGCCAGCGCCAGTACGATGGCATCGCCCGCACGCCCGCCGCTACTGGCGTTATCCTTATGGGTGATTGCACCTTCCCGAAGATAGAGCGCGACCATTACCCGAAGGTAATAGTACAAGCCGATAGCACTGCCAGCGATGATTGCCACCACCAGCCACCAGCGGCCGACTTCCACGGCGAGCGCCAAAATGTAGAACTTACCGATAAAGCCGGCGGTAAACGGAATCCCGGCCAGGGACAGCAGCGCCACGGTAAGCGCGGCCGCCAGCCAGGGCCGGCGCCAAAACAGGCCACGGTAGTGTGCAAGGTCGGAGGCCTCTTCTTCCCCGTAGGGGCTGGATAGTCGGGTGACCACGCCGAAGGCGGCCAGCGTCGCCACCAGGTAGGTGATCAGGTAGACCCCGGAGGCTTCCACCGCAAAGCGGCTGCCGATCACCAGCGCCACCAGCAAGTAACCGAAATGGGCGATGGAAGAGTAGCCCAGCAACCGCTTGAGGTCAGGCTGGCGCAGCGCCAGCAGGTTCCCGACCACCATGGTCAGAATCGCCAAGCCCGCGAGTAGCACAGAGAATCTCCCGTCCCGAAAGGCCGGGACTTCCAGTACCAACCGCAGCAGCACCATAAACACCGCAAATTTGCTGACGGTGGCGAGCAGCATCGTTGCCGGTACTGGTCCGCCCTGGTAGACATCCGGCGTCCAAAGGTGAAAGGGCACCACCGAGAGCTTGAAGCCCAGCCCCACGAGCATCAGCCCCGCGCCAGCTAGCGCCCAGGGCCCGGCATCGGACACCAAGCCCGCGAAAGCCAATGCCCCGGTCTCGGCGTAGAGCAGCGCCATGCCGAACAGTAAAAAGGCGCTGCCAGCCGCGGAGAGGACCAGGTACTTAATGCCGGCTTCAAGCGAACGGCCGTCGCGGAAGCGATAGGCCAGCATGCCGTAGAGTGGCATCGACATCAGCTCCAGGCCGAAGAACAAACTCGCCAAGTGCCGACTTGCCACCAGAATCAGGGCGCCGGCGGCCGCACACAGTAAAAGCAGATAAAACTCCTCCCGCGGCCCCGCATAGCCGCGAAGGTAGGCGGGGCTGAGCAACGCCACCACCAGGGCGGACCCCAGAATCATGAGTGCCGAAAAAGTGGTGAAGCCATCGAATACCAGCAGCGGCGTTTCCAGCGTCCGGGGAGATTGCAGGGCCAGTTCCAGCGCCAGAGCACCGACCAGGCCGACCGCGGTCACCACGGCAGACACCCCATGCATCCGCCGCCAGGCAATGCCCAGCATGACGGCCACCGCCGCCGCGCACACCAGCGCGAAAGGTCCCAGAGCGAGCAGTGACAGTTGCTCCGGCATTACAAACCTCCCCGGTCAATGGTCATTTCGGATGTGCCGCCCCCTTGGGGCGCCTCTGCCACCGGCGCTTCGAACAGGCCCTGCACCCCGCTCATCACCGTGCTGGTGGTATCGAGCAGCGGCTGCGGGAAAAGGCCAAACAGCAGCACCAGGGCAAAAGTGCCCAGCAACATCGAATATTCCCGTGGGTCCAGCCCCGGCAGCGGCGCTGACTTTTGCGCGGGGCCGAAATAGACTTTCTGCATTAGCGTCAGGGCGTAAATCGCGGACAGGATCAGGCCACCGCTGGCCAGTACCACTATCCAAGGGGCCGTGGGGAAAGTGCCTAACAGCACCATAAATTCGCCCACAAAATTGGCGGTGCCGGGCATGCCCAAAGCGGCCGCCACGAAGCCCAGGGAAAAGCCCGGCAGGCTGCCCAGCCGCCCCCAGAGGCCTCCCATCTGACTCATATCGCGCGTGTGCAGGCGCTCGTACAGCTGGCCACCGAGCACGAACAGCCCGGCCGCCGACAGGCCGTGGGCGACCATTAGCACCAGTGCCCCCTGCAACGCCAATGTTGAACCGGAATAGATGCCAATCAGGACGAACCCCATGTGGGAAATACTGGTGTAGGCGATCAGCCGTTTGATGTTTGTTTGCCCGCACGCGAGCACGGCGCCATAAAAAATGCCCAGCACACCCAAGCCCATCGCCACCGGCGCGAACTGCGCCGAGGCTTCGGGGAACAGGGGCAGGGCAAAACGCAGCAGACCATAGGCGCCGGTTTTCAGCAGAATGCCGGCCAGGTCCACACTGCCGGCGGTGGGCGCTTGGGCGTGGGCATCCGGTAGCCAGCCGTGAAGCGGCACCACCGGCAGCTTGACCGCGAAGGCGATAAAGAACCCCAGCATAAGCACCAGGGCCAGTTCATTCGACAGCGTCGTGGCCAGCAGCGCCTCATAGCTGAACGTCAGCTCGCCGGTGTTGGCCTGGTGCGCGAATACCAACGCCAGAATCGCCGCCAGCATCAGCAGGCCGCCGGCCTGTGTGTAGATAAAAAATTTCACCGCCGCATAGGTGCTGGTCTTGCCCCCCGGCTCGCTGTGACCCCAGAGCGCGATCAGGAAATACATCGGCACCAGCATCATTTCCCAGAATACGAAAAACAGAAACAAATCCACGGCGAGAAAAACGCCGACCACACCGCCGAGCACAAACAACAAGTTCAGGTGAAAAAAGCCGATGCCTTCCTGCACTTCCTTCCAGGAACAGAGTACCGCCAGGATGCCGAGAAAACCGGTGAGTGCAATCAGCACCAGAGACAAACCGTCCAGCGCCAGATGAAACTCAATGCCGAAGCGTGGAATCCACGGCAGGCGCAGTTCCCACAGCCAAGCGGCGGCGCCCGGATCGGCGAGCTGGAAGTCCGCGCCGGCCCACAACGCCAGCGCGGTGATCAACACCGCCACCATGGTGGCCAGCGCGATCCAGCGTGGTGCCTCGCCAAAGCGCTCGCCCTGCCAGCACAGCAGGCCGCCGAGAAACGGAATCAGAATCAGGCCGGCGAGAATCATGAGTGAAGCGTCTCCCGTCTGTTCGCGTTGTGGTGTCTAGCAAAGTCTGTCGTCATGAATCCTTAGTCCTGAAATCAAGTCCGGGTCGATCTTATTCGTACCCCAGCATTACCAGTACCGCCAGTATCAGGGTCGCGCCCACCACCGTGGCGGCGGCATAGTGCCGCAGTTGCCCATTCTGGCTGCGGCTCAGGCCGGCGTGCAGTGCCAGCGCCAGTTGCCCCGCTAAACCACAGAAAGCGTCTAGCCAGTCGCGCCGCAGGCCGCACACCACGGTTAAAAATGGCCGTACCAGCACACGGTCATACAATCCGTCGAAGCCGAAGGCCCGGTGCCACCACCGCCAGAAAAAACCGCCCACGCCCCCGGCCACCAGCCGCGCCAGCTTCGGCCCCTGGGTTAAAAACAGCCAGGCGCCGACCAGGATTCCGGCTATGGCGGTGGCCGAGGCGATCAACTGCACCGCCGTGTGGCCGGAGTGCGCATCCGCCCCGGGGGCAGCGGGAAATATCGCGCTCAGGTCCGGCCGCAGCCAGGCACCGAGCAAGGTCGAGAGCACTGCAAGGACGACAAGTGGCACAGTGTGTTGCAGCCCACGGCCCGCTTTGGCCTTTTTCGCGGCCTCGCTGTTTGGCTTGCCATGAAAGATACCGACGATCAGGCGAAGGGTGTAAAGGCCGGTGAGTAGGCTGCCCAATAAACCCGCCACCAGCAGGCCTTGCTGCTCGGCGGCGAGGGCCTGCCAGAGAATCTCGTCCTTGGAATAGAAGCCGGCGGTGACCAGGGGCAGGGCGGCCAGTGCCGCGCCACCCACCACAAAGGAAAGGTAGGCCAGCGGCAACCGGCGGCGCAGCCCACCCAGGCGACGAATATCCTGCTCGTGGTGGCAGCAGACAATCACCGCGCCGGCGGCGAGAAACAACAGCGCTTTGAAAAACGCGTGAGTGACCAGATGAAAAATGCCAGCACTGTAGGCGCCCACGCCCAGGGCCAGAAACATATAGCCGATCTGGCTCATGGTGGAATACGCCAGTACCCGCTTGATATCGGTTTGCGCCAGGGCCGCGAAACCGGCCATCAACAGCGTCAGCGCGCCGATCACGCCGACGAGGTAGAGCACTGCCGGGGCCAGTTCGAAAATGCCGTGCAGGCGCGCAATCAAATAGACCCCGGCGGTGACCATGGTGGCGGCGTGAATCAGGGCGGAGACCGGTGTCGGCCCGGCCATGGCATCGGCAAGCCAGGTGTGCAGTGGCAGCTGCGCGGACTTGCCCAGCGCGCCGCCCAGAATTAACAGTGCCGTCAGTTGCGCGAGCGGTTCGCCAACGCTCCAGGCTTCATTGGCGCGTGTCAGCAGCTCGGCGATATTCAAGGTGCCGAACTGTGCGAATAACAGAAACAAGCCCACGGCAAGAAACACATCGCCAATGCGGGTGACGATAAACGCCTTCATGGCCGCACCGCCGTTGGAGTCGTTGTGATAGTAGTAGCCAATCAGCAAATAACTGCATAGGCCCACGCCTTCCCAGCCGAGAAACAGTAACAACAGGTTGTCGGCCAGCACCAGCAATACCATGCTGAACACAAACAGGTTCATGTAAGTGTAGAAGCGAGTCATCCCTTCCTCGCCGCGCATGTACCAGCCGGCGAACCAATGAATCAGAAAACCCACCCCGGTGATAACCGACAGCATGGTTAGCGACAGGGCGTCGAGGGTGAGTGAAACACCGGGGGTAAAATCCCCCACCGCAATCCAGGTATAAAGGTTCACCGTTTGCGGGCTCTGCTCGCCGAGAATAAAAGCGGCGCCGAGCGACGCGGTCACCAGCGCTGCCAAGGCGATACTGCCGGTACCCACCCAGACGACGCTGCGCTCGCCCAGGCGGCCGGCGCTGAACGCCAGCAGTAGGGTACCGGCCAGGGGCAGCAGGAAAGTCAACGGTAGCAGCGACTCAGTCATTTCCATCATCCACGCAGTTGGCTTACGACATCGACGTCAAGGCTCTTGAAGCGGCGATAAATTTGCAAAACCAGCGCCAATGCCACGCTGGCTTCAGCCGCCGCAAGGGTAATCACCATCAGGTACATCACCTGGCCGTCGGGTTCGGCCCAGGCGGTGCTGCCGACAATAAATGCCAACCCGGCGGCGTTGAGCATGATTTCCAGGCTCATCAGTACAAACATCAGGTTGCGTCGAAACATCAGGCCGGCAAGGCCGATGGCGAACAACGCCGCGGCCACCATCAGGCCATGCTCCATGGGAATACCGTTCACGATTCACCTCCCGGGGCCCGATCGGTCTCGGCTTCGCGCCCCAGGTGCGAAGCAGTGACCAGGGCGGCGAGTAGCAGCATCGCCGCCAGTTCCACCACAAGCAGCCAGGGGCCGAACAATAGGCCGCCCACTTCTTTCGCCTCAATTGTGCCACCACCACCAATGACTTGGGTGACGTCACCGCGCACGAGAGCGGCGAGCAGAACCAGCAATAAGACCGCGGCCATGACCGAAGGGCCCGCCCAGGTGCGGGGTTTGAGCCAGGCACGTTCCTGGGCGGAGGCGTCCCGCCCGAGGTTGAGCATCATCACCACAAACACAAACAGCACCATGATCGCGCCGGCGTAAACAATGACCTGCAGCGCCCCGGCGAAAGGCGCGCCCAGAGCGAAGAAGGTCAGCGCCACTGAAATCAGCGACACAATCAAATACAAAAGCGCGTGAACCGGGTTGGTACCGGTCACCACGCCCAGGCTTGCCAATAGCGCAACCAGAGCGCTTGCGTAGAAAGCCAATTCCATAGTGCGTCATTCACCTCACGTTTAGGGCAACAGCGTTTTCACACTTTCGGGTTCGTCTTCGTTCTTCGCTTGGCCCTTGTCCTTACCGCCGATGGCCATGCCGGCGACCTTGTAAAAATGGTAGTCGTGATCCTTACCCGGGCCGTTGATCAGCAGGTCCTCTTTTTCGTATACGAGTTCCTGGCGACGGTATTCGCTCATCTCGAAATCCGGTGTGAGCTGAATGGCCGAGGTGGGGCAGGCTTCTTCGCACATGCCACAGTAAATACAACGGGAAAAGTTGATCTGGAAAAATTCCGGGTACCAGCGGCCATCCTCCTGCTCGCCTTTTTGCAGCGCGATGCAGTCTACCGGGCAGGCCACCGCGCAGAGGTTGCAGGCCACGCACCGTTCTTCGCCGTCGGGGTCGCGGGTGAGTACGATGCGACCGCGATAGCGCGGCGGCAGGTCGACTTTTTCCTCGGGGTACTGCAGGGTTTCGCGCTTGCGGAACATGTGCAGGAAAACCATCCACATGGTGCGCAGTACCGAATAGCTGTACAACAAATAGCGTTTCATTATCCGTACCTTCTCAATCCGTACCTGGTTAGCTCGCCCGGGCCAGAATAACGGCGCCGGTTACCAGCAGGTTGATTAGCGTAATGGGCAGACAGATTTTCCAGCCGAACTGCATTACCCGGTCGTAGCGCGGGCGGGGCAGGGCGGCGCGCAGCAAGACGAACAGCATCAGAAAGAAAGCGGTCTTGAGCGCGAACCAGATAATGGGTGGCAGCAGTGGCCCATGCCAGCCGCCGAAAAACAGCGTGGCAATCAGTGCCGAGACCAGCACCATGCCCACGTACTCGCCAATAAAGAACATCCCGAACTTCATGCTCGAATATTCGATGTGAAAGCCGTCGGCCAGTTCCTGTTCGGCTTCGGGTTGATCGAACGGATGGCGGTGGGTGACGGCGATGCCGGCGATCAGAAACGTGATAAAGCCGAAAAACTGCGGTATCACGAACCAGAGCCCCTCCTGGGCTTGAACGATGTCGCGCAGGTTGAAGGAGCCGGTGAGCGCCACCACGCCCATCAGTGACAGGCCCATAAACACTTCGTAGCTGAGTGTCTGCGCCGAGACCCGCAGCGCGCCGATCAGGGCGTACTTGCTGGCGCTGGCCCAGCCGCCGAATAGCACGGAGTAAACGTTAATGCCGGCCATGGCGAGAAAGAACAAAATTCCGATGTTCAAATCGGCCACGCCCCAGCCGGGGGTGATGGGAATGACCATGAACGACAACAACAGCGTCGCCATGGCGATGCCGGGGGCGAGTACGAACAGGCGTTTGTCGGCGAAGGGAGGTACCCAGTCCTCCTTGAAGAAAATCTTGATCATGTCGGCGATCAATTGCAGCGAACCGAAAGGCCCAACCCGGTTGGGGCCGTGGCGGTCCTGCCAAGCACCGAGCAGCCGGCGTTCAACCACGGTCATCACCGCGCCCAACAACACCACGGTAAGCAGAATCACCAGCGCTTGCAACACCGAGAAAACGATGGAGGCCAATTCCGGTGTCCACCAGCTCATGAGCTTACCTCCTCATCCAGTTGGATGCGGCTCAGGCTCACCCGGGCACCGGTGATCAGGGCCGGGTCGAGTCCGGCAGGTACCGATACCAGGCCTTCGGGCAGTTGGTCGTTTACGGTGGCCGGCAGGGTCAGGGCCTGGAACTGGCCGGTGAGTGACAGCCAGTCGCCGTCGCGCAGGCCAAGGCGCTCGGCATCTGCCCTGGCAACGGCGATGTGTGCCGGTGCGCTGCGCTCGATAATGGGTTGGGTGCGGGAGGAGGTTTCCTCGCCGCCGAACAGTCGTGGCAGTACCGTGAGCTGCCAATCATCGCCGCGGACAAAGGCCTCGGGAATCTCCCCGCTGTAATCCGATACCTCGTCCGCTGACCTAAACAGGAGCACGCCGGGATCGCCCGCCCGCAAGTGGCCACCGACTTCGTCCATAAACTTGTTCCAAGCCTCGGGGGAGTTAAAGCCCGGGGCCCAGGCGAAGGGCACTACCTGCCGGGGGCGGTCGAAGCCGCTGTAGCCTTCCATCGAAAACGCCAGCGCGCTATCGGGGTCTCGGGTCGGCGCCGGCTCGCGCACATCGAGATGGGCGCGCATGGAGGTGCGGCCGCTGTAGCGGTGGGGGGAGCGTGCAAGTTTTTGGCCGCTTATTCGAAAGTCGGCATCGGGGGCGGCTTCCACGATTCCAGCGAGGGCCGCATTGCGTTCTGCGCAGTCCCGTACCACCGCGTCGAGAACGATGTCGGTTGCCGGCTCTTTGTCGCGTTCGGCGGCGAGCGCGTGCAGCCAACGCCAGCTTTCGTGCAAGCGGGTTTCCGGGCGCATATGGCGGGGCTCGTACACCTGAAAGAAACGTTGGGCTCGACCTTCCATGCTCACCAGCGTGCCGTCGGCTTCGGCAAAGCTGGCACTGCTCAGAGCCAGATCGGCGCGCTCCAGAGTGACGGTGCGTTGATGATCGAGCACCAGCAGTTTCGGGGTCTTGGCGAAAACGGCGTCCAGGGTTTCGGTGGCCAGGCGCTGGTATAAGTCGTTTTCCAATATCACCAGAGTGTCGGCTTCGCCAACGAGTACCCGATCCAGAGCCCATTCCACTGGCTGCCCACCGAGCATTTCCACGCCGGCGCTGTTGGCTTCCCGTTGAATCAGGCTGAGCCCCGCCTCTTGTTTGCCGCGCTTGGCCAGGGCGCGGGCGATGTTGCCGCTGGCTTCGATGATGGCTTTCGAGCCCAGCGAACCGCCGCTAACCAACAATGGCTTGTTGGCGGCCAGCAGTTTTTCCGCAATCAATTTGGCGGATTCTCGGGTACTGACATCCAGGTCGGGAACGGGGGGCGCGTCCGGATCGATTTCGCGGGCGACGGCGAAACCCAGCCGGGCGATATCCGCCGGCGCCAGGTTCCAGTGCTGCTCGACAATGCCATTGAGCCCAGTGGTTTGTGGGTAAGCGGTAAACAGCGGGTAACGTTGATCCTGAGCCAGGGTTTTCATCGCTTCGGCATTCCACAGTGGAACGCCGCGCTCCTCCGCCAATTCTTCGCGCCGGCCCAGGACCGCCTGACGGATGGACAGGCCCAGACGGGCAGCGCTTTGGATCGGATCTTCCCCCAGCACCAACACGGCATCGTGTTGCTCGATTTCGCGCAGGCTGGGTGTCGCTAGGCCACAGCTTTCATTGAGCGCGCGCATGCGCTCGACGCAGGCCTGCTCGTTGCCGGCCAGGCCGGTACTGAAATGGTCTTCACCCACCAACTGCTTGAGTTGGTGGTTGCTTTCCAGGCTCGCGCGCGGCGAGCCAATGCCGACAATGCCTTTGGCATTGCGCAACAGCTCGCAGGCCCGATCGAGCGCTTCATCGACGTCGAGTTCACGCCGCTCGCCATCACCATTTGGACATTCGGGACGCAGCGGTCGGTCGTCGCGATTAACATAGCCGTAGCCGAAGCGGCCCCGGTCGCAAAGAAAGTAGCGATTGACCTCGCCGTGGTAGCGATTCTCGATCCGGCGAACCTCGCCATAGCGTTCGCCGGCGCTGATATTGCAGCCCACCGAGCACTGGTGGCAAACACTGGGGCCGAATTGCATGTCCCACTTGCGCGTGTAACGCTCGCTGTGGGTGCGATCGGTAAAGACACCCGTGGGGCAGACTTCGGTCAGGTTGCCTGAGAATTCGCTCTCCAAGGTGCCGTCTTCATAGCGGCCGAAATAGATATTGTCGTTGGCTCCGAATGCCCCCAAGTCCTCGCCGCCGGCGTAGTCGCGATAGAAACGCACACAGCGATAGCAGGTAATGCACCGATTCATTTCGTGATTGATGCAGGGCCCCAAATCTTGGTTGCGGTGGGTACGCTTATTAAACCGGTAGCGTCGACGATCGTGGCCGGTCATTACCGTCATGTCCTGCAAATGGCAGTGTCCGCCTTCCTCGCACACCGGGCAGTCGTGCGGGTGGCTGATCATCATCCACTCAATCACGCTCTGACGGAATTCTTCCGCCTCGTCGTCGGCGATGGAGATGCGGGTGCCATCCTTTGCCGGGCTCATGCAGGACATCACCAACATGCCTTTGTCGTCGTCTTCGTCCTTGAATTGCTTAACGGCGCACTGGCGACAGGCGCCGACGCTGCCCATGGCCGGATGCCAGCAGAAATAGGGAATTTCCAGGCCCAGTTCCAGGCAGGCCTGCAGCAAATTGTGGCTGCCGTTGACTTCGTATTGTTCGCCATCGACGTAAATCGTTGCCATTACGCCTCTCCTACTGCTGCTGGTGGCCGGGCGACGCCGGCTTCGAATTCGTCACGAAAGTATTTCAGCGCGCTGGTCAGTGGCATGGAGGCACCGGGAGCGTGGGCGCAGAAAGTTTGCCCCGGCCCCAGGCCTTTGCCCAAATGCTGTAACAGATCAATGTCCTCGGGCTGGCCCTCGCCGCGTTCGAGTGCCTGCAGCACTTTCACCGTCCAGGGCAGGCCGTCCCGACAGGGCGTGCACCAACCACAGGATTCGCGAGCGAAAAATTGCTCCAGGTTGCGCAGTAGGGCGACGATGCTCTGTTCTTTAGAAACCACCGTCAGCAGGCCGGTGCCCAGACGACTGCCGGCCTCGCCGATACTGTCGAAGTCCAGCGGCAGTTCAAGATGTTTTGGCAGCAGCAAGCCAGTCGAACCACCGCCGGGCAACCACGCCTTGAGTGCGTGGCCGCTTTGCATGCCGCCGGCCAGTTCCATGAGCTCCTCGCCGGTGGTGCCGATGGGCAGCTCCCACAAGCCGGTTCGTTCAACCCGCCCGGAAACGCCGTATAGTTTTGTGCCGCCATCGTCGCTGCGCCCGCCGGAGAGCTTTTGGTACCAATCCGCGCCGTGTTGCAGTACCGCCGGCACATTGCACAACGTTTCCACGTTGTTCACCACCGTGGGTTTGCCCCAGGCGCCGGACTGGCCGGGGAAAGGCGGTTTGTCACGCGGGTTGGCGCGGTGGCCTTCCAGGGAGTTCAGTAGCGCGGTTTCCTCGCCGCAAATATAGCGGCCGGCGCCCGTATGCAGGGCAATATCGAAGTCAAAACCGCTGCCCGCAATATTCTTTCCCAGCCAGCCGGCTTCGCGCGCTTCATTCAGGGCGCGGGTAATCGAGGCGGCGGCTTCGCGATACTCGTCCCGTAAAAAGATGTAGCCGAAACGGGCGTTGTTGGCGTAGGCACCGATGATCATGCCTTCGATTAACAAGTGCGGTTGCTGCTCAAGCAGCATTCGGTCCTTAAACGTACCGGGCTCCATTTCATCGGCGTTGCATACCAGATACCCGCGCGGAATATCCTCGCCCTGCAGCGTTAGGCTCCACTTTACGCCCGCCGGAAAACCGGCGCCGCCGCGACCGCGTACATTGGCCTCCTTGACGATATCGATCACTTCGCTCGCCGAATGTTCGGTGAGCGCGCGTCGAGTGCCGACGTAGCCGTTCTTGCGCTCGTATTCGGCCAGATCGATAGGCGCATTGTCCTCGCGCAAACGCCAGGTCAGCGGGTGGCTTTCCTCATGCCGTTCGCTGGCCGGCTGGCGCAATTGGCAGCGGTAGCGCAGGCGATCAATGTTGGCGTTCACGAATAGGCCTCCAGTAAATCATCGACATCGTCCGGCCCGACAGGTCCAAAAGTATCGTCGTCAATCATCAGCGCCGGCCCCCGGTCACAGGCCCCGAGGCAGCAGACCGGCAGCAGGGTAAAACGACCGTCCTCGGTGGTTTGCCCATAGCCGATGCCGAGCTTTTCTTCGAATGCCGCGCGCAGCGCCTCGTAATCATTCAGAAAGCAGGAGCTGCTGTCGCACAGCAGAATCACATGCCGGCCCACGGGTTGGCGAAAAATGAGACTGTAAAAGGTCGCCACCCCTTCAACATTGGCCGGCGGCAAACCCAGCGCTTCGGCTACGGCCGGTATCGCTTCGTCCGGCACCCAGCCGTAGCGGCGCTGGACGATTTTCAGTGCTTCGATGCAGGCTGCTTGAGGTTGCTCGAAGTGCTCGCACTCTTGCTGCATGGCCTCGCGGTCGGCGCGCTCGAGCTCGAAGCGGTCGCTGGCGATGGTGCTTACGGTCTGCTCAGTCTGCTCAATGCTCATCAGCGATCCGTATCCCCCATCACAAAATCGATACTGCCCAGGTGCGCGATCAAATCGGGCACGAAGCCGCCACGCATGACCGCCGGTATTTGTTGCAAGTGCGGGAAGCTGGGCGTGCGGATTCGGGTTCGGTAACTGCTGGTATTGCCGTCACTGGTCAGGTAGTAGCTGTTAATACCCTTGGTGGCCTCCACCATTTGTAGCGCCTCGTTGGGTTTCAGCCTCGGCCCCCAGGAGACCTGCACAAAGTGGGTAATCAGGGTTTCGATATGCTCGAGCATGCGCTCGCGCGGTGGGGGCGTGGTCAAGGGGTGGTCCGCTTTGTAATCGCCCTTGGGCATGTGGTTCACGCACTGTTGAATGATGCGCAGACTCTGATGAATTTCGTCAATTCGCAGCTGCCCGCGATCGAACACATCACCGTGGCTGCCCAGCGGCACTTCAAAGTCGAAGTTCTCATAGCCGGAATAGGGCCGCTTCTTGCGCAAGTCGAAATCGCAGCCGGTGGCGCGTAGGTTGGGCCCGGTGACGCCCCACTCAATCGCCTCACTGGTGTTGTAGGCCGCCACATTGCGGGTGCGCTCGCGTACGATGGCGTTTTGCATCATGGCTTTATGGTATTCCTTCAGGCGCTTGGGCATCCAGTCCAGAAACTCTTGCATCAGTGGCGCCCAGCCGCGCGGCAAATCTTGAGCAAGGCCGCCAATGCGGAACCAGGCCGGGTGCATTCGAAACCCGGTAATGGCCTCGATCACTTTGTAGGCCCGTTGGCGATCACTGAAGGTATAAAACACGGGGGACATGGCGCCCAGGTCCTGTAAATAGGTACCGAGAAACAACAGGTGGCTGGTGATTCGGAACAATTCACAGAGCATCACCCGCACTGTTTTGACCCGTTCCGGTACCTCAATGCCGGCGAGTCTCTCCGCCGCCAGCACGTACGGTAGGTTGTTCATCACGCCGCCGACGTAATCGATGCGATCAGTATAGGGAATAAAACTGTGCCAGGACTGGCGCTCGGCCATCTTCTCCGCGCCCCGGTGGTGGTAACCGATGTCCGGCACGCAGTCGAGAATTTCCTCGCCATCGAGTTGCAGCACAATGCGAAACGGACCGTGGGCCGAGGGATGGTTGGGCCCGAGGTTCAGGAACATAAACTCGGCGCCGTCGCGCTCGCGCTCCATACCCCAGGCTTCCGGATCAAATTGAAGGGCTTCTTGTTCCTGGCGCTGGCCTTCAACGGTCAGCGTGTAGGGGTCGAACTCAGTGGCGCGGGCATTGTAGTCCTTACGCAGCGGATGACCCTCCCAGGTGGGCGGCATCAGGATGCGGGTCAGGTGTGGGTGACCAGTGAACTCGATTCCAAACAGGTCCCATACCTCGCGTTCATACCAGTTGCCGTTTGTGAAAACCTCCACGCAACTGGGTAGCTTCAGGTCGTTCTCATCCAATGCCACCTTAAGCAGAACGTCGGTGTTACGCTCAATCGAGACCAGGTGATAAAAGACGGTGAAATCGGCGGCCGGAAGGCCCTTGCGATAATTGCGCAACCGCTCGTCAACGGCGGAGAGGTCAAACAGCATCGACCAGGCGCTATCGCGCAGCAGCTTAAGAACGTTGAGTAGCTCGTTGCGCGCGACCCACAGCACCGGCATGCCGGTGAGCGTTGACTGGTCGGTCACCACCGCGGCATCGCCGAGTTCGCGCCCGATCAGCTCGAGCAACGCGTCGGCGGTGTTGTCGGTCGCGGCGGTGACTGTGTTCATCGAAGCTCCTCTCGTGTTTGTGTTTTCACTGATGGTGCTTTGAAGACAAACTGTAAGTGGCAGGGGCGCTTCGCTGTGACGCGTCGGACCGGCCTGCCCACGGCGGTACTTGCCCGCTGGGAGTACGCCTAGGTGTGTTACAGACTGTCTGGGGTGTGCAGCTCGGTGGCTTGGATTCGGTTTTCCCGTTTTTTCTCCCTTTGCGAGGGCATGTCAGCGCGGTAAACGCCTTGATCGCCCACCACCCAGGATAGCGGCCGGCGCTCTTCCTGAATTGAATCCTGTAACAGTTGCAGTCCCTCGAGAAACGCCTCCGGGCGCGGTGGGCAACCGGGAATATAGACATCCACTGGCAAAAATTTGTCCACTCCTTGGACGACCGAATAGATGTCGTACATGCCGCCGGAATTGGCGCAGGAACCCATCGAAATAACCCATTTGGGTTCGAGCATCTGGTCGTAGAGCTGCTGGATAACCGGCGCCATTTTGATAAAGCAGGTGCCGGCAATCACCATAAAGTCCGCTTGGCGGGGCGAGGCCCGTATGACTTCGGCGCCAAAGCGGGCGACATCGTGGGGTGCGGTAAAGGCGGTCGTCATTTCCACGTAGCAGCACGAAAGGCCGAAGTTATAAGGCCAGAGGGAGTTTTTTCGACCCCAGTTCACGGTTGAATTCAGCATGTCTTCAAGCTTGCCGGTGAACACCGTGCGCTCGAGCTGTTGTTGCATGGGATCGTCGACGCGAGTGCGTTCGCCCAGCGGGTAGGCATCGTCCGCTTGCGCTTGGGGTCCGTCTGCTCGCGTTAGCGTATAGGGCATAGCAATCAATCTCCCGACGGCTTTCGTTAAACAATCGTGGCTGATGCGAGTGCTCCCGCGGCAGCCGACGGTGGAAACGTTCAGGTGTGCGTGGAGTTGAGCGGACGGCGCCGTACCGGCGCCCAATCCAGCGCGCCGGTGCGGCTGTCATACAGTAGCCCGGCGAGCAATATGAAGATAAAGACAGCGGCGGCCCAAAAACCGATCCATCCGGATTCGGGCAAGGAGACCGCCCAGGCAAATAGGTAGACGGCCTCAATGTCGAAGATGACAAACAACATCGCGACCAGATAAAACTTGACGGAAAACTTCTGCCGGGGCTCTCCCGCCCCGACGATGCCGGATTCGAACGGCAGGGTTTTCTCACGCCCCTGTGAACGCCCCCCCAGAAGCCAGGAGGCCAAAATCATAAAGCAGCACAGGCCGAGCACGGCCAGTACAAAAATGCCAATGGCCCACTGCTCGGCAGCCGCTGATGTCAGAGTCTGTTCCATAATCCGTACTCCGGCGACTTAGTTAGAACTTGGCCCTGCCATGCCCTGCTGCACGGGCACTTATTCTTTAAAGCCTAGAGAAGGGAAACTGGTATGTCAAAAATGTAGCAAAACTGACAGGGTGGCGAGAGACGCACGCAAAGAAGCCGTGGCGTTTACTATCGGGGAAGGCGTATCAATAGGGGGAGGGGAGAAGGGGCGTTGGGAAGACGCCCCTTTGGGGACTACTGTGGGGTTATGCGCGCTTTTTAAGGTGGTCCTTAATCTTGTCACGCATCTCCTTGACGGCGCGCTCGGTCGTTTCCCAGTCAATGCAGGCGTCGGTAATGGAAACGCCGTACTTCAGGTCTTTCAAGTCCTCTGGGATTTTTTGATTACCGGCGCCGATGTGGCTTTCCACCATCAGGCCCACGATGGACTGGTTGCCTTCCATAATCTGGTTGGCCACATTGTCCATCACCAACGGCTGCAGTTCGTGGTTCTTGTTGGAGTTGGCGTGGCTGCAATCCACCATGATATTGGCGGGGGCAACGCCGGCTTTCTCCAACTCCTGCTCGCACATGGCAACGCTCACCGAGTCGTAATTCGGCTTGCCGTTGCCGCCGCGTAGCACCACGTGACCGTACTGATTGCCGCGGGTATGAACGATGGAGACGCGGCCCTCGGTATTAATGCCCAGAAAACGGTGCGGGCTGGACACCGAGTTAAGCGCATTAATCGCTACCGTCAGGCTGCCGTCGGTCCCGTTTTTGAAGCCCACGGCGCCGGACAGGCCGCTGGCCATTTCCCGGTGCGTCTGGGATTCGGTGGTGCGGGCCCCGACGGCGGACCAGCTGATCAGGTCCTGCAGGTACTGGGGAGAGATCGGGTCCAGTGCCTCGGTGGCGGCGGGCAAGCCCTCTTCGGCAATGTCCAGCAGCAACCGGCGGCCGATATGAAGCCCTTCCTCAATCTTAAAGGAGTCGTTCAGGTAAGGGTCGTTGATCAGGCCCTTCCAGCCGGTCGTGGTCCGGGGCTTCTCAAAATAGACGCGCATCACCACATAGATGGTATCGCTGACCTCGTCCGCCAGCTTTTTCAGCCGCTTGGCATAGTCTTTGGCCGCTTCTACATCGTGGATGGAACAGGGGCCGATAACTACAAAAATCCGGTGATCCTTACGGTCGAGGATATTGCGAATCGTTTCCCGGCCCTGGGTGACAACCTCCCGGGCTTTGTCGCTCATGGGCAGCTCGCGCTTGAGGTCTGCCGGTGAGGTCAACAACTCCTGGGAGACTACGTTCAGGTCGTCTACTTGGGTGTCTGTCATTGGGTTTTCGTCCATTGGAAGCATTTTACGAATACAAGGGGCATTCTACTGAACTTAGTGCCCCTTTTGGGAGATTTTTCCCGATCGGGCCGATAGCCTACCATTATGTCTCCAGCGGCAGCAGCCGCCTTTTGTGCTCCAGTAGCGGGAAGTAGAGCGCGGTTTTGATCGGCCGTTGCTCTCCCAGGTCCCTAAGGGCTTTTGCGTAGCGTGCCAATTGTGGCCGATAGAACTCGGCCTGCTCGGCAAGAAAGGTCTCCGGCGACTGGTTCGCCTCCGGCTGACTGCTCTTGTAGTCAATAATCCAGCGCACCCCTTCGGCGACAAACGAGCGGTCGATCACCGACTCCTGCACGGCGGTGCCCACCACGTGATGAATGGCCCATTCGCATTGACTGTCCTCGTGGTCCGGTCGGATCACCCATTGTCCGTCCGGGTCGTTAAGGGTTTGTTGCAGGCCCCAGTGAACTTTATTCAGAGCCTCGGCGATGGTCTCCGGCTCCCATCCCATTTGCCGTAGTTGCAGGCGCCAAAAAGGCCGTTGCTGTTCAGCCCACCGCTCGGACCAGACGGTGAGGGCTTGCTCGGTCAGGCGCTGAAGCTGGTTGTGCAGCACCGTGCCGGTATGGCGGGCCAGGCGTGCTTGGGGAGTTTCCCGTTCGGGTAGGTTTTCCTCATCATCGAATTCCCGACCGCGGTAGGCCGCCAGCACCTGGAGATCTTCCATGGCCGGCGCTTCCCACCGCGCGGGCAGGCGCAGCAGGTGTTGCAGGCCGGGTTGGGTGTCGTCGGACGCTTCCGGCGATGGTGCCAGCGCTGGAGCGCAGCCGGGCGCCGGTTGCATCTGCCCTTGCACGGGCTCCCAAATGGTTCGCAGCAGGGAGCCCTGGCGTGGCGAACGGGGCTTGCCGGAGCGCGGGTCGAGGGTAATGCAAGCCAGCAGGTGCAATCGGTTGATGGCGCGGGTGCAGCCCACATAGAGCAGGCGGGTGGCTTCGTAGGCATCCCTGAGTTTGGCTTCGGAGCGCATAAACTGGTAGAGCGGGTCGGCGTCGGCCCCGGTGGGGGCGAGTGGGCCCAGCAGCAGTTGTCGCTCCCCCTCCCGGCTGATGCGCTGCTGCCAGAGCAGCAGCTCCTTATCGTCATTGCTGCTGGCGCGGTCCAGGCCGGGGATGATCACGGTCTCGAATTCCAGCCCCTTGGATTTGTGCAGGGTCATTACCTGCAAGCGCGGGTCGGCGTCCGCTCTGGGGGCGGCGAACAGGCTTTCCACGCCGCGCTCGAAGGTGTCCCAGTCCCTCAAGCCGCCGCCGGACTGATGCCGTTCGAGCAGGTTGAAGTAGCTGGGAACATCCTGCGCGTCCCCCGGGTCGGCCAGTAACGCGGGGCCTCCCAGCCCCAGCCAGATGCCCTCCAGCCACTGGCGCAGCGGCTTTCGCTGGCGCTCCTTCCAAGCCGGCTCGAGGACCGCCATCAGTCGATCCAGGCAGCGTCGGCCGTCGTCGCTGAGCCCGGTAATGTCCGCACGGTGTTGGAGCTGGTGCCAGATTACCGGCCAGCCATGGGGGAGGCGGGGGTTGTTCTCAGTGGGGTCGGCGTTGATCAGGGTATGCAAGTCGTGCAGGTCCAGCCCGCACCAGGGTGCGCGAAGAATCGACAGCCAGGCAATGCGGTCATCGAGGTTCAGCAAGGCCCTGGTGAGCGACATCAGGTCGACAATGGCCATGCGACTGGCCAGCCGATCGATTTCCGTGGCCTGCCAGTGCAGGCCACGACGTGCGAGTGCCGGCAGTATCCATTGCAGGTGCGGGCGACTGCGGACCAGGATGGCCACGGTGCCTTCCCGGTCGCGCTCGAGGCTCTGTTGCGCCAGCTCGGCTACCGATTCCGCTTCCTGCATTTGCGCCAGGGTTTTGTCGGGACTCGCCTCGGGGTTTAGGTCCTCGCTGCTGGCTTGATCGTTTTCACTCTGGTGCAGGCAGCCGTAAAACTGAACCGCCTCTCCCTCGAGTGGGCCATTGAACGCAATGGAGGGCGAGTAGCGCACCGCGCCTCGGCCGATATCGTCCCGGGCGGGGAAGGCCTGGTGAAAGATGTCATTGACCCAGCGTACCACCTCCGTTTGAGAGCGGAAGTTCACCGTCAGGTCGAGCGCGCTCATGGGCACCTGCCCGATACCATGGGCGCGCGCGTCGAGAAACAGCCCCACGTTGGCGTCCCGAAAACCGTAGCAGGACTGCATGCCGTCACCGACGATAAACAGCGTGCGTCCGTCATCCGGCTGCCAGCCAGCGGTGAGCTTTTCCAGCAGTTGCAGTTGGGGGGCGGCGGTATCCTGAAACTCGTCCACCAGAATATGCCGGATGCGGTAGTCGAGCTTTAGGGCAATATCGGTGGGGTTCTGTTCATCGCCCAGGGCAAAGCTCGCCGCCTGGGCGATGGCGCCATAGTCGGTGGCCCCCAAGCGCTTGAATACCAATGTCAGTTCGGCACTCAGTAGGGGGAGCAGTCGGGTCAGGCTGTCGAGCAGGCGCCACTGGGGCCCGGTGTAGGTGGCGGGGGGCAATTGGCGCACGGCATGCAGCTGCTCGGCCAAGTCCGGTGTCTCTTCTTCCAAAAGGGCCACCAGTTCCTGGAAGCGGGCCTTCAGGCCGGCGCCGGCTTTGCCGGCGGGAAAGCCCTCCTTCTTGGTCAGTCGCTTTCGCCACTCTCCCTTGGCGGTGAGCATCAGCTCGGCCAGTGCGTGCCAGTGGCCCATGGACTCGGGCGCTTCATCGGGCAGGTCGGTAATGCCCTGCAGGGCGATAACGGGGCTTTCGGGGTTATCTTCCGCCACATTGCCGGCGGCTTGGTCGGCCAGTGCGCAGAGTTCGCTGGCGTGATAGCCAATGCCCTCCGCCACCCGTTCCAGTTGCTCGGTAATAACGCTGTGCAGCACCGCCTCCAGGTAATCCCGGGCGTGGGCCTGTTGGGCTTCCAGCATAACGCCGAGCCACTGATCCCGCTTTGCCAGCAGTCGCATTAGCAGCGACTCCACGGCGGTCAGGTTGCTGTCCAGGTGGCGCAACAGGCGTTTGAGGTCATCGCGCAGTGCGGCATCGGTTTCCAACCGGCCCAAAAACTGCCGTACCGCCTCGCGGTAGGCCAGTTCCGGCGCATCCAACGTCTTCGGCTGGGCCCCCAAATGGCTGTCCAGAGGTAGTTGCCGGGTAATGGAGCGGCAGAGGCTGTCGATGGTCTGAATGCGCAGGCGCTGGGGGCTCAACAACAGTTGCCAGCCTTGGGCCCGGTCGCGCTCGAGTACCGCTTGGGCCAGCCGCCACGTCCGGCGGGCGTGGGGGTTGTCCGGCTCGGGCGTTTCTTCGGCCTCTCGAAGTGCGGCCATAATCCGGTCCTGCATTTCCCCGGCGGCCTTTCGGGTGAAGGTGATGGCCAGCACTTCCTCGGGGTGATCGCAGCCGGCGAGCAGGGTGAGCACGCGCTGAGTCAAAAGCCCGGTTTTACCCGAGCCGGCGGGCGCTGCGACCGCAAAGGACCGGGTGGGGGCCAGGGCGGCTTCTCGGGCTTCCCGGTCCGGTGGCGCATCCGGGCTGAAGGCATTGTGCGGGAGCGGTTCGGTCATCATTGCTGGGCCCCCTTGAGAAGGGTTGGATCGGCGAGGCTACGGCTAACGGTGTCGCCCTCCAAAGCCCGATTCAGGGGGATCAGTTCGGCGCTGTAGCGCTGGGACTTGGCGTCTTTGTAGTCCACCCGGGCGTCTCCCTGAATGAAGGCGTGCGCGAGCTCGGAGAGTACCTCTTGCCACTCGGCCTGCTGAGCGTCCCAGTCGTCCGTGGGTTGCACGCCCGGCAGGGGAGTGCTTAGGGCACCCAGTCCGATCCACTGGAGGGCTTTCGGGTTGAGCTGGGCGAAGGCGACGCCGTGAACCGCGTCCGAGTCGGTGACGGCGTAGAGCGGCAGTTGGGGCTCGTCCGGGCGTTCGCCCAGCCATTGGCGGCTGTTCAGCTCGGCGCCGGTTTTGTAGTCGATCAACAGCCGTTCGCCGTTTTCCAGCTCATCGATCCGGTCGATAAACAACGTCAGGTTCAAGCCCTGAAACGTTATTTGCCGACGCTGTTCCGTGGCCAGCACCCGGAATGGCGGTCGGCCTTTTTCCAGCGTTAGCCAGCGGTGGACCATGTCGCGCAACCGCTCCTGCTCCAGCGCACAGTATTCCGGGCCCAGCTCCCGGGGGCGTCGTTGGCGAATGGGGGCCAGGGTTTGCTCGCACAGCTCGGTGATCAGGGCGGAGAGTGAGTCTTCCTCCCAGGCGTGCAACGTGGCGGAGTCCCCGAGTGTTTTCCAAAGGCTGGCGAGCACCCCGTGGAGCAGAATGCCCCGTTCGGCGGGCGATAGCCCCATCACCGGGCGGTCCGGCGTTCGGGCGCCCAGGCGCAACTGGGCAAAGGCGTTAAAGGGACAGGCGGCCTGGGCCTTGAACAGGGAACTGCCCCCGGGGGCCTTGGCGTCGGTGGCAAACGCCGGGCCAGTGGCACAGGATACCGGTTCCAGCGCGCGGCGCTCCGCCAAGTGGCGTTCAAACTCAGTGCGGGCGTCATGCGGGGCCGAAAGCACTGCCTCGAGGGGAGTCTCCGGCAGGTGGCGGATCAGCGGGCTGGGCGAGAGGTTACCCTGGTCGTCGCTGACCGGCGCGCTGAAAATAACGGTTTCGGCGCACTGCTGATAGTGACGGGTCAGGCTGCTGGCATACTGCAATTCCCGTTCGGCACTGGCGTGGGGCATCTGCCGGTCCCGTTGCAGCTCCAGCGGTAGCAGCGGGTTGGGGGCCGGTACGGGGGGCCATTGCCGTTGGTGCAACCCCACGACCCAGCAATGACTAAAACGCAGCCCAGCCCCTTCCAGGGCGCCCAGAATCTGAACCGGAGAATCCGGGGTTTGCGCCTGGAAAGGTGTTTGTTGAGCAAGCTGGGCCAATTGCCCCAGAGCTTGGTTGAGGGTCATATCGGTGCCGGTGGCCTCCAGAGCGGAGAACGCCTCGAGCAGCTCGTGCCACTGGCCCATTTGTTGGTATTCCTGGCTGTCCAGACGTCGGGCGCCGGGCCAGCCCAGGGTATCCAGCTGCGCCTGAAAGGCATGGGCCCACTGGCGGGCGCTGGCCACGGAGGGCAGGCGGCGGCGCTGTTCATCCAGCAATTGGAGACGTTTGACCGGTTCGCCTAAAGCGTCCTCCTGGGTTTCTGCGTGCTCCGGGGGCATCATGCGTTCCGCCAACGCTTGGCCATGGTAGCGCAAGTCGCTGCCGCTGATATCAAATTTGCCCAATTCCCGCAGCCGGTTCACTAACTGCGTGCGCCACACCAACTCGCCTTCCATGTCGCTCCAGAAAGGGTTTTGCAGCAAAGTGCAGATGTCGTTTAGTGGCCACTGTTCGCGCAGCAAGTTCAGCAGTGACAAGGCCCCCTGGATCAACGCGGTGGCGCCCAGGGGCACCCCGGCGGAGAAGTTGAAGGGCAGGGTGTAGCGGGGCTTCTCCGGCAAAATGGCCGTGGGTTCGAATACGTCGGCGAATACCCGTTCCACTTGGTCCCGCCTTTGCCCCAGGTCCGGCACAATGACGCCGATAACCGCCTCGGGGTTCGCCTGCAACTGCTCCAGGCTCCATAGTGCGGCGGTTCTGAGCTCGGTTTCGGTATCGGGCAGGGAAAGGCGCCGGCAGTGAGCCTGCTTTGCCCCGCCCGGAACAATAGGATGAGCCTCGGCACTGGCGGCGTCGATTATGCGCTGGTGCAGCGGTGGCAAGGCGTCAAATCCCAGCAGCCAAAGTCGGGGCAGGCGGGCCAGCGCGCCCTCTTCAAAAGCGCGCGCGATAATTACCTGAGCGGCTTCGGGGGCCATCAATTGCCGGTTGGCTAGGCGCTGCTCAAATGGCTCCAGCCAACCCAAAAAGCTGCGGGTGTTGCTGTGAAGGTAAGGGTCTTCCCGCAAGGAGGCCGGCTCCACCTGCCACAGGGTCAGGCTGCGCAATGCGCCGTCGGCCTGCTGAGCCAAAGGGTCGGGCTGTAGCAGTGCCTGAGTATCCTCGGCTTGGCCGATAACCTGCTCCCAGATCCACTGCCTCTGGTGTCGGTTGGCGAGAGCCCGGTCACAGCCGGGGTGCCCCAGTTCCACCAGGGTCTGCCATTGCCGGTCAAGCCAACGGTTTAGCGGCCAGACTTGGGGCGCTTTCCAAGCGCGCCGACCGAGTTTTTTCTGGTGTTGGCTCCAGGCCTTAAGCAGGTGGCGCCGCAGCCGGTCGTTGGCGGTGAGAATGGGCTCATTGGCTTCCAGTGCCGGTATGAGTGGTTCCAGGTCAAACAAAGAGGTGGCCATGGTGCTCCGTCCGGGGGACTCGTGTCGCAAAAAGAAGGAAAGAATAGCATGAGCGGGCGCGCCGCTTCAGGGGGCACACAAAGAAGGGGGTGCCAGATGCTATGCTAAAGGGAAGAAAAATCAGAGAGCGTCGGCCGGCTTGGAAAGCGAGCGGCCCTCTCGAGGTAAGCCAATGCCCTGGATAAAGTCAATCAATACAAAATTGTTGATGATCGTGGTTCTGTTTGCGGCCATTAGCGGCGTATTGATTGGCGCTTGGCAGGGAGCCAAGGAGTCTCAGCGGCTTCAACAGCATTACAATGATCGTCTGCAAGCACTGGGTGAGCGCTACCGCGACCAGCTGGCCGGTGAAATGGTCGCTCGGCAGGGGCTGCTCACGGCCGCCCGTGACGCTATTGCGGACGCTCTTGCCCGCAATGCGGACACGCCGGTTCCCCTGAACTTCGGGTTTCAGCGGGACCCGGACGGCGCTGTCCGGGCCTACCGGGGAGCCTCCGGCGTTTTTATTCATCGGGACACCGCGATTGATGCCGAGCTTCGCCGCCGGGTGTACCACACCAGTGACGTATGGCTAAACATTGAGCCGCTTCTCAAGTCCCAGTTCAGTGCTTTCTATTTTATAACGGAAGATCGGGTCAGCCGGATTTGGCCGGCAAGTTTGGTGTCCGCCCACAAACCCGACCACGATGTTACCGAAGAAATTTTCTATACCCTGGCCGAACCCGCTCACAACCCCGAACGCAAGCCGCGCTGGACGCCGCTGTATTTCGACGCTTATTCCCAGACTTGGACCATGTCGCTACTGGTCCCCATGTACATAGGCCAGGAGTTTATCGGCGTGGTGGGCGCGGACCTTCGAGCGGCCTTGTTGTTCTCACAGCTGAACCAAGTGGAGGACGACTTCAAGTCCCTGGAGGGCTTCATTTTTAGCCGCGAGGGCGAGTTGATCGTCCATAGTGCCCAGTCTGAACGTTTGCCCTCAGAGGCTGAACAACCCCCCCAAAAAACGTTCAATCCGCGCGATGAAACCGATGCTGGGATGCGCGGGTTTATCGACGCGGTACTTGCTGAGGCTGTGGCGCCGGGGGCGGTGCAGGTTCGTTCGCTGCGCGAGCAAACGCAGCATGTCAGTTATCAGCCGCTACCCCAACTGGGTTGGTACGTGGGGCTGCATTATTCTCATAAAGTGCTGGAAGACGAGTACGCCGCGACGATGAAGGTGATTTATCAGAACCTTATCGGCATGTTGCTCTTTCTTGCGGTGGGGCTGTATTACGGCTTGAAGTGGGTCGTTACCCGTCGGGTTCAGGCCCTGGCGTCCATGACCGAGCGTGTGGGAGCGGACAACTGGGACCTGCGAGTCCCGGAAAGTGGAAAGGACGAAATCAGCCAGTTGGCTCGCGGCATTAACCGAATGCTGGAAAAAATCAACGAGCTCATTCGGGGGCTGAACCACAATATTCAGGACATGGAACGCCTCGCCTATTACGATCAGCTCACCGGGCTTGAGAACCGGTTTTTGTTCAAGGCACAGCTGCGCACGGCGCTGAGCACCACTACGCGGGACCGGCAGCAACTGGCGCTGTTATACCTGGACCTTGATCACTTCAAAGACATTAATGACAGTCTGGGACACGAAGCGGGCGACCAGCTACTGGTTGAAGTTGCGCACCGGTTGAGGGGATGCTTGCGGGAGGAAGATTCAGTCGCCCGGCTGGGAGGGGATGAGTTTGCGGTATTGCTGCGGCATGTAAAGGAGGCACGCTACGCCTCCCTGGTAGCGGAAAAAATCATTGACGCACTGCGTCGCCCCATCCGCCTGAGCGCTCAGGAAGTCGTGGTCGGCGCCAGCATTGGGATTACTCTTGCCCCCGATGATAGCTCGGATATCGAGATTCTAATGCGCAATGCGGACCTGGCCATGTACCAGGCGAAAAACCACGGTCGAAATATCCATCGCTTTTATACCCCGGAGCTCAATACACAGGTGGAGCAACGTTTGCGCATGGAACGTGAGCTTCGCCAAGCGGTGGCCAATCGGGAATTTGAGCTTTTCTATCAGCCCCAACTCGATATGGCCACCCAGCAGGTGGTGGGCATTGAAGCACTTATTCGCTGGCGCCACCCATACCTGGGGTTGGTGCCGCCGGACGAGTTCATTCCCGCTGCCGAAGAGTCGGGAATGATTATTCCCATTGGAAAGTGGGTGTTGCACGCGGCTTGCCAGCAAGCGAAGAGCCTGCAAAAAGCCGGCTTCAAGGACATTAAAGTATCCATCAACGTCTCCGCTAGGCAACTGAATGATCTGGCCTTTGTTAATGACTTGAAAAGCGTGATTGCGGAAATTGGCGTAGACCCGCATCGGTTGGTGCTGGAAGTGACTGAAAGCACCCTGATGGCCGACGCTCAGTTGGCGTTGAAGCACCTCCATGCGGTGCGTGAAATAGGGGTTGGCCTGGCCATTGATGACTTCGGTACTGGCTACTCCTCCCTGAGCTACTTGAAGCGTCTACCCGTGAACTGGCTGAAAATAGACCGCAGTTTTGTCCAGCAACTGCCTGATGATGAAGAAGATCAAGCCATTACCACTCTCATTGTCGCGATGGCGAAGAGCCTGAAATACAAAGTAGTGGTAGAGGGCGTGGAGACCGAGCCCCAGCTTGGTTTTTTGCAGCAGTGCGGTTGTCACTACGGGCAAGGGTTTTACTTCAGCCGGCCCGTTCCGGTGGAACAGCTTATGTTGCTGTTGTTTGAAAAGCGTTCCCAGGCCCCAAAATAAGGCGGTAGCGGCGCCCGTGCTCCAATGCCCGCTAAATCGTCTGACACTCCACTCGGGTAATACCCAGCACCCTTAAGGCCGGCTTCAGTCCCTCGACATCCGGCGAATGACGCGTGAATATCGCGCTGTGCTCAGCGCTCGTTGCATCGGGAGATAACCCCAGCCCCTCTAGCCAGTAACTCACCCGCCGGGCGATGGCTTCGCCGGAGTCCACCAGAGTGATACGAGGGCCGAGCAGCGCCTGGAATTGCGGCCGAAGCAGGGGAAAGTGGGTGCAGGCCAGCACCAGCGAATCCATCTCGGCAAAGCGGGGGTGGGCGAACATAGGCGATAGCAACTCCCGCAGGGATTCGGTGGTGACGGTTTTGCCCCGCAGGTGACTTTCCGCTTTTTGAACCAACTCCGAACTGCCCAGAGAAATCACCGTGCAGTTTGAGGCGAACTGGGCGATCAGGTCTCGGGTATAGGCGCGCGCTACGGTACCGGGCGTGGCCAACAGGCCGATAACCTTGGAACGGGACTGGGCCGCGGCGGGTTTAATGGCCGGCACCACACCCACAATGGGCACCTTAAAATGGGCGCGAATGTGCGGCAGTGCCAGCGTGCTGGCACTGTTACAGGCCACGACCACCACATCGGGTTCCACTGTCTGGATCAGTGCCTGGAGCACCGCATCGACGCGCTGCACCAGCTCCTCTTCGCCCTTGGTGCCGTAGGGGAAAGCGGCGTTGTCGGAGGCGTAGGTAATGGCGCAACCGGGCAGAAGCTGCTGCACGTCGGCCATGATACTCAGTCCGCCGACACCGGAGTCGAAGATCAAAAGGCGAGGGGTGCGGCGGTTCATGGTAATGTGGCTCCTTCTGGCGGACGCCGGTGCGATAGCTTGGGCTGGGCCGCCCAGGCTTGGTAGAATAAGACTGATGTCGGTGGACTGCCTGCGCTCGCGTAACCCGGTGGGCCGAGCCGCGGTAATGGGCGGAGCTTTTGGGTCTGGCGCTGTGGGTTTATCGGCAGCATAGTTCTTGATGGCGTCGGGGAACGAGCCCGCGATTGTATTTGGCCCCCCGGTTCCACACAAGGGAACCGGCTTAAAAATGGGAACCGCTTCTTTGCCTTTGATGAATGTGACATTGTTAATCGCTGCCGCCAGTGGGCTCCTGGCCGGCCTGATGGTAGCGGCGTTGTTCTACTATGGGCGAATCAAGGGCGCCTTCACCGCCCGCCTTCAACGGCAAGAACAACTTCTTCAGGAGCAGGCGCAGAGCCTTCAACGCAAAGATTACAGCTTTCAGCGTGCCCAGAGCGAGTGGGCGCTGAAAGAATCGGACTATCGCCACCAAAAGGCACAGCTTGAGCGACAGCTCGCCGAGCGACGAGAGCGGGAGCTGGAACACCGCCAGCAGTGGCGGGAGGCTCAGCAGCAGCGCGAGGCGCTACAGAGCCACCTGGGAGATACCCAGCAGGAACTGGCTGCCGCGCGGGAAAGGCTCGAATACCTGAATGCTACCCAACGAGAGCTACGTGAGCGCGACGCCCAGTTGGCGGAAAGCCGCAGCCAGGCCACCGAGCTGCAAACCCGGCTGGGCCAGGAGCGGGAGCACTTCGAAGCGCAGCTAACGCTCTTGCAGGATGCCAAAAAGCAACTGACGGGCGAGTTCGAAAACCTCGCCAACCGAATCTTTGAAAGCAAGCAGCAACAGTTTTCCAACAGCAGCAAAACCCTGCTGGAAACCACCATTGATCCGCTAAAGTCCCAACTGACGGAGTTTCGCCGCAAGGTTGAGGACGTCTACGACAAGGAAAGTGCCGAGCGCAACCGCCTGGCGGGGCAGGTGGTGGAGCTGCAAAAACAGGCTCAGAAAATCGGCCAGGACGCTGTCAGCCTGGCGCAGGCTCTCAAGGGCAACACCAAATCCCAGGGGAACTGGGGTGAGGTGGTGCTCGAGCGCCTGCTGGAGCAGTCGGGGCTCCAAAAGGGGCGCGAGTACGACACTCAGGTCAGCTATGCCAGCGAGGGCGGCGGACGGCGCGCCCCGGATGTGATTGTGCGTCTGCCGGAGAACAAAGACATCATCATCGACGCCAAAGTGTCGCTGGTGGATTACGAAAAGTACTGCAACACCGAGGACCCGGCCCAACGCGAGCAATACCTGGCCCAGCATATCCAGTCAATACGCAACCATATCCGCGGTTTGAGCGTAAAAGATTACGAACAGCTCGAGGGCATTCGGGCGCTGGACTTTGTTTTCATCTTTGTGCCCATTGAGGCCGCGTTTATGTTGGCGTTGCAAGAGGACCCAAAACTCTACAGCGACGCGTACGACAAACACATCATTCTGGCGAGCCCGACTACGCTGCTGGCCATTTTACGCACCGTGGAAAACATCTGGCGGTACGAAAAACAGAACAAAAACGCCGAGCGCATTGCCCGCGACGCCGGCAAACTGCATGACCAGTTTGTACTGCTGCTCGACGCCTTGGACACAGTAGGCAACCACATCGACAAAACCCGTGAGGCCTATGAAACAGCGCGAAAGCGCCTGGCGACAGGCAATGGCAACTTACTCCGGAGAGTGGATAACATCCGAAAACTGGGTGCCAAAACCAAGAAAGCGATCGGGCGGGACAAGTTGGAAGAAGCTGATGAGCTTGATGTGCTGGAGTCACTGGATGACTTCGCTGAAGAAGTGAGTGAAGAGAGTGAGGAAACCACCCGTGAGTTCGAACGCGGCGATTAACGCGCAGCTCAATAGGTTTCCCCAAAGCGACGGCCCCGCCACAGTGCGGGAGGGCCTCACAGTTTGTAACGAATTGGGAATGACGGTATGAGTTTATGGCAATGGCTGGCGGTGGCCGGTGCAGTGGTAATCTTGGTGCTGGCTGTGGTGGCCGGCATACTTCAGTACAAGGTGCATCAGTTAAACCGGGCTCGAAAGGCCCAGCAGCAGGAACTGGAGGAAGCCAACCAGGCCCAACGGGAGCGCATCAACAAAAGTATTCAGGTGATTGCCCAGGCGGTGGGGTCGGACGATATCACGCTGACCGAGGCGAGCATACGCATCAGCGTGCTACTCGATAGCCTGGGCGTGGAAGATCCCGTGCGGGAAGAGTTCTCCGCGTTTTATGAGCTCAAGACCGCCACTGATCACATCCCCATTCTGCAAGCCTGGAAGGAACTGAGCACCAAGCAAAAATTCAAGTATGACCGCGAGCGCACCACCCAGGAGCAGTTTCACGAAAAGGCCGTCGTGGATGCCGCCAAACGGATTCGCGGCCGCCAGTTCTGACCGCCGCGCTAGCGCCGGGTCAGGATGACCCCGCACTCCAGGTGGTGCGTGTAAGGAAATTGATCAAAAACGGCGAAGTGCTCGATGCGATGGGTTTGCGTCATGGTATCCAGGTTGTGTTTCAAAGTGTCCGGGTTGCAAGACACATACACAATATGGTCAAACCGCTGGGTAATGCGCGTGGTATGCGGATCGAGCCCCGCGCGGGGAGGGTCGACAAAAATGGTACTGAATTCATAGCTGTCCAGGTCGACGTTCCGTAACCGGCGAAAGGGTCGGACCTTGTCCAGGGCCTGGGCAAAGTCCTCGCTGGACATACGCACCAGCGTCAGGTTGTCCACACCGTTCAGCTCCCGGTTAAACTCCGCCGAGGCCAGTGAGCTTTTAGCCAGCTCGGTGGCCAGCACATGACGAAAATTTTGGGATAAGGGCAGGGTGAAGTTGCCGTTACCGCAGTAGAGTTCCAGTAGGTCCCCGCCGAAGTTTTGGGTGTGCCCCACGGCCCAGGAAAGCATTTTCTCGCAGATCCGGGCGTTGGGCTGGGTAAAGCCGGTTTCCACCTGCTGGTATTGGAACTCGCGGCCTCCAACTTGTAATTGCTCAATCACATAGTCCCGATCCAGCACGACCTTCTGCTTTCGGCTGCGGCCGATCAGACGAATATTGAGTGCCTCCTGCAACGACCTTGCCGCCGCCTCCCACTCATCGTTCAGGGGTTTGTGGTAAAGCAGGGTGACCAGCGCCTCGCCGGACAGAGTGGTCAGGAATTCCGTCTGAAACAGCTTCAGGCGCAGCACCGGGTCCTCATTGATCGCCTCCAGCAGTGGCGGCATCAGTTCGTTGATACGCTGGGAGGCCACCGGAAACTCATCAATGATAAAGGGCTTTTTGTACTCGCCGGGCTGATACATCGCGTAGTTCGCCCGCCCGTCTTCCTGCCACATTTTGAACTCGGCCCGCATCCGGTAATGCTTATCGGGCGAGCTAAAAACCTCGATTTCCGGCAGCTTGAAACGGGCAAAACTCTCCTTGAGCTGGTCTACTTTCTGGGCCAGCTGGCGCTCGTACTGTTCCGGAAATACTTGATGTATGGCCATAGGGTCGGGTCTTCACCGGTGGAAAAAGGGCCGAGATTGTACCAGTTGTTCCCTCACCGGTGAAAAGAGCCTCAGGGCGTGCGACATTCGCCCCACTCACAAACCAAAAGGCTCTGGTTCTGCTCGCTGCAGTAGATGCCGTACGCCTCGTGGGGCCAGTCGTTGTGAATAACCATCGGCGCCGCGTTGGGGCACTGCTGCTCCATGCGCTTCTCGATCTCGCGGTAGCTGCGCCCCGGTTCCAGGTTGCGGGGAATATCGGCCGCCAATGTGGGTACCTCCGTCATGCTCACCGACTCATCCGCCGAAGCGATTAGCTGCTCTTGAATCAACTGGTCCCGCTCGGATTTCAGGTAGCGTTTCTCTTCCAGCGTTTTTTCAAGCTCCCCAAAGCGCCGTTCGCAGACGATGCGCCGGTTATTGGCGCTGCGCTCCGCAAGTCGAAGCTCGGTGGCCGCGCGGTGCTCGTGGCGGTGTTTGAAGCGAATCGCCCTCAGAGCGAGCGGTTTTCCCTGAAAATGGGTAACCTCATCGGCCAGTGCTTGCGAATACTGGGCATCGGCTCCGGCGAGCGCCTCCCCGTGGCTATAACGCCACATTTCTCGCAAATCCTGGGCGTAGGTCTCTAGCTCCGGGCTAACCGCGCCGCACTCGGAGAGCAGGGCATCGGTATACACCGCCTCGGCCAGAACCGCCCCGGCCATTAGCTCCAGCTCCTTGTCGGTGGGAGGTTTGACCTCCGGCGCCGCGCAGCCGGCCAGCCAACTGAAAAGCACGCTGGCAAGAAGGGAGTGGCCGATGGTGGTGAATCGTTTGTCGCTTAGCTTCATGATCTTAACCCCGAAGACGTGGAATTAACCATGCGGTGGTGTTCGGTATGGGCCGCCAATGGTAAACGAATGGTAAAGCATGACCCCTCACCGGGGATAGAGTCCACTTCAATGGTGCCGGAATGGTGCTCGGTAATAATAAAATAAGACACCGATAGCCCAAGCCCCGTGCCTTGGCCGACCTCCTTGGTGGTGAAAAACGGCTCGAAAATGTGCCTTCGTACCTCTTCGGACATGCCCGGGCCATTGTCCTCAATTTGAAGCACCGCGCTGGCTCGATCCAGGCTGGCGCGCAGGCGGATGATTGGGGGCAAGGTCGAGTCACTGGATTGAAACGCCTGCACGGCGTTGCGCAGCAGGTTGAGAATGACCTGCTGGATCTCCGCCGCCGATCCCATCACCGGGGGTATGTCATCGGCCAGTTCGGTAACCACCTGGGGGCGCTGTTGGCCCTGGCTGGTTTGCTGGCTCAGGGTGTTGTCGCCTAGCTCCAGGGTGTGCCGGACAATGCGCACCAAGTCAAAATGCTCGTGGGAACGGCTGTTACCACGGGAAAATTCCAGCATGTTGCTGACGATCTGCATGGATCGCTCGCCGGCCTCTCGGATGTCATCCAGAAAATGAAATACCCGCCGCTGGGCCAGGTATTCGTGCAACTGCTCCAGTTTCAGGTCAAGCTCCCGGGCCACCGCCTGGTTCTGCGCCAGTTCAACAGAGGTACGCCGTTGAATATTTTGCACCCCGTGCAACACCGTACTCAACGGGTTGTTGATTTCATGGGCCATGCCGGCGGCCAACTCCCCCAGCGACATCATCTTCTCATTCTGGATCATCATGTTCTCAACGCGCACCCGCATGGTGATGTCATCCAGGCGGATCACCGCTCCAATCGCCTGAACGGCAATCAAGGGGTAGATGCTCAGGTCGGTGTAGTGTGCCTCGCTACCCTGGCCCTCCTGAATATTCTCGTTGACGTAGGGCACGCCGCTTTGAATGGTCTCATTGATGGTCCTCATGGACACGGGCAGGTTGGGGTAAACCTCTGGCAGCGGTTGGCCCAGGGCCTGTTCGGCGCCAAAGCCGGTAAGGCGCTCAGCGGCACTGTTCCAGTGGGTAACTATGCCCTCTGAGGTCACACCGATTAGCACCGAGGGCATGGCGTTGATGATGCTGTGCAGGTAGTCCTGGGTTTCGCGCAGTAGAATTTCGGTGACTTGGTGGTGTGCCACTTCATCCTGCAGTTGTTGATTGGTCTCGTTAAGGCTCTCAGTGCGCTCGGCGATGCGGGCTTCGAGCTCGGACTGGTTGCGCTTGAGCGCTTTGCGGGCGCGTTGGTTGTTCAGGCGGCTGCGTTGGAGGCCAATAATGAGCAGCGATTGCAACAGCAATAGTAGCAGGATCACCGTCCAAAGCAGGGCGGTGGGCCACCCGGGCTCCTCTTGCGCGTGCGCTATAGCGGGCAGGGCCGCAAGGCCGACCCCGGCTACTAGGCTCCCCCCAATGAGCAAAGGGCGTTGTGCAAGCGGGTGCGCTATCAAGGTGACATCACTCGTGTTGTTATTGGTGTCAAGACGTCATTCTACCCCCCTTGGCGCGTAACTTCTAACGAACTGCGTCAAAATTCTCGCACACCAAAAGCGCGCTACTACCTTGGCTTGGAGGGGCTGGAATGAGCGGCACGGCAAGTGGTGCGGAGGGTGCATTTCCCGGTCTTCAAATGAGTGCAACCCCTGCACTCAGATGATCAAAAAATGCCCAACAATCAATGTCTTGGCTTTTTTTCCAACAATTTCCAGAAAGTGTTTGACACCGGTCCGGAATTCGGTAGAATGCGCAGCCCATGGCGAGGGTGGTTAGCTCAGTTGGTAGAGCGGCGCCCTTACAAGGCGTAGGTCACAGGTTCGACTCCTGTACCACCCACCACGTTAAGTGAAGCCCTTGCCATGACAATGCGGACCGGTAGTTCAGTTGGTTAGAATGCCGGCCTGTCACGCCGGAGGTCGCGGGTTCGAGT
>NZ_JBDLLG010000035.1:0-34534 GCF_039822625.1 Marinimicrobium locisalis
TAACCCTCCAATCGATATTTTCCCTGTATTTTCAGTGGCTTACTCGTTTATGGACGGGCACTAGTTAGAACTGGTGTATTCTGGTTCCACCGCCTAGCTCAGGCAGGTAAAGGCTGAAGCATTTGATTTCTGTCGCTTCGGGAATTTCTAACGAATCCGCAAAACCGAGATCTCCCACCGGGTTGCTGACAGCAGCAAGGGTGCAATGGGGGTTATAAGGCCATCTGTTGGCGTTGAATGAAACCCCCGAGCCTGATATCGCTGAATGCAACTCATCAAACGCCACTCGCTCCGGCACAAGATATACAATTCCAGTGCCTGGAAATTGGCCGGTAGAAAAGAACTGGACCGCCTTGAAACCAAGCTGCTCGATGATCGGGCTGAACCTGCTTACAACCTCAGACAGCTTTTGCCCTTCCTTGATGGTGCCAATTCCAGAGCTACCAGCGATAGTGATGTCCACCGGCCAAGACGTACGTTCTGGATTAAATCGGCGGCGTAGTCCGTAAACCAGTGGCTCTACGTCACCCGCAAGTTCTGCAATAAGGTAAGTCGGTCTCTCGATAATCGTAAGTTCCAACGTCGTGCATGGCGGTGCGAGATTGCGGGTGAACCTGAATCCCTCAGGGGACGACTGCTATACCTGACCATGGGATCTAGTCTAGAAAATTCTTCCATTCATACTTCCACTTAGCAAGCTCTCCGGTTGCGAGTCCCAAAAATAGCTTGTGCCGACTTAGCTCCTGGGGGCTATAGCCTTCTGTACTAAGACTCTCTATTTTGGAGAGGTACTGAGAGTATACGGGCAATATTTCCATCTCCGCCATATTTGGATCTATATTAAATGCGCTGAAGTCATAGCTGAACGCCTCAGCCTGTACGACTATCGCTCTATCGTCACCTGATAAGTAAATGTTATACAAAGCTAGCGGGCGGTTTTCAATAATCTCAAAACACCAAAGGCTGAACTCTAAACCAAAGCTACCGTCCGTCTTATCACCCACCTCAATAATACGCTCCCAGCGAGCCTCGTTAGGCTCAGAGAAGAATGCGGTAAATGCCTCCTCCATCTCATGACTAAGGCCAGGTTGCGCCAAACTTTGCAGCGGGAACAGTAATAGTAAAAGTACGTTCTTCATGAGTCTGCACACATAACGTCGATGGAAGCTGTCGGAAGCTTCCGGCACCCGAAAGGACGCGTACTGATACATGGCTTAAACGCCACTTGGCAATACCGTAGATTGGTGGTGAAGCATTTTCCACCCTTTCTCGCATTTCACCCAAATCGAACTCCTGTACGAGCTATGGCTTGGAGTGCTGGCACGGTACTTCACTAGCGCAGCCCTCTCCCCAAGTAGTTGAACCGAAAAATCACTTAGCTCGTACACTGGAAGGGGGCCATCAGCCTTAAGAAGGTCGGCCTTGGTGATAACTTTTCCAGAACCACCGAACTCTTCAAAGCCTTCGGCAAGGAGCTCATTTATGCGCTCAACACTCGCTCTCGCCGAACGACTCACCAGCTCCATTTCAAGGTCAATTAAGGCTTGAGATACGTCCATTTCAATAACCGTTTAGTGTCCAAACAAGTCGCGCGAGATTATGAGCGACGGGCCAACGAAGTGAGCGTACTTAGTTTGTTTGTGAATGGCTCCTACCCCCCACTTAGAACCGTGATAACTACGGGCATGACCGTAAATGCCAGGATTGATACACAAAGCGCAATGGTAACTGTATAAACACCTAATCGTAGTGTTTTCGGTGGGCCAGAGTCCGCCGCCCAAGCCATGAACGAAGCTATAAGCCAGAACGGCACAGCTAGAATTGCAGCTAGCGCCACTCCCTGAAGATATTCGTAGCGAGTGGCACTCTCAGGCTTCGAAAGAAACGAAACTCCGTATTTAGCACTCACGCCTAGCATCCAGACGCCTCCCGCCACCGCAATGCCTGCCAGAAAGACAGCAATTTTCTTGATCACGAACCGGCTCCCATTCCCATTAACGCCGCGCACAACGGCGCGAGCTTGCGAGCGTCCGGCCACCGCTTGCGGTGGCGAATTGGTGCGCCTGGTTATGCATTTACTTTACGTCCTCCCTTGATCCAGCCAATGAGATTTTCTCTTGGCTTTCCGCATGCGGGGCAAGCTTTGTCGATCTTGTGCCAGTTTGATACTGGAATTCCATGAGTTGTGCGACCTTTCCGGTATACGAGCCCGCCACAATTTTCACACTTGATAAAAAACGCTGACAACGACAGAACCACTAGTATTAGAAAGGAAATGACTATTGCCCACTCGTTTTCTATGAAGAATATACCGGCAACAAGAAGCGCTGCGGATGCCCAGACAGCTTGCATTTTTACTTTGGCTAGAGAGCCTTTACTACCCATTCGATCAATTACTCAGCCTAAATTAATTGCATAACAGTATATTCAACGTCAAAATGACGCGGTTAAACACGTCAGCATGACGTATATCTTCAGCCGGACAATAAATTTCTCTTTTTATCAATGAGTTACATCTGGCGACGTGTCTAATTGCGTCTCAACTACCCCGTATTGTTGTTCTTTGGGGACTTTCGCGCAACCCCGGCTACTCGCACGGGGTTGTGGGCAGGGCGGCATAGGCTTGGAAGTTCTGCGGGATGGGCGGAAACCGCTACGGTCCTTGTAGCGTCTGGACTGGCTACGCCGCCTCGTGGGCGCTTTCCTTGGCGATTATTTGCTCCAGCTCCGGCAGGCAGGAGCCGCAGCCGGTGCCGGCGGTGGTTTCGGCGCTGAGGGCGTCGACGGTGTCGATGCTTTTGTCGCGAATGGCGTTGCAGAGGGTGTTGTAGCCGACTTGCTTGCAGGCACACACGAGCTTGCCCTTGGATTGGCTTTCGTCCGGTTTGCCGCTGAGCAGGGCGCGCATGGCGCTGGCGGCGAAGTCGCCTTCTAGCAGGTCGCCCAGCCAGTTGAAGTCTCTGCCGCCGAAGTGTTCGGCCACGGAGTAGGCCATGTGTAGCTGGCCTTCGCGCACCAGGGCGCGGCGGAATTCGCCCTGCTCCGGGTGGCCGAATGACAATTGCTGGTCGCCGCGCGCGCACAGGGTCTGTAGCTGTTGGTCGAGCGCTTCCGGTGTCTGGTCACTGGCAACGCGGTAAAGGTAGCCACCGTTGACCCGGCGCATGGCCCAGTAGTCGGCATCCAGCGTGTTGAGGGGCTGGCGGCTGACCACCAGGGCTTCGGAGGCTTCGTACCAGGGGGCGATGTTGACCGGGGTGAATTTGTTTTCCGGTTGGCCGGAGGTGGGGTCCACGTTCTCTCCCACCAGGGCGGCGACGCGGGCTTTGCTGGCGAAGACGTCGTTCCAGTGCATGGGCATAAAAACCTGGCCCACGCCCACTTCGTCGGTCACCTGGACTCGCACGCGGGCCCGGCCCTGTCCGCTGGTGACGTCCACCAGGGCGCCTTCCTTGAGCTGATGGCGCCCGGCATCTTTGGGGTGAACGCTCAGGAAGGGTTCAGGCAGGTGGCCGCACAGCCGCGAGGCGAGGCCCGTGCGAGTCATGCTGTGCCACTGGTCCCGGATGCGGCCGGTGTTTAGGGTGAGGGGGTAGTCGGTATCCACAGTGGAGGCCGGAGCGCGATAGCGCACGGCCACAAAGCGGCCCCGGCCGGAGGGGGTAAAGAAGACGCCGTCACGGAACAGGCGCTGGTCCTTTTGTTCCGGCGTATTGTCTCCGGGCTTAGTGTCTTCCAGTACCTTGCTGGCGGGCAGCGGCCATTGCCGGGGCGGCAGTTGGTCGTACTCATTCAGCGTCAGATTGCCGTAAAGGCTAATGTCCAAATCCCGCGAGCCGTTGTTGCCAGCGCCGGTTAGGCGGGCGTACTCGCTGAACACTTCTGCTTCGTTGGCGTAGTCGAACGCCTCCCCGTACCCCATTTTTTTGGCCAGTTCGGCGATGATCCACCAATCAGGACGCGCCTCGCCCAGGGGCGGCAGCATGGCCCGCTGGCGGGAGATGCGCCGCTCGGAGTTGGTGACGGTGCCGGACTTCTCCGCCCAGCCGGCGGCGGGCAGCAGCACGTCCGCCAGGCGGGTGGTGTCGGTGTCTTCTATGCAGTCGGAGACCACCACCAGCGGGCAGTCCTTCAGGGCCTGTTTGACCTTGTCGGCATTGGGCAGGCTCATGACCGGGTTGGTGGCTATAATCCAGATGGCTTTGATTTTGCCGGTAGCGACGGCATCGAACATATCCACCGCTTTCAGGCCAGGCCGGGTGGCCAGGGTGTCGGTGTTCCAGAAATCGCTGACCAGGTTCCAGTGCTCGGCATTATCAAATTCCATATGCGCCGCCAGGGTATTGGCCAGCCCCCCAACCTCACGACCACCCATGGCGTTGGGCTGACCGGTAATGGAGAAGGGCCCCATGCCCGCTCGGCCGATGCGACCGGTGGCCAGGTGACAGTTAATGATGCTATTGACTTTATCGGAGCCGGCGGTGGACTGGTTCACGCCCTGGGAGTAAACGGTCACGACTTTCTCGGTTTTTTCAAACCACTGAAAAAAGGTCTCCAGTTGGTAGTCAGACACGCCCAGCTGCTCGGCCAGGTGCCGACGCTGGCCGCCCTCCTCCATGGCGGCCACCAGGGCCTCGGTGTATTGTTCGGTGTGGGCCTGAATGTAGTCTTCATTCACCGCGCCCTGTTGGGCCAGGTGCGCGAGCAAGCCATTAAACAGCGCCACGTCGGTACCGGGCTGAATCGGCAAATGCAGGTCCGCCAGGTCATAGGTGTCCGTCCGACGGGGGTCGATGACCACGACTTTCATGTGAGGGCGCTGTTGTTTGGCGGCTTTGATGCGCTGAAACAGCACCGGGTGACACCAGGCGAGGTTGGAGCCTGTAAGCACCAGCATATCCGCCTGTTCCAAGTCGCTGTAGCAGCCCGGCACTGTGTCGCTGCCGAAGGCGCGCTTGTGGCCGGCCACACTGGAGGACATGCACAGGCGGGAGTTGGTGTCGATGTTGCCGCTGCCGATAAAGCCCTTCATTAATTTGTTGGCCACGTAATAGTCTTCGGTCAGCAGCTGCCCGGACACGTAAAAGGCGACGGCATCGGGGCCGTGCTTGACGATGGTGTCGATAAAGCCCTCGGCCACCCGTTGCAGGGCGCCGTTCCAAGAGGTTCGCTCTCCATCCACCTTGGGATGAAGCAAGCGCCCGGTGTCGCCCACCGTTTCGCCCAGGGCCATGCCCTTGGAGCAAAGGCGTCCGTAGTTTGCAGGGTGCTCGGGGTCACCCTCTACCTTAACCTCGCGCTTCTCGGCGTTGACGGTAGCGCGAATGCCGCAGCCGACGCCGCAATAGGCGCAGGTGGTCGCGATGGTTTTTCCCCGGGGGGCGGCGGGCTCGATTTGTACGGGGTCGTTCAGTTTGACTGTCATGACTTGGCCTTTCCCAAACACGGCCGGTTAAACCGGCATCCATCAAGAATTGTTCACTACCCATAAAGGGGTGCAATAACTAAACCAAGTCGTCATTCGTTTGTTTTCGGGTCTATGCTTTCACTATAAGGCACCTTTTCCGCCTAGTTTTCGCTCAAAAAACCACTCAAGCACTGCCTCGGTGCGGATGCACCACGTCTTGCCCTTTTTTGATTCATTTTTGCGCTTTCCCGAATGCACCGTTTTGCATTGTTTAAGGGCGCTGTTGCACAGGCATAGTGCTCGCATTCTGGGCTGAGTCGCCCTCACTTTTACCTCCCACATCGCCCAACCCCTTCTAAGCCACTGAATTCACAGCGGTTATTATTTTTTGTAACGATTTTGTCGAGCGCTGGCACTGTCTTTGCTCTTACCTAAGTGAGTTTCAAAAACGTTCAGAAGTTTTTAGGGCAACCGTTATGAGCAGCACAAACCATTCATTGATTACGTCCACCTCAAAACGCCGCCGCGCCGAGAGCGCCGGTAAAGTCTGGCTGGTGGGCGCCGGCCCCGGCGACCCGGATTTGCTCACGGTGAAGGCCCTGCGCGCGATTGAGAACGCGGACATTATTTTCTTCGACCAATTGGTGAGCGCGGACATTCGCGCGCTGTTCCCCAAGGGCACTCCGGCACTGTATGTGGGTAAATCCAAGAACCACCACAGCATTGCCCAGAATGATTTGAACCAGCGCTTGGTAGACCAGGCGCAGATGGGCCTGACGGTGTGCCGCATAAAAGGCGGCGACCCCTTCGTGTTCGGGCGCGGCGGTGAAGAGTTGTTAACACTGCGCCGCGCCGGTGTGGATGCGGAAGCCATTCCCGGCATTACCGCCGCCTCCGGCTGTAGCAGTACCGCCGGCATTCCCCTGACCCACCGCGGCGTGTCCCAGGGTTGCACGCTGGTGACCGGCCACGGTGAAACCGAAGTGACGGCGAACTGGCAGGCGTTGGCGCAACTGAATCACACCCTGGTGTTTTACATGGGCGTCACCCGCGCCGATGAAATTGCCACGCAACTGATGAACGCCGGACAAAGCGCCGGCACACCGGCCGCCATTATTGAGAACGGCTGCCGGGAAAACCAGCGGGTGATTACCACGCGTTTGGATCAACTTGCTGAGAGCGTTGTTAGTGAAGCGGTTCGATCTCCCGCCTTGATTGTGGTGGGCGAGGTGGTCGAACTTGCCGAGGAGTTAGCACCGGACCAGTTTTTGAGTGAAGTGCGGGGACAGTATTTGGACGCGGGTGTTGAATGTGCGATTGCGTGAGTGAGCGACGGCCGACGGTTATCGGCGGATGCGCTTGAGGCTTATCCGCCCTACGCATAGTGAGAAGCCAAGAGTCACACAGAATTTGAGATTAGTCAGGAGTGAGGTTATGAAACAGCGCATTATTGTTGTCGGGAACGGCATGGTCGGCCACAAGTTTATTGACAGTCTGCTAAGCAGCGAACAAGCCGGCGACTTTGAGGTGGTGACTTTTTCCGAGGAACCGCGCCTGGCCTATGACCGGGTGAAATTAAGCAGTTACTTTGACGGTTCCACCGCCGAGGACCTGGCTCTCACTACCGAAGACGATTACCGCGATAAGGGCGTGCTCTACACCCTGAATGACCGGGTGGTGAGTATCGATAAAGAGAGCAAGACGGTCACCACCGCCGGCGGTAAAACTGAAAAATACGACAAACTGGTACTGGCCACCGGCTCCTACCCGTTTGTGCCGCCCATTCCCGGCGGCGACCAAGAACATTGCCTGGTGTACCGGACCATTGAGGACCTGGAAGCCATTACCGCCTCGGCCCAAGAGAGCAAGGTGGGCGCCGTAATCGGTGGCGGCCTGCTGGGACTGGAGGCGGCCAACGCGCTGAAGAACCTGGGGCTGAAAACCCATGTACTGGAGTTTTCCAACGGGCTGATGGCCCGCCAGCTTGACGAGGGCGGTGGCCAACTGCTGTGCGAAAAGATCGAACAGTTGGGCGTAAAGGTTCATACCGGCAAGAATACCAAGGAAATTATTGAGGGCGATGAGAGCCGCTACAAGATGAACTTCGCCGATGGTTCAGAGCTGGAAACGGACATGGTGATTTTCTCCGCTGGCATTCGCCCCCGTGACGAGCTGGCCAAGCAGGCCGGGCTCGACATGGGCGAGCGCGGCGGCATCGTCATTGACAACCACTGTCTCACCTCCGATAAGAACATCTACGCCATTGGCGAGTGCGCGCTGTGGAACAACTTCATTTTCGGTCTGGTGGCACCCGGTTATCAAATGGCGAAAGTGGCTATCGACCACATTATTGAAAAACATGAAGAAACGTTCACCGGCGCGGACATGAGCACCAAGCTCAAGCTTCTGGGCGTGGAAGTGGGCAGCGTGGGCGACGCCACGGGCCAAACGCCGGGCGCCCAGTGCTATACCTATAACGACGGTGTGGCGCAGGTATACAAGAAGCTAATTGTCTCCGAAGACGGCAAGAAGCTGCTGGGGGCGGTACTGGTGGGCGATGCCGAAAGCTACGGCACCTTGCAACAGCTGTACATTAACGGCATGGACCTGCCCGCTTCTCCCGAACAATTGATTCTGCCCCAGTTGGATGGCGAAGCACCGGTGGGCATGGGCGTGGATGCCCTGCCCGAAACCGCGCAGATCTGTTCCTGTTACGACGTCAGCAAGGGCGATATCCAACAAGCCGTTCAGGAAGGTTGTACGGACATGGGCGGTATCAAGTCTTGCACCGGCGCTTCCACCGGTTGTGGCGGCTGCGCGGCCCTGACCAAACAGGTGATGGACGCGGAGCTGACCGCGCTGGGCGTGGAGGTGAACAACAACCTCTGCGAGCACTTTGAGTACAGCCGTCAGGAGCTGGCGGACATTGTTCGCGTCAAGCAAGTTAAAACCTTTGACGAACTGTTAGAAAGCCACGGGCACGGCCTGGGCTGCGATATTTGTAAGCCCGCGGTGGGTTCGATTCTGGCGTCTTTCTGGAACGACTACGTGCTCAAAGAAGAGCACCTGGGCCTGCAGGACACCAACGATATTTACCTGGGCAACATGCAGAAGGATGGCACCTACTCCGTCGTGCCACGGGTAGCCGGCGGGGAAATTACGCCCGACAAGCTTGTCGTGCTGGGGGAAGTAGCCAAGGAGTACAACCTCTATACCAAGATTACCGGCGGCCAGCGAATCGACCTGTTCGGCGCCCAGCTGCATCAGTTGCCGGACATCTGGCAGAAACTGATCGACGCCGGCTTTGAAACCGGCCATGCCTACGGTAAAGCCGTGCGCACGGTGAAATCCTGCGTCGGCAGCACCTGGTGCCGCTACGGCGTGCAAGACAGTGTCGATATGGCCATCGCCATTGAGAACCGTTACAAAGGCCTGCGCGCGCCGCACAAGATCAAGTTTGCCGTCTCCGGCTGTACCCGCGAGTGCGCGGAAGCGCAGTCCAAAGACATTGGCGTGATCGCCACGGAAAAAGGCTGGAACCTGTACGTCTGCGGTAACGGCGGCATGCGCCCGCGCCACGGTGACCTGTTCGCCACCGACATCGATGACGACACGCTGATTCAATACATCGACCGGGTGTTGATGTTTTATATCCGCACGGCCGACCGCCTGCAGCGGACTTCGGTCTGGCTGGAGAACCTGGAGGGCGGCCTGGATTATCTGAAGGAGGTGGTGATCGATGACAAGCTCGATATCGGCCGCGAGCTGGAAGACGACATGACACGCAACCTGGCGAATTACCAGTGTGAGTGGAAAACCACCCTGGAAGACCCGGAGAAGCTCAAGCGCTTCCGCCACTTTGTAAACAGCGACGAGCGCGACGACAACCTCGCCTATGTGGCCGAGCGCGGTCAGCGCCGCCCGGCCACCGAGGAAGAGCGTAAGAACCGGATTCCCTTGGTTGAGATCGCTGACTAACCGCCGCCCGATTGAACAGGAGATACAACACATGCACGCAACCGACACGACGCAAGAGAGCCCCTCCATGCAGGAAAACAGCGCGAAGCAAGATTGGTTCGAAGTCTGCGCCAAGAGCGACCTGGTGCCCGACAGCGGCATCTGTGCGCTGATCAACCAGAGGCAGGTGGCTATCTACTACAGCAAACGATTGGATGAGGTTTTCGCTATCGGCAATTACGACCCGATCGGAAAGGCCAATGTACTGAGCCGGGGAATTATTGGCTCTATAGGAGAGCACACGGTGATCGCCTCACCGCTTTACAAGCAGCACTTTGATTTGCGCACGGGTGAGTGCATCGACTCGCCGGAACATTCCGTGCCGGTGTACGAGGTCCGCATGCAAGGCGACCGCGTAGAAATCAAGGTCTAGAACAGCCAGTAGCGCTTTTCGGGCCGCTGAAAACAACGGCCGCTCTCCCCGCAGCGTGTTTCAGTGGCCCGACCCGACTTCTTCATTGCTTCATGAAGTCGACCTGTTGGGGTGGCTCCGGTCACCCTTTTTTTATTCAAAATGACCACTGCCTGTCGCGCGACCAAACGAGCCTTGCTGTAGAGGCACCGCTTCCAGCCAAGAGCTTGCGACCTGAAAACCCGCTCCGCTAGGACACCGTCGAAGGGGCCTCCTTAGAGTGCTCGGTGGCGGAGAGCTCCTCATACTGCTGAGCGGCTAAAAAATCGTGGCTGGCAAATACTTCCGTAAGAATGGCCTGCTCAATGGCGCTGCGCCGATCCGTCAGGGCGGGAATTCGCACAATCAGGTGAATCTCTTCCGCGGTCGGCATCTGGAGGGTCACTCGCGGCTCGACCGAGGGCGCATCCAGCCCGCGGTATTCGTTCAGCTTCTTTAAATACTGTTTGGCCTCCCCAATAAAGGGCTCACAAGCCCGGTTGGCGGCTTCTATCAAAGCCTTCTGAGCCCCACGCCAGTCCGTGCCACGCTTGAACGGTACGGTAAAAACGTGAAGCACGTAGTCATGGGTATAGCTCTCATTGACCACCGGCTCGGAAACGAACAGCGCGTTGGGTAGGACTGTCATGCGCCCGGTGCGCTGATGGGTCAGCTTTCCCGGCCCGACTTCCAGAATCGTTGTGGCCAGAAGGTTCTGGTCGATCACATCACCGCGAAAATCCTTTACCTGAATTCGATCACCTATGTTGAAAGAGCCGGCACCGGTTTTTATGATGGAGCCAATCACACACAGAATCAGCTCCTTGGTGGCCACCACGAATGCCACGGCAATGGCTACCACCGACAATGCAAAGGTCCGCAGCTCGGCGGCCCAGATGATCACCAAGCCGAGCAACATCAGAAGAATCAGGCCATTGCGCGAGTACACCAGCCAGCGGCGGCGCAGCTCCATGGAGGCAATATTGCGCCGAATAAAACGGGCGCTGAGCCCCCGCACCACCAGAATCGCCGTCACCAACAGCACCGTACTGATCAGCAGCGTCAAAAAGGTGCCCGAAGTGGCCAGCTCCTGCGCATTGAGTTCTATCGTTTCGAACATGAACAACCTTTCCAGCGATGATTCGTATAGGTAAAAACCGGAATAAGGGATTCTACTCCACCAGCCTATTCAGTAATAGTAGAACCAATGCTACCCATCATTACGAATTTTTCTGAGCAAGAAAAGCAGATCACCTTGCAACGATGACTCATCGCACATCCTGAATATTTTTTGCCTTTGTGGCATCGGAGCAGTCTTTGAGGCGTTGTGCCTTTACTGAAGGATTGTTAGCGTCTCACCGTCGTTTCGGGCCCCAAGCCTGACCGACAACAACTATCACTTTTACCTAAAAACCTTGAAAGAGGGAGAGAGAAAAATGAAAGCGATCCATTTTATCGCGGCTTTACCCTTGGCGTTAGCCTCCACCCATGTACTGTCTCAAAGTTGCGGTACCTGCGAGTGGTATGGCAGCGATACCCCTGCCTGCTGCAGTCAGGAAACCGGCTGGGGCTGGGAAAACAACCAATCCTGCGTTGGGCCGACCGAGTGCACTAGCAACGGACAAAACCTGATCGGTGGCGATTCCAGCGCATCCAGTAGCGACGCACCCGCCCCTGAAGGTCAGTCTTGCGACTGGTACGGAGATGTGTTTCCGCTGTGCGAGCAACAGAGCACCGGCTGGGGCTGGGAGAACAGCCAAAGCTGCATCGGCGTCGATACTTGCGAGTCCCAGTCCGGAGAGGGCGGCGTTATCGATGGCGGCAGCTCCAGTTCACAAAGCAGCGAGTCCAATAGTCAATCCAGCAGCTCCTCCAGTCAGCCATCTGGCGGCAGCACCCTAACACTCCAGGAGAACGCCTCGGGCTTCTGCCAGCTGGACGGGGCCGTGGAAAGCGAGCACAGCGGGTATACCGGCGCCGGCTACGTAAACACGGAGAACGCCCAGGGCGTAGCGATTCAGTGGCAGGTGGATGTGCCGACCGACGGCAACTATTCGTTTTCCTTCCGTTTCGCCAACGGCGCCTCGGACCGTCCGGGGGACCTGGCCGTCAACGGCAATACCCTTTCCCGGGTGAGCCTGCCGGGCACCGGAGCCTGGGGCAGCTATTCCACCACAAACGTCGATAACATCTACCTAAACTCGGGTGCGAATGTCATTACGCTTGCCGCCTCCGGCAACAGTGGCCTGGCCAACATCGACCGGCTGCAGGTGACCGGCTTTGAACCCACCGCTGGCGACTGCGGTGGTCAATCAAGCAGCTCTTCGAGCAGCTCATCTAACAACAACGGTGACATCACCGGCTCCTCCTGCACACCGGGCAACGCCCAGGTCGTCAATGAGACCATCGTAATCGAAGATGGCAGCACCTTCGACGGCCAATGCCAGACCTACACTGCGGGGTCCAGCTTGGGCGATGGCAGCCAGGACGAAAGCCAAGACCCGGTTTTCCGGGTGGAAAATGGCTCGACGCTGCGCAATGTGGTCATCGGCAACAATGGCGCCGACGGCATTCATCTCTACAACGATGCGACCCTGGACAATATTTACTTCCAGAACGTGGGAGAAGACGCCGTATCGATAAAATCCGAGGGCAGTTTTATCGTTAGAAATATTGAAGGCTACGACGCGGAAGACAAGTTCTTCCAGGTGAACGCCGAAAGCAGCCTGACGGTAACCAATTGCATTATTCACAACGCTGGCAAATCGTTGCGGCAGAACGGTGGTACCGAGTTCCCGATCGACGTTACTTTTGAGCAGTGCGACATTGCCAATATGGGCGAGGGGATCTTCCGCACCGATAGCCCCAATAGCACCGCCTTTATCAGCAACAGTCGTCTGAGGAACGCGGGGGACATCTGTATTGGGGACTGGGCCCAGTGTGGCTCTAGCAACATTACTCAGTACTGATACGATCTCCAACCAGACCAAAAAAAACGGCGCCCGAGGGCGCCGTTTTTTCTGGTCCCGGCCCTCGCGGGCCGGGGCTCAACATTCGGGCTTATACAGCCTGGATGTTTTCAGCCTGAGGACCTTTCTGGCCCTGGGTCACGGTGAAGCTCACCTTTTGACCTTCTGCCAGGGTTTTGAAACCAGTGCCCTGAATGGCGCTGAAGTGGGCGAAAACGTCCGGACCGGATTCTTGCTCAATGAAACCAAAACCTTTTGCTTCGTTGAACCACTTAACGGTACCAGTAACTGTAGACATAGTCTTACCTTAATCAATCAAAAATATTAATGTGACCCTAGGGTCGGTTGTGCTGGAAATGGTGCTATTACTTATGACAGACAGGACGACTTGCTACAGGCAGGAATCGAAATGGTAGTGCATAAATATAAAACAAGCTTTCTAGCCCCACCAATACTAGCGGGTTTAGAATCGGCGTCAAGTGTTTTTTGGAGCCTTGCGCCACTTTTTTTATCCGCTTTCCCTGCACCCCCTTATAACCTCAAAACGCTAAGGACCACTGCTTATCAGAATTTCGTCTAAAATCACGCCATTCCACTCTGTCTCTTTTCCCGCCGCCCCCGGTATAGTAAAGGGCGACTCCTTACCAATAAGACGAATAACCGTATGCGCTGCTTATCAAACCGGCCGCTGCGCGGCTTAGTGTGGGCTCTGACGCTTTCAACCCTGGGCCTGACCGCCTGCGGGGGCAGCTCGAGTGACAGCACTCCCATAGCCCCCACTCCCGAAGAAACCCCGACGACGCCGGCGCCCACTCCCGCACCAGAACCCGAGCCTCTTCCAGACCCCGAAACCGACCCCGAGGCCGAGCGACTGCCCACCCTGGAGCCGGACACCGCCCCGGACCCGACCATCCCCACCCGGGGGGACGAAGACTGGACCGCCGCGCTGGCGGCGAACCGCTTTTTGACACGGACCACCTTTGGCCCGACCGCTAAGAGCCTCAAGCAGTACATGACCCTCGGCCAGGAAGCCTGGCTTGAGGAGCAGTTCAGCACCCCCACCACACCCAAGCTAGCGTTGCTCGACCGGCGAATTCAGAGCCTGGGGTGGGAGGCGATACCCGAAGAGGAAAACGACGAGGAAGGCTACCTGCGGGATTTACAGCGCAGCGATATCTGGTGGGAAATTGTTCTGCGCGGGGAGGACCAGCTGCGCCAACGTGTCGCCTTCGCTCTGAGCCAGATCTTTGTCATCTCCAACGTCTCCGACGTACTCTACAACGACACCCGGGGCATGGCCGACTACCACGACACCCTGGCCCGCCATGCCTTTGGCAACTACCGCGACCTACTCGAGGCCGTTACTCTTCACCCGATGATGGGGGAATACCTCAGCTCGGTACGCAACCGCAAGGCCAACGAGGCGGAAAACATTCGTCCCGACGAAAACTACGCCCGGGAGGTTATGCAGCTATTCAGCATCGGGCTTGTGGAGCTGAACGTCGATGGCACGGTAAAGACCGATGAACAGGGCGAACCCATCCCCACCTACGACCAGAACGCCATCAAGGCTTTCGCCCGGGTATTTACCGGCTGGAACTTCGCTACCGCCGAGCACTGGTGGGAGTGGACCAGCGACGCCCAGGGCGAAGCCATGCCCATGAAGGCGTTTCAGTCCATTCATGACACCGATGAGAAAACCCTGCTAAACGGCACCACCCTCCCCGCCGGCCAAAGTGCCGAGCAAGATATGAAGCAGGCAATGGACAACCTGTTCAACCACCCCAACGTCGGGCCGTTTATCGGCAAGCAGCTCATCCAACGGCTGGTCACCAGCAACCCCAGCCCCGCCTACGTCGCAAGGGTCGCCCAGGTGTTCAACGATAACGGTGCCGGCGTGCGGGGTGACTTGAAAGCGGTGGTTCATGCCGTTGTCACCGACCAGGAAGCCCGAAACGGCCACCTGAACCAACCGGAGACCTTCGGTAAGTTACGCGAGCCCATCCTGCAGTTTTCTCACCTATGGCGGGTATTCAAGGCCCAAGGGGTGGAGGTACACAACGCCGCCGACGAGCCCACTGGCAAACGCATCCGTTTTCGCGGCTCGGATCGGGCCGCCGGCCAGCGGCCCTACGGCTCGTTTTCCGTGTTCAACTTCTACCGGCCCGGCTATAGCCACCCGGGCGCCATTAGCGATACTGGGCTGCTTTCTCCCGAGTTCCAGATTCACACTGAAAGCGTGATGGTGGCAAAAATTAACCAACTGACCGACAGCGTGTTCTGGCGGGATATGGACGCCGATTACGTGGAGTCCCAATACGCTCAAGAGAGCTGGGACATTTATCCGCCGGCGCTCAACATGAGCGAGGAGAAAGCCCTGGCGGAGGACCCTCAGGCACTGGTGGACCGGCTCGATCTGCTGCTCACCGCGGGCCAGCTACCCGCCGAGGCGCGCAACCAGTTGGTGCAATACCTAAAGGGCCTGCCGAACCCGGCATACAGCGACCACAACCGGCGGATGCGGGTATTTGAAGCGGCGAGTTTGATTGTGGCCTCACCCTATTTTTCGGTTCAGCGTTGAAACCACCTCGCCACGGGCGTGCACCGAGCAACAACAATGACGAGAGGCCAGCCATGAAAACTTTTGACTCCAGCCGCCGACACTTTCTGCGCGGCTGTCTGGGCGCGGCGGCGGGCGGTGCCGGCCTTTGGGCAACCCAGGCGCGACTGCAACTGGCGTTGGCGCAAATGCCCCCCACCGAGGACTACAAAGCTCTGGTGTGCATTTTCCTATACGGCGGCAATGACTCCTACAATATGGTCGTGCCGTACAGCAGCGCGGAATACGATGTGTACAAAGCCGTGCGCAATAACCTCGCCATCCCCCAGGCGGAGCTCCTGCCGATCACGCCAACACAGGGCGGGGCCGTTCAGTACGGGTTGCATCCACGCATGAGCCAGGCCCAGCAACTGTTCGCCGACGGCCGTCTGGCGGTGCTGGCCAACGCCGGGGCGTTGATCGCACCGGTGAGCAAAGCCGATTACCAGAACCGAGCCGTGCCACTGCCGCCGCAACTGTTCTCCCACAACGACCAGCAAACCTTCATGCAGTCGTTGGCCCGAGACAACGCCAAAACCGGCTGGGCCGGCCGTGCCGCCGATGTGATGCACTCGGTGAACATCAACCAGCAGCTGTCCATGAACATCTCCCTCAGCGGCAGTAATATTTGGCAAAGCGGGCGGGAGGTATTCCCCTACTCGGTGAGCGGCCACGGGGTGGAGACGTTCAAGTATTTTGATGAAGCCAGCGATGACAGCGCCGAAGTCACCCGGGCTCAAGTGTTTCGCACCTTAATGGAGGGGGCCAGCTCTCATATCTTCCAGCGCGAATACGCCGCCATCCAACAGCGGGCCTGGGCGCTGTCGGGGGAGCTCATCAGCGCACTGGACGCGCAGCCGCCACTGAGCACCGCCTTCCCCTCGGAGTCCAAACTGGCCATGGACCTGAAAATGGTCGCAAAGCTAATCTCTGCGCGCGAGGCATTGGATGTAAAGCGCCAGGTGTATTTTGTGGGCTTTGGGGATTTTGATACCCACGGCGATCAGAACAATCGCCAACCGGCTTTGTTTCAACAGTTAAGTGAAGCCATGGGCGCCTTCAATTCCGCCATGGATGAGCTGCAGTTGGCCGACCAGGTCACCGCTTTCACCATGACCGATTTCGGGCGCACGCTGACCAGCAATGGCGACGGCACCGACCACGCTTGGGGAGGGCATCAACTGATCATGGGCGGGGCGGTCAACGGGAGCGCGCTCTACGGCACCATGCCGGAACTCCATTTGAACAGCGACGATGATATTGGCGAAGGCCGTATCATTCCCACCACCTCCATCGACCAGTACGGCGCCACCCTCGCCCACTGGTTCGGACTACCCAGCGCGGACTTCGGGGGTGTGTTCCCCAATCTGGGCAATTTCAGCCAACTCGACCTGGGCTTTATGAAGGCCTAACCCCCACAGGTTAGAAATTAGAAGCTAGAAACCGTTTTGGCGTGCCTGCGGTGCAGCTCTCGGTTCGCTTCTTCGAGCTGACCGTGGTCGTGAGCATGCACGGCCACCACCGTTTTACCCGCTCGAAGCGCCGACTGCGCCGTGACTATATAGGGCATATGGTCCGGCCGCAGGGTCACCAAACCGCCCACCATCAAGCCAAACACCCCTCCGAAGGCGGTGAGCACGATTACCGACACCACGGCATTGTTTGCAATGAAGCCAACGCCCACGCCAAACAGAACCAGGTAAAGGCTCAGGCCCACGACGGCGCCCACCAAGCCCAACCAAAGATGGGAGCGCACAAGCGTACGCCAGATGCCACGGTCCTCCGGTTCAAGCTCCCACCCGGCGTGCGTATCGCCGGGGCGTACAATCTGCACTTGGTCCGGCTCTAGGCTGGTCGCTTCCAGAACCGCATCGGCCGACTCCTGGGCTTCTGAGTCAGTCTCAAAAACGGCCGCAAGCTTGTGGTCGATCGCTTCGCCGCTCACTCTGCTGGTTTGAGTCATGGCTGATCTCCTTGAAGTGGTAAACCGTCAGTAATCGACAGCTTCTTGTTAGGAGTTTAGACCATGGAGTGGAGGACTTGTTCTGATCGTTTCGAGATCTCTCCACTAGCACTGCGTGGAAGTGCCTGAGGGACAGTACCGTTACCAATATGTCGGTTTAATGATCGGTTTTTTCTTAGTAGGAATTTTTTGAGGAAGCTGACAACCGGCTAGCTCATCGTCCGTGATGTAGCGTCGAGTCCAATCCGCATACTGGCTTAACTGTTGGTTGCCTGGCCTGCCGCCGGCTAATTTTCGAACTGGAATGATCACTCCGAGCTGAAGAGAGTCAGCGAAATCTTCACGGATCGCGGCAAGAGCCGGAGCCAGGTCCGTATCGTTGGAGACAAACACTAGCTGCTCAGCGTTGCCTTTGGACGCGTCCCGGTAAGCCTCCAACGCTATATTCACGTCGGTTTGCTTTTCTTCAAGCTTCCATACATCGACACGGGCGGTTCTATCAGGAGGGTTCTGGTAAACGAGGAGACGGGCTTTATCGAGGGAGTAATAGCCCTTGATGATCGATATTCTGTCTCTATAAAGCGCTTCCAGTGCTCGATGGTAGGCTTGCTGTGCGTTCTGAGCCGCTTGACCCTTAGTGGCCAACTTCGCTCTGATATCCGCAGTAAAAAACTTGAGGGTTATGGGCTCACTCTGAGGGGCCTGAGCGCCCAAAATACATTCAAAAAACAGCTTATTGAGATCCAGCCATTTGTCACCAGAATGCTTCAAGCAGCCGTAGAACAGATTGTAGCCATCGACATACACTATTGTTTTCAAAGCACCTTCCTTAGTCCAGATATGAAAAAACCGCCCAAAAGGCGGTTTTTTCGCCCCAAGCAACAGCCAACGAAATGACCTTGCAAAGGGTGAGTCGTGGTTTAATTCTTACACACCCCCCTGGGGAGGTCAAGGGACAGCTTCCGTAGAACAAGGGCCATAATGCCCGGGCAATAAAAAACCCCGCGGTCACGAGGACTCACGGGGTCTCACGGGGTCTTTTTAAACTATGGTGCCCGGAGGCGGAATCGAACCACCGACACGAGGATTTTCAATCCACTGCTCTACCGACTGAGCTATCCGGGCAATTCTTGATCAACAAGGCCGTAGGGCTTGCCGATAAGAGGCGCGTATTAAACCGTTTCAGGCTCGATGAGTCAAGGGCCGAGCTCTAGAAATTCCGGGGAAATTTCGCGGCCCGGCCCTTACCGGTTAATCCTGTTGCTCGAGCCACTCCTCCAGGCGGCGGCGGGCAGAGTCGATCAGATCGCGGCATCGGGCACTCAGTGTTTCATAGGGCTCGCCCACGTTCATGGCCTTACCCTCGGTCAGGACTCGCTCCATCCAGCCTTCACTTTCCAGCCTTTGGGCGATGATTTCCGCCGCTTGATCCCGAGAGAACAGGGATTGCAGGCGGTGAATCAGTTGCTCGCCGGCTTCCTTTTCAGAATCCGGCGCGGCGGGCAGGTCGTCGGCCTGGCGGATGGCTTGCTCCACCTCGCTTCTTAGGGATTCGCGCTCGTCAGCAATGCTGTCAAACAACTCGCTGACGTCGCTATCTTCAACAAAATCCGCCGCGTCCTGATAGTTATCGACGCTTTCCTGCAGAGCGACGTGCAGGTCATGCAGGGCGGTTTGCAGATCCGTGCGCAGTAGATTCATGGTTCAAGGCCTTCTGAGTTGCTGGGGTCGGGTGCCGGCGGCACCACGACTTCTAGCGCTCCCGGCAGCACCTGAAAGTGCGCCGGAGTGCGAGTGATCGGCTCGCCATCGGCGTGGATCGCCATGCCGGCGGGCCGGGTCTCAATATGGATATCGCGCCCTTGAGCGGTAACTACCCGCTTATCCAGGTCGTACTGGCCTTCGCGCAACAATGGCGCGAGGGTCAGCAGCTCCCAGACCGTCTGGGGGCGCAGGCTGTACAGCGACAGTAGCCCGTCGTCGATCTCGTTACAATCGCGCAAGACATTGCCACCACCGTAGTAATGCCCGTTACCTACTGCCATATGGATCGAGCGCAGGCGCTGATGTTCCCCATCTATGGTCAGTTTTATCTTAAATTGACGGATACGGGCCAGGGCCGCGAAAAAGGCTCTGAGGTAACTAAATACGCCCCACTGCTTCTTGACCTGGTCGGTCAGCTCTTCGCTGACGGTGACACCCAGCCCGAGGTTGGCGACGTTGAAGAAGTAGTGGCCATTCACCTTGCCCAGGTCGATGCGGCGCCGATGGTTCGCCGCGATAACTTCAAAGGCCTCTTCCAACGTTTCGGGTAGCGAGAGGGAGCGCGCCAGGTCATTGGCGGTACCCAGTGGCAGCACGGCCAACGCCATTTTGCAGTCGTAAAGCACTTTCGCCATGGAGCTGATGGTGCCATCGCCCCCACCCATAATAACTAGATCCAGTTCGCCACAGCGGTCCAATACCGCCTGATGGCTTTCTTCCGGGCTCTGGGAGATCAGTCGCTCCACGTCAAAACCGGCCTGGCGCAGCCGCTCAAGGCCGTCATCCAGCGCGGCTTCAGCGCCCTGACGGCTTTTGGGGTTCACAATCAGCAGTGCTCGAACGGTCTGTGATGACGACACGAGTCGGTGTCCTTTCTAGGTGGAAGACTCCGGCGGCACATAACCTTCCGCCTTGTCATAATCCTCACCGGAGAGGAATTTGTCCATCTGCTCGTTGAGGTAGGTGCGCGACCCCATATCCATAAGGTTGAGGTGTTTTTCGTTGATCAGCATGGTCTGGTGAGCGAGCCACTCCTGCCAGGCCTGCTTGGAGATGTTGTCATAAATATCCTGGCCCTTGGGGCCCGGCAGCGGCGGCTGTTCCAGGCCTTCGAGCTCGCGCTGATACTTGCGGCAGAATACGGTGCGGGACATATGCCTTGGCTCCTTTGGTTAAGTCCGGTCTGTCCGGGGATTGAGTCCGGTCTGGCCGGGCCCGGGATACTACTGAGTCTCCGGCGGCTTTTCCAGCTCTCTGGGCTCCTGGGCTTTTTCCCGGTAATAGTTCTTGAGTACCTGAAACGCCGCCTTGCGCGTGCCGGTTTCGGTCATTAACCCCTTGCGGTTGAAGTCGTCCTGAATGCCCGGTAGCGGGCGGCGGGGCGAGCGGAAGTCCGCCAGAATCCAAGGAGAGGTGCCGACAAAGCCGTCGATTTTCTCAAGCATCGCCAGGGTCTTGCGATATAGCTCAGCTTGGTAGGCTTCGGTCCAGAGGGTATTGGCATCCCCCTGCATGCCCTGTTTGGCCCCGGCGCCAAATTCGCTAATAAACACCGGCTTGTCGTACGGAATACGCCAACGCACTCGATCGGCTTTTTCATGGCGACCATCGTACCAACCGATGTACTGATTGAAACTAACGATGTCCATTAGTTCCGCCAGAGGGTCTTCCACAATGGCCAGCTCCGGATCTTCCTCGCTGTAGTGTTTTTCCATGGCGGCGGTAAGCAACCGGCTGTCATCCAGCTCCCGCGCGTGGGAGGCAAGCCGCGAGAGGAACTGATTGCGCGCTTCGCTGACCGGGGTTTCATTGGCCAGGGACCAAATAATGACCGAGGCGCGGTTTTTGTCGCGGTTGATCATCTCTTCCAACTGCGCCTGGGCGTTCTGGTAGGTGGCTTCACTTTCCCAGTTGATGGTCCAGTACACCGGAATTTCCGACCAAAGCATGAGGCCCAACTGATCGGCCAGGCGCACAATGTGTTCGTTGTGCGGGTAGTGAGCCAGACGGACAAAGTTCACCCCCAGATCCGAGGCCCACTTTAGCTGGTGCCGGGCCTGTTCGGCGGAGGTCACCCGTCCACCGCCATTGGCGGCATACTCTTCATGCAGCGAAATGCCACGCAGGAAAATCGGCTTGCCGTTAAGCAGAACTTGCTTGCCCCGGGTTTCAATGGTGCGCAGCCCAACTTCATCGTCCAGGCGATCGTTGCCGGTGCGCAAGGTCAGTTGATACATGCGGGGGCTCTGGGGCGACCAAAATTGGGTGCCGACGGTTTTTGTCTGAAAGCGGGCCACGCCTTCGGCGTCGGTTTTGGCGGTCTCGTCGATCCCCAGTTGCGGCAAGGTCAGGCGAACTTCCTGCCCCGCTCCGGCGCCATCGACGAGCGCGTAGGCGGAAATTTCGCCGGTCTCGTGACTTTCCAGCTCCACTTTGTAATCGCGCACAAACACTTTTGGGGTCACAATCAAGCGCACGCTTCGGGTAAGGCCACCGTAGTTCCACCAGTCCGTGTTGAGAGTGGGCACGCCGTCTTTCTCACGTTCGTTGTCCACTTTCACAACCAGCGAATTATCCTGCGGCTTGAGCTTGCCCGTGACTTCAAAATGAAAAGGGGTAAAACCACCGATGTGCTGCCCGAGCTTTTCTCCATTTAAATATACGTCCGCCCGGTAATTGGCCGCTCCAAAATAAATAAAACTCCGCTGGCCCTCTTCCATTTTGGGGGCGTTAAACATCTGGCGATACCAAATGGAGCCTTCGTAATAATAGAGCTTTTCTTTTTGGGTGTTCCAGTCTCCCGGAACCATCAGGGTTTGGGCTTCATCGAAATTGTATTCGATCAGGTCGCCACCGTGCTTGGCCTTGGCATCCATGAAATAGGCGCTGCGCGGTGGTTCTTCCATTTGATCAAACGGCTCGTAACGATAGTTGTAAAAGCCGTTCTCGTAAGGGTCAACAATGACTTTCCACTCACCATTAAGAGACATAGCCGGGCGGGTATAAGCCTGAAAGGGCTTGAAGGCCGGGGCGGCCTGAGCCCAGCCGGCCAGTAACATGAGGCCGCTCAGCACGGTGGTTATTATTGTTTTCATGGTTGTCCTCCTTAGTGAGTTACCCGACCAGCGACAGTTGTCGAGGGTCCAGGTGCGCCAGTTGCCGCAACAGCTTTTTGACCGGGGCCGCCAACCCCACTTCGCTCGGGTGGTCCAGCCGGTACCAAAGGGACCCGGCTTCGGCGACCTGTGCCGGCTCCCGCTCCAGTTGTAACAGCACCGGGGTAATGTCCAGGTGGTAGTGACTGAATGTATGCCGGTAGCTGTCCCATTGCTCCTGCCCGACCACGCGAACACCGTAATGGTCCTCAATATAGGTTTCCGGGGTGCGCTCCGGCTGCAACTCGGGGAAGCCCCACAGCCCACCCCAAATGCCTTGGGCGGGGCGCTGTTGCAACAGTATATCCCCCGCGGGGTTGCGCAACATTAAAAATTGCACCGCCTTAACCGGCTTGTCTTTCTTGGGCTTTTTCCCGGGGTAGTCCTGGATATTTCCCTGAGCCCGGGCGACACAGCTTTTATTCACCGGGCACTGTTCACAGGCCGGCCGGGAGCGGGTACAGAGCGTGGCACCAAGGTCCATCATGGCTTGGGTGTAATCCGCCACTCGCCGCTTCGGCGTGTGGTGCTCGGCGTACTCCCACAACTCCTTTTGTACCGACGTTTTCCCGGGCCAACCATCCACCGCGTAATGACGGGCCAGTACCCGCTTAACATTGCCATCGAGAATGGCGGCGTGCTCGCCATAGGCTATGCTGGCAATGGCCCCGGCGGTGGAACGGCCGATGCCGGGCAATGCGCTCAGGGCCTCCACCTCGCGGGGAAACGCCCCGCCGTGGCACTCCACCACTTCCCGGGCACAGCGATGCAGGTTTCGGGCCCTGGCGTAGTAGCCCAGGCCGGTCCACAGGTGGAGCACCTCATCGACCGGAGCCCGCGCCAAATCCTCCACGCTCGGAAAACGCTCCATAAAGCGCTCGAAGTAGGGAATCACCGTCGTCACCTGGGTCTGCTGGAGCATAATCTCCGAGAGCCAAACCCGGTAGGCGTTGATGTTCTGCTGCCAGGGCAAGTGCTTGCGCCCGTGGCGGTCAAACCAGCGCAACACGGCGCGGGCAAAGGCGGTATCAGTCATTACAGCTCGTGCCTTACATTACAGCTCGTTGCCTTAGCGGCGGAATAGGTCTTTCAAACGTTCTTCGGCGCTGCTCGGTTCGGCGTTTTCCTCATCATCGCCTTGCTCAGCGGTCTCGCTTTCCTTACTGCCGCGAAGCTTCTCGCGCACCTTCTCTTCCAGCTCACGCTTCTCTTCTTCGAGCTTTTCTTTTGCCCGGGCCTTTTCTTCCTCGATCTTTTGCTCGGCGCGGGCCTTTTCCGCCTGAATGCTTTCGCCGTGCTGCTCCTTGAGTTTGTAGGCGGCAAAATCCTTCACCAGGGATTTCAGGCCGCTCGCATCCGGGCGACAATCGCTCACCGGATTGAGCGATTCAAGGTCCCCACGGCAGCGCAGCAGCGAGAGGCTGCGGTCGAGCCAGTAATTGCTACTGACCCGGCAGCCACCTTCGCTGGTGCTCTCGCTTCCCAGGCGCAATGGCAAGGTAAAGTCATAGCGGGATTCCTTGAGGTTAAGCGTCCCTTGGGCCCCGACCGTCAGGCGCTCGACGCCGGCCTGGAGGGACTCCAGCGTAAACACTGGCCCATCCACCGCAAGCCGGCCGGACAGGGCGGTCAACTCGGTGTAGTCGGCCCACTCTTTCTGGGCCACGGCGTTGCTGTCGGTAACGCGGCTGACGATTTCACAAAATTTCCGCTCCACGTTCAGCGGCGCCAGACGCACTTCCGCTCCCGAGAACGCCGCTTCCGCGTTCAGAGCTTCGGTCAACTGGCTCATTGTCACGCCGCGGGTTTCGGCCGACACATCGGCATTCAATGCACCGGAGAGCTGAACTTCTTCATCCAGCTCCAAGTCGCTTAGCAGCGGCCCCAACGACAAACCGCTCAGGTCGGCCACCAGATCGATCAAAGCGGTATCGCCGGTGGCGTCCAGCTGCCCGCCCGCATCCAGGCGCCCCTCGTAAGCCTGCAGCTGAGCGCGCTCCAGATTTACGACGCCTTCTTCCGCCAGCAGCCGAAGGCTCAGATCGGACATGGACAGGCCCATCGCCGTAAGGGAGCCAAAATCCAAGCCAAAGGCCACGTCAAGTTCACGTATGGCGTCCAGCGGGATAATCGGCTCATCCCCCGAGCTCCCTGGTCCCTCAGGGGACTCCGAGTCGACAGTCGCCTCCTCTTCGACGGGCGGCGGCAGGTAATGGTCGATATTGATTCGGTCGCCAGTCAGGGCCACATCAATAGCACCGCTGCTGAGGTCGGTGACCGCGGCCCGGCCTTCAATAGTGGTGTCATCCAACTCCAACCGCAGCGGGTCCACAGTGATGCGCTCGGCCGACCCCTCTACGGTGGCGTTGAGGGCCACTCGGGTCAGCGCCTCGGCGCCGGCCATCTCCGGCTCGGGCAGGGACAGCACCGCCATGAGGGCCTTGGGGCTGAAGGGCTGCAGATTCAGCTCAGCCGTGAAGCTCGGGTTGGTCATTAACTGTTCCACGGTAGCACTCACGGTCAAGCGGATATCGTCCGAGGCGCCCGCCCGTGCAAAGTCCAGGCGCAGCTTGCCGTCGACCAGCACAAGGCGGGAAAAGTCTTCCGCGAGGGTTACTTGGGCGGCCAGCTCGCCCAGCATTTGCAGCGGGTCACTGCCGAACAGTTCCCGATCCTCAACCGAGGCCTCCCAGCCCAGATCCACGTCGAACGGATTGCCCTGTAAATTAAAGCCTTCCACATTTAGGTTCAGGGGCTCGAGCGAGAAGTCCTGCCCGCGTACTGCGTCCCGATAGCGCAGGGAGGCATCGGCAAGGGTGATTTGCTCCACCGCCAGTTCCATTCGCGCGGTGTCCGCCGAGTCCGATGACGTCTGGGAGGGCGGCTGTGTCGAAGCGGGCGCTTCTTGGGGGTCAGCCTCCGAGCTGGCCGGTGCGTCCGACTCTGCGGGCAGCAGTTGCTCCCAATTGCCCTTACCCGACTCATCCACCTGGAGGTCGAACGCTGCGCCGTCTACCAGAACATGGTGGACGGAGACATCGCCGCTGAGCAACGGGCGAATGGCCAATCGCAGGCTGGCTTGGTCCAAAGCGGCGATGGTCTGCTCGGGAGCCGATACCGCCGCCACGCGAATATCATTCACCTCCACCCCCAGTGCCGGCCACAGTTGCCAGCCGAGGTTACCATCGATGTTCAGGGCAATGCCTTGCTCGCGGGCCATGGCCTCCAGGCGAGGCTTGAACATATTGGGGTCAAAGACAAACACCAGCGCCACCGCGGCGATAACCACCAACAGCACCAGCGCCACCAGAACTTTGATTAAGCGTCGTAAAAATTTCACCGGGAACTCCCCTGTACCTGAATCAGGGCCTCAGTGTAAGCGCAAAGCGGGCTTCGCCCAAGTGTGGGTATTTGGCAACGCTTCTTTTGCCGCCGACTTTTTGGGAGCGCAATGACTGTTCCGAGACTTCAGGGAATTCTGAAGAAAGGATTTGCTTCTGCAAATAAGAATACTTATCATCTATTTTAACGCTACACTGCACTTAGCCCTTTCCTTTCCACCGACGCTTTTCAACAGGTTGTTGCTTATGAAAACTTTGTCTCGCACGCTGCCAGGGAGCCTACTCGCCGCACTGGCCGCCCTGGCGTTGACCGCCTGCAGTGACTCGGCCGACCAGGTCGAGGCGCCCTCCCAGGACACCGAGAAACCCAAGCCGACCGTCACCGTGTATTCCGCCCGGGCCGAACACCTGATCCAGCCCATGTTCGACCGGTATACGGAAGAAACCGGCGTGGAGGTTCGCTATATCACGGACAGCGCCGGCGCCTTGATTCAACGCCTGAAGGCCGAAGGCAGCAATACCCCGGCCGACCTGCTGCTGACGGTGGATGCGGGTAATCTCTGGCAAGCCGAACAGGCCGATGTGCTTCAACCCATCGACTCCGAAGTGCTGGAGCGCCGTATTCCCGACCACCTGCAGTCGGCCAATAATGAATGGTTCGCCCTGTCGGTACGCGCCCGCACCATTGTCTACTCCACCGAGCGGGTTGACCCGAGCGAGCTGAGCACTTACGAGGCCCTGGCCGATGATAAGTGGAAAGGCCGCCTCTGCCTGCGTACCGCCAAGAAGGTGTACAACCAATCCTTGGTGGCGACCATGATCAACACGTTGGGCGAAGAGAAAACCGAGGAAATCGTCAGTGGCTGGGTTGAAAACCTGGCCGCGCCCCCCCACTCCAATGATACCTCCGCCATGGAAGCCGTGCTCGCTGGCCAGTGCGATGTGACACTAGTGAACACTTACTACTTTGGCCGCATGCAGCAGGAAAATCCGGACATTAAATTGGCGCTGTTTTGGCCTAACCAGGAGGATCGGGGTGTACACATCAACGTCTCCGGCGCCGGCCTGACCCAGCATGCCAAGCAGCCAGAGGCTGCGGTCGAGTTGCTCGAATGGCTCACCAGCCCCGAAGCGCAGCACCAGTTCGCCGAGCTCAACCAAGAGTACCCGGCCAACAGCGATGTGGAGCCCTCCGAGCCCGTGGCGGCCTGGGGCGATTTCAAAGCCGACTCGGTCAATGTAGAATCCGCGGGCCGGCTGCAGGAAGAGGCCATCAAACTGATGGACCGCGCCGGCTACCGCTAAGCGCAGAGGCCGCCAGGCGCGGCCCCTGCCCGGGAGGCGCCTACCCGCTGGCGCCTCCCACTGTTTTGTTGACGCACTGTAAGGTTGGCGTTTGACCCACACTGCCACGGCTCACACCGTCCCGCCCCGAGAGCGGCGCCGCCATTACTGGCAGGCCCGACTTTGGCACCTGCCCGTTTGGTTTATGGCCGCGCTGGTGCTGATGCCGGTGAGCGTCATCCTCCTGAGCTGGGGCGATGCTCAGACCGACATCTGGCAACACCTGATTCAAACCCAACTCGGCCGGCTGCTGGAGAACACTCTGATTCTGGTCGTGGGCGTGGGGCTCTGGACCCTGATGCTAGGCGTCGGCCTGGGCTGGCTGGTGGCGGTGTGCGAGTTCCCCGGCCGGCGCTGGCTCGACTGGGCGCTGATGTTGCCCCTGGCCGTGCCCACCTATGTGGTGGCGTTTGTTTTCCTCGCGCTGACGGACTACGCCGGGCCAATTCAAACCCTCTGGCGCAGTTGGTTCGGGCCTGAAGTACCTTTCCTGCCCGTGCGCGGCCCTCTGGGCGTGGTCTTTATCATGACCTGCGTGCTCTACCCCTATGTCTATATGCTCGCCCGCAGCGCCTTCATCGCCCAGGGCCGCGGGCTCACCGACGCCGCCAGGCTTCTGGGGCAGGGCCCGTGGGGAGCATTCTGGCACGTCGCACTGCCGATGGCCCGGCCAGCCATTGCCGTAGGGGTCTCTCTGACCCTTATGGAAACCCTGGCGGATTTTGGAGCGGTAGCAGTGTTCAATTACGACACTTTTACCACGGCCATTTACAAATCCTGGTTCGGTTTTTTCAATCTTACCGCCGCGGCGCAACTGGCCTCTTTGCTGTTGTTGTTCGTCGCCCTGGCCCTGTTTGCCGAGCAGAAGGGTCGGGGACGCAGCCGCTTTCATCAAACGCCCAAGCGCGAGGTCCAGCGCTATGACCTTAAGGGCCCTACAGCCTGGCTGGCCAGTGGCTTTTGCCTGGCCGTGTTTGTGGTGGCCTTTGTGGTCCCCATCAGTCAGCTAATGCTCTGGACCTGGCACCAAGGGCTTGGGGCCCTGACTCAACGCTACTGGGACTTGGTGCAACACACCTTTGTGCTGGGCGGGACCGCAGCGATAACCACCACCACCCTTGCTCTGGCGGTAGCCTACGGTCAGCGGCTGCTGGGGCGGCATCAGATCAGTGGCGCGGTGCGCCTGGCCAGCCTGGGCTATGCCCTGCCCGGCTCCGTGCTCGCAGTGGGCATTATGATTGCGTTTGCCTTTATTGACCGGGAGTTCATCAACCCGCTACAGCGTTTGGTGGGGCAACCAGAGCAACAGCTGTTAGTGGGCACCTTGCTCGCGTTGATTTTGGCCTACGCCATTCGGTTCTTTTCCGTCGCGTTCGGGCCGGTACAGTCGACTTTGGAGCGCATTCGTCCCAGCTATCAGGAAGCCGCCCACAGTCTGGGCGCCAACCAGTGGCGGGTGCTTTGGCGGGTGTATTTGCCGTTGCTTACACCGGGGCTGCTGACCGCGGGCCTGCTGGTGTTGGTGGATACCATGAAGGAGATGCCGGCCACACTGCTGCTACGGCCATTCGGCTGGGATACGCTGGCGGTGCGTATTTACGAATTAACGGGGGAGGGTCGGTGGCATAGAGCGGCTCTGCCGGCGTTGACGTTAGTCGTGCTCAGCATTCCGCCGGTGATGTTAATGATCCGTCAGAGCCGGATGCCGGCAAAGGCAAGGTCTGCCATAAGCGCCAACTCCAAGCCCCTGACAGAGCAATAAAAGCGCTCATCCCTGAGCCATTTCTCTGAGCCATTTCCCTGGCCCATTGTTCCGCGTTAAACGCCCTTTAACGGGCCATTAATTGCAGCTCTGGCTGATGTCGCCCAGGGCGCTGCGATTCATGCCGGAACCGCCGGACAACTCCGCGGGGCAAGCCACTTCGCGATACCGCAGCGAGGGGTTGTCGGCCGCTTCGAACCACTCGGCAAACCACATGCACCCTTCGTACAACTTGTTCAGCCCACGGCTGGCGAAGATGTTGTCACAGCGGTTGGTCACGCAGGATTTGTACTGCTCCAGACTGGCGTTATAGCCGAGTTCATCCTTACAGGCGGAGAGGAAACCGCCGTACTGGGCGCCGAGTTCGCTGTTAGACACATCCCACTGGTTGCTACAACCATTGAAAGCGCCAACGCCGCCGCCGGGAATCATGATATCGAACTGCCCGCCAGCCACGTCGTGGCCGATGTTGATGGCCTGAACGATCATCTGCTTGCCCGCCAGCGCCGAGGAGCCGGGGTCGCCCGGGGCGTTTTCGGACTGGCCGGTGAACTCAATCTGGAAGCAACGGCCACAGACATCGCCACTGGAGGTGGCCGCATAGCCGTAGGACAGGTTCTCGCTGACCTCGTAGGGGGCCAGACCGTAGCACATGTGGGCGTTGCCGCCGTCACAGCTACTGGCCGCATCCGGGTCGGAAAGCACTTGGTTATTGGGGCCGCAGCTGTTCATGGGCTCGATCTCGGAAGGTACATTGCCGGACCAACCGCAATGGGGCTTACAGCAGTCCCAGTAGCGCGTGGCGTAACCGTCACAGCCACCTTCAAAGTCCCCCGGTTCGCTCGCCGCCGCCGAAGAGGAGCTGGCGGGGGTAGAGGTGGGGCTGGAGGATTGCGCTAGACTCGAGGACTGAGCCAGGCTGGAGGATTGCGCTTCGCTCGAGGCAGAGGATTGGGTACCGCTACCGTCGGTCGGGCCGTAAGGGGCCGGCTGAGCCGAGCAGGTATCAATGCCGATACAGCTTTCGTTGCTTTCCCAGCCCCAGCCGCTGTTCTGGCCGTCGCAGAGGGCGTAAAGCGTGCCGTACCAATCACACTGAGCCCCACCGGGGGCAACACTCTGTGCGGCGCTGGACTGCGCCGGGGTGGAAGACTCCGCCTGGGAGGAGGACTCGGCCGCGGCACTGGATTCGGCCGCCGCAGAGCTTGATGACGCCGGCGCGCTGGAGGAGACGGGGTTACCGCCGGTACACACATCACCGGTCACGTCCGGGGTTTCTGCCGACCCCCCGTTTTTCGAGACCTGAAACCCGAATTCAACACTCTGATCCGGCTCAATGGTACCGTTCCAGCCCATATCGCTGGCGGTGTAGGGGTTGCTGCCGCTGAACTGGGCGTTCCAGCCGTTGGTCATCTCGTTGGTCTGGTACTCCCAACTGACGCTCCAACCATTGATGGCACTGCCGCCGTCGTTGTGGATGCGAATGGCGGCGGTGTAGCCATCGCTCCATTCGTTGACGATCACGTGCTCGCATTGAGCTGCTTCTACTTGATGTCCCGCCAGGGCGACGACCGCCGTGACGGCGAGCGCTGAGTTGCGCACGTAGCGCCCCCAGACTGAACGCTTCTTAATTGCCGATTGCATGGAAAACTCCTTGTTATTGATTTGTTGTGAAACGCGCCATTACTGCCAACCATAACCCAAGCCGGGCGCGCCCCTTTTAGAAAAAAGGGCCCCAACTGTAGTTAAACAACGCCGGCCACGAAAGCGTTAAATAACCAAATTTCCAATCGGACTGCAAGCTCTGCGTGAACTACGTCACACACCGAGGAATTTGGCACCCAAAGCGGCGGCGAATACCGCACTGGTTAAAGTGCCCTCAGGCCGCTAAAATAGCGCCCTTTTACGGGTCTGACGGAAGCATCGCTTCCCGCCCACTCCAGCTCGGGACCGACGCATTATGGGCAACCGCACACCCCTGTTCGACCGCCACCAGGCCATGGGCGGCAAAATTGTTGATTTCGGCGGCTGGGACATGCCACTGCATTACGGCTCGCAAATGGAAGAACATCACCAAGTGCGCAAAAGCGCCGGCATGTTCGACGTCTCTCACATGACGATTGTTGACATCGACGGCGAGCATGCCAAACCCTTCCTGCAATACCTGCTGGCCAACGATGTGGGCAAGCTCGACGGCAAGCCGGGAAAGGCCCTTTACAGCGCCATGCTCAACCACGACGGCGGCGTGGTGGACGACTTGATCGTCTACAATCGAGAGGGGCATTTCCTGCGCGAAGGCCACTACCGGTTGATCGTAAACTGCGCTACCCGGGAAAAAGACCTCGATTGGATCAAACATATTAGCGCGGACTACGATGTCGAAATCAGCGAGCGACCGCACCTGGCCATGATCGCCGTGCAAGGCCCCGAGGCCCGTGCCAAGGTCTCTCAGGTGCTGCCTCAGTATGCCGAGGGCATTGAGCAACTGTCTGTCTTCCAGGCGCTGGAGGAGCATGACTGGTTTATCGGCCGCACCGGCTATACCGGTGAAGACGGTTTGGAAATATTGCTCCCCGCCGACCAAGCGGATACCTTTTGGCAGGCCCTGGCCGATGTCGGCGTCGCCCCCTGCGGACTGGCCGCACGGGATACGCTGCGCCTGGAAGCCGGGATGAACCTGTACGGGCACGAGATGGATGAAGAGACCTCGCCCCTGGTGGCCAATATGGGCTGGACCCTTGCGTGGATACCGGAGCAGCGGGATTTTGTCGGCCGCCAGGCCGTTACCGACCAGAAGGCTGCCGGCGTGCAAGAAAAGTTGGTGGGCCTGACGCTAACCAGCCGCGGTGTTCTGCGCGCCGGGCAAAAGGTTCGGGCGAGCGGCAGCGAGCGCGAAGGGGTGATTACCAGCGGCAGTTTCTCGCCCACCCTGGGGCACAGCATCGCGTTGGCCCGTGTCCCGGTGGAAGCCGAGGGCGAGTGCGAAGTAGAGCTGCGCGGCAAGTGGGTCAACGTCAACATAACCAAACCGGCGTTTGTCCGTCACGGCCAAGCGATTATTTAATTTTTTGAACCCATTCATACCAACCACAGGAAGCGAGCCATGAGCGAGATTCGCAACGAACTGAAGTACCTGCCCAGCCACGAATGGGCCCGCGTGGAAGGGGACGGCACCGTCACCATCGGCATTAGCGACCACGCTCAGGACAGCCTGGGCGATGTGGTGTTTGTCGAACTGCCCGAAGTGGGCAGCTCAGTCAGCAAAGGCGAAGAGGCCGGCGTGGTGGAATCGGTCAAGGCCGCCTCGGATATTTACTCGCCCATTTCAGGTGAAGTGATCGCCATTAACGAGGCGCTGGAAGACTCTCCCGAAACCGTGAACGAGTCGCCCTACGACGACGGCTGGTTCTTCAAGGTGAAGCCAGAAGACACCAACGAACTGAATGACGCCCTCGATGCGGAAGGTTATCGCAACGTGGCTGAAAACGAAGGGTAATTCGTTCGCCTTAACTGGCCCCGAAGACGGAGGCGCCACGGTGTGTGGCGCCTCCGTTTTTTACTTGGCCGATAACTCCTCCCACTTTTGTGGGGCAGTTCACAAGTTCACTAAATCCCACCCTTCCTGTTAGAACCTCCCACCGTTTTCTCCTATGCCTGTAACGGGTGCTATTGGACATGGAACCTGCTGACCCCATACGGCAATACGCGCCAACACCCAAAAACGATAATCACACAAAGATTAGCCATAGCGGAGGAAGCCATTATGAAGAGAGCCGCCCTGTTCTCCAGTGCGACCTTGGGCGCCATGCTCGCCATAGGCCTGCCCGGCCCGGTTCAAGCTCAGAAAGAAGGCGAGGAATTCAATAAACGAAACCCCGTACCCGAGGCATTATTCATTACCCCGTGGAACGAAAAAGAGCTGACTGTCAGCGCCAGATTTCCCAATCATAGGCGAGGAACAGAGCTTAACATCACCATCAACGGTGAGACATTAACGCTGAGAGACGACGGTGAGAAAGGAGACCGTGAGCCGGAAGACGGCCTGTTTTCCCGAACCGGCACCTGGGACATTGAGCACTTCATCAAGGCCAATCACATACTCGCCGAGACCACACAGAAGGTAAAGCGCCCCCTCTTTGCCCCGGGAGGGCGAGAGCGCATTGGCACGCAGGCGAATTTTGTGGAGGGGGAACAGCTGATCATTGAGCAATCGCTGGGCGAAGAAAAGCGCAAGCGTTTCTTTTTGCCTCTATCTCCAGACCGGATAGAGTTCGAACGCCCCATCGAAATTCCGGTGCTCGGCCCGCCGATTGGCATTCCGCTTGACCCAATTCGCAGCGGCACGGTGGAGCCAATGGAATCATTGATGATCACTAAACTGAACGTGGTAAACGACCCAGAGCGAACGTGGTTCTGCAGCAGCACCAACCAGCCCCCAAGCGGCAACCCCGTCGGTCCCTGGACCTTCTGGACGCTAATGGACAATATGAACAACGGCACCAGTTCTACGTCAGAGTTCATCAAGCAGATGTTTGAGCACTGGAATACCAACCAAATCGTTAACGACCACTCCATTGCGGCGCGGCCGCACGTGTACCAGGAAGTGATCGAAGCCTGGGAGCAACGCAGCGGTGGGCAGAGCGCGCCATTGCAGCCCGATGAGAGTCCGTTCCGGTTGTTGGGCATCGTTAACCGCTCCGACTTGGGAGGGAACACTTCAGCCTACGGCGGTGGCGGTGCGGGTGAAGGGCGGTTTGTCTTCTCCCTACACGATGGCGACTGCAATACCATGGGGAAGACGCTGATTCTGGAGTACAAGGTGCCGATCAATAGTTGTCCGGAAGCCAAAGAGTGGGCTCGGGCCTGGATTAATTTGGAGAGCTCGCCCACCTACAACGACGATCTGCAAGCGTTGACAGATGTATTCGCCAGCGCCGACGCCAACCCTTTTGCGCCTAACGGCAGCGCCATCAGCCAGGTCCGCACCAATGAGTTTCTGGCAGCTTCACCCCTATGGGAGATGCGGGAATTCCGGCTACCCGAGTCGGGCGGATTCCTCAAGCAGGTCACCACCAAGCGCGAGCCCCAGTCGATCTACAACAACACCACCCTGCTTGCGGAATACATCAATGCTAACTGGCAGGCCTTGGTGGCGCAAACCCACGTTATTCCCGAAGACTTTAATAGCGCAAACGACTTTCTCGCTGGCAGCGCGCCCACCCCGCAACTGTGGAACGCCTCCGCTGCAGCTTTGACGGTGCCGCCCAGTGAAATCGACGACGCACTGTTCGGGCTCGGCCTAAACACGTGTAGCGGCTGTCACCAAATTGAAACCGGCACCAACTTCGCGCACCTTCATTACAATACCCAACCAGGGCAGCCCGCAATTCTATCAGGCTTCCTTACGGGTACTTCGTTGCCAGACCCACGCAATGCCTCTATCACCCACCAATTCGGCGACTTGGCAATGCGCGCCAATAAACTGGAAGAACTGGCCTCACAGGCCTGCCGAACTATTCGCGACCTTCCGGTCGGCAACGCGCTAGTCCATGAACTCACCCGCAACCCGCCACTGCGCGCGGTGCACTGAATGAAAACTCCGCAAGGAGGCGGAGCCATCCCTCAACTCAGCTTGTGGACATCTTCAAAACTTCTGCTAGACTTATTTAGCACTTTTGTTCACATCCTCCATAGTAAAGCTTTAAAAACCAAAAGGAATTCTCATGGCCCATCATTACACTTCCATTTCCTGCATTTTTGGTTCTTCGTAAAACTCTGTGGAGCGCTACGGCAGCATATCGAGCTTTCCACAGTGAAACAGT
>NZ_JBDLLG010000036.1:0-13481 GCF_039822625.1 Marinimicrobium locisalis
TAGGTAGTGGTCATAATCTGCCTCCTCAATGAATGAGAGGCCATGCTATCGCGCGATATTCAGGCTGGGTAGAACGCTGTAGAATGAACGCTTACCTCTACTATGCTCTTTGGGAGCCGTTTGTTGCGTGCGGGATCATTGTAGGCCTTTTGTGGTCTTTTCAGCGCAGCGACTCGCGGCTGACTAGGGGGTTGGCAGCTGCTGCGCCGCTTGCATATTGCGTGTATATCATTCATCCGCCAATTATTGTCGTAGTTAGTAGGCTCCTAACCCAAACTGAATTAGACCGGTACGTTAAGCTGCTCGCAAACTCAGTTGTAAGCGCGGTTGCCTGCCTTTTGATTGCAAAAGCAATAGTTGCTGTTCCAGGGTTTAGGCGTGTGTTATAACAACGCCAAACGTGGGTCAAAATAGATGGCCATTGACAGCCGCTAACGCGGCGGGTGTTGGCGACATTAGAAAAGTCAGCACGATCTTAACTTTAACCTTACGTAGGGAACTATGACTATTCGCTGGCTCATCATCGCAGTTATTGTAAGCTACCTTATTATGCTATTCGGGGGCGCGGCGCTGAAACCCGGATACTCTCACTTTTCGCAGTTTATCAGTGAGCTCAACGCCACTGGAACTCCTTACGCGCAGGTGATTGGATGGCTTGGCTTCGTGCCCTTCGGTCTACTGTCAGGCTCCCTGGTTTTCGCAGCCGCCAAGGTGGTGCCGGTGAATGGTGCCAGTCGCGTCGGATATTGGCTAATTATTCTCCAGCCTATTGCATATATTGGTTCTGCATTCGCACCTTGTGATATCGGCTGCCCTGCTGAGGGGAGCGTAAGTCAAACCATTCACAATTTGATTGCTCTGCTTACTTATCTACTAACAGCTTTGGGTCTTGCACTTTTATCGCTGACGCCAAAAATCACTGTTCTAATGCGAGTTCTCTGGGTGGTTCTGGCAACTGTGTGGCTGATGCTCTTCATATTAATGCTGGAGAGCTCGCTCGAACAGTGGCGCGGTATACTCCAGAGGCTAGCGGAATGGATTGTGTTCAGCGTCCTGTTGATAAGTGCATGGAGATTGGCAAGCCGCTAACAGTCGCAGTCACGACGATGGCTTTTCCGTTTCGGCTTCGCCTCCACTACAAAGCCACGCGTCTTGCGTGGCGGTTAGGCTAATCACCATTTGAAACCGTGCAAGGAACAAAATAATGACCAGTGTGCCAAAGTGTTTCTTTTCGACTCTTGTCCTTGTGGTAGTTGTGGGGTGCTCGACGACACTCACTCCAGCCGGAGCAAAAATACGTACGGTTAATGAAAGTGACAATATCGCTAAGTGCGAGTTTCTCGGAACAATTACCGCAAAGAGTCCGGAGTTTGCTCCTACGCCCTCCCAAGAGGCGGAGTATGTGATGAACGACGCACGAAATAAAGTCGCAGCTCAAGGCGGTACTCATATGAAAGTGGTCACTGAAAATCACGGCGCCTTTACTGGCGCAACGATTAACGCGGAAGCATATGAGTGCCTCATAAAATAGGGCTAGGATAACCAGCGACTATGCTTCTGGATGGACCCCTAAGCAGTTGGTAGCTGTTTAGGGTAATGGAGGCCTAAAGGTACTTCGCTTCGCACTGGTAGCCCCTAATCGGGCCGATACTCCAACAAATCCCCCACCTCGCACTGAAACAGCCGACAAAGCTTGTTTATGGCATCCAGGTCTACTTTCTGCGCAGTTTCTTTATACAGCAACGTAACGGTATTCCGGTTCAACCCGGTCTCTCTGGCGACATCGGCGATCTTCAGTTTGTGTTCACCCATCAGACGCGCTAAATGACATTTAATCAAAAATGACCTCCCAAAATGAAAAAATGTCATTTGAAATAGCTTTTTGCCTTCCAAAATGATTTTTGGTGTGGTAAATTGCTCTTTCAAATGGTGTTTTAACTCTTGATATATCAATTAACCCGGTAGGATAGCACCGGGGATGCCGCCGTGCCCAGTAAAGGGCTCGGGCATCGGGATTGGGCTAAAAAGTGGCTGGCCGAGTTCAGCATGATCGTAAGCATGGAAGGAGGTTTTATGGCGAGCTTTAGCAATAGAGTGGTGGGATCAGCCGTCGCATTGGAGCTGTTGGAGATCTATGACGATTTTGCGGACCACGAAGCCAGCCTGGCGTTTATGTGTGACGCCGTCAGCGCCTTGGCGGTAGATGGAGACCGTTGGCCCACCGCGCCAGGGACCGAGGGGTTGGTTCTTTATGCGCAGAGGTTACGGGATGAGGCCACAGACCTGGGAAGTCGACTGGATAAGGTCAGGCGTTTGATTCATCCGAAAGTTGTCGGCGGTCACAATGGCTAAAGCTCGTTCTTGTAAAGAGCGATCTGTCTGGTACTCTACGTGGGTAAACATTCGCATGAAGTCGCGAGAAGCGCTTAGAGGACTTAATAAGGATTGTGTCATGATTGGTTTATCTCGATGGCTGCAAGGGAACGCAGGTCCCTTCTCCTCAAACAACCCCGATTTAACACAGAATAGTCGTACTATTTCCTTGGCAAAGACCTGGGGGTTCACCTTTGTGCTCTTGGTGGGCGTCTCAATGGTGTTGGGCGGCTGCAACCAGAAAGACGATGCGTCGACTAACCAGAAGACTTCTGTTGGTAACGGTACCAAGTACGAAGTTTACGAACACCAGGGCTTAACGCTTCGTTATCCTGAGCACTGGGTACTGAAATTTGATGGCACGCCGGACTTCTCCAGTGATCGAGCGGTGATATTCGAAGCATCTGAGCTGTCCAGGGTTTCTCTCTATATCCACCATGAACCGGAAGATAGCCTATCGACGATAGCGGATCATTACGCTGAGCGTTTAGGGCTGGATAGCCGTGACTCCATTGAGGATTATCAGCGAAGCCCGGTCACGATGGAGGGTTACGATGGCATCAAGCTAAGCTGGCAGGAAACTGAGCTCTTTACACGAGCAGTTGAAATTACAATATTGAAAGCTATTGAACAGCAGGTAAACGCCTTTGTCATCTTTGACCTTGACGAAGAGGATGTCGAAAAGGAAACGCCTAATATTGTCCCCGTAACGGAAAGCATTACCTATCAATAACTGAAAAGGAGGTTGTCGTGAGCCAGACGGAATACGATGGAGCACTCATTAGCGAATTCGGTGTAAAGCGGTACTTAAAGGCCACAAAGGATATCAAGACCGCCAATATCGACTTTCTCATACGAGGAGATGCTGCGCAAAAGGCTTGGCAGGCCTGTAATTTTGGCTGCCACGGCCCTACATACCGTAGCCTAAAGAAGCCGGCAAGCCGAGCAGGCCTACTTAATCATTTGAATGACATCTCTCCTGCGTTGGCCGGGTTGGTCGACGGAGTCCATCACCGTACCACAGGCCAGGTCGAACGACTGGCGGGCGGAATGGAGCGGACGGCAGATGGGCTGCACTTGAACGGAGGGGAGCGCTTTGGCCAAGTCGGTGATGAAAATACTGCAGCGTTGGAGTTCGCGACTGGCACTTTCGAGAGCCTGGTAACCTTCGAGATAGATGTAATCGACAACCCGGTATCTCAGGTTGTGATGGCCTCGGTTAGTGAATACATATCGGCATTGCCTGAATGGTTGATTGAGGAGACGTTTAAACAAGGGGTTTTGAAGTTCCCGCGAAATATCGATACACGCTGGTTGCTAAGGGCCTCAGCAATGGGCGTGGTCGAGAGTACGGATCAGAAGGCTATTATTGAAGCGGCTGACTTGTTAAAAGATCCTGCTCAGAGAATGGTCGGTAAACAAATTGGGAAACGTCTGGCCGGAACGGTTGGTTTGCTCATCGCTACCAGTATAACCAAGAGGCTGTTGATGACTTCCCCCGAAGTCCCTCGGGTGAAGAGAGATTTGGTTAGACTTAGACGTGCCGCTCAAAAAGGTAAGGGCGGGCTAGGCGGTGCGTTAATTACCCTGTTGAATACGCAAGGTCTGTTACATAAGGCCGGGGAATCCAGCCGACGCCTTCAAAGTGCTTGCCCTCGCCTATGGAGATTGTTGCGCTATAACTTAAATGGCGCGAATATGATCTACTTTCTAGTCGAGGGAATGGTGCACGAATATGTGGACAGACTAGCCCTGTTGGAACAGAACCCAAGAGAGTTTGGCAAGGTGGTAGAGGCTTTGATTCGGGAAAAGAGGACTCAGGCGATTTACTTTCCAAATGGTTGACATGTATATCGGATGAATAAGATTAGGTGCGTAATTCGATCAAGAGCTACTGGTGACTAAGGTGGGTAGGCAGATGTTTTCCCTCAGATCTTGAATGGTCCTAGCCCGTCTGGAGGCGGCCCCGTACCGGACGGCTCTACCACGACGCCACAAATGGAGATTCACAGATGGCTCTAGCCATTCATCTTTTCGCAGCACTGGGAGCTTTACTTGCCGGTGCTAGCCAGTTGGTTTCGCCCAAAGGGACCAAGCTACACAAGGTGGTGGGTTGGTTCTGGATGGGAGCCATGGTTACGGTAGCGGTATCTTCATTTTGGCTTACCGGGCTCATGGATGTGATATGGGGTTATAGTCCTATTCACATTCTTTCCTTGTGGACACTTTTTTGTGTCGCCGCTTCGCTCTACTTTGTTAAAACCGGCAATATCAGACGACATCGAGGGTTTGCAGTTGGTGCTTTTATCGGTGTGGTTGGCGCAGGGCTTGGCACATTGCTTCCAGGAAGATTAGTTGGCCAATGGTTGTTTGGCTAACAAAGCGTAGCGCTACACAGCCAAAAAGCGGCCGGGGGGGTCGTAAAATTGCGTCCATGTGCGCGACCTTTCTCTTCGAAAGAGGCATCACCTATTCTGGCCTATGGGGGTACCGCCGAACTCCAGCTCGTGCGGGTGGAACTGTGAAAAATCCTAACCAGCACGCTAATGGATGTAGCTTTACATTGGCTTCTTAAAACCAACCCAATACGTCGAGATTACTCGCGGAAAAGGGGAATATAATGGTTCGTAAGTTTAAGGTAATTGTTTTTTCGGCTCTTTTCGGGATTAGTGGCGCGGCTGTCTCAGAGGACGGCCTGGTGGTGCAGCTTACTATCAGCGAAGAGTCTTTGGATGGTTCTCAGAGAAGCAATTATACAGATGCCGTCCTGCTAAGGTATCCAGGGACGTTTACTGTAGAGTTATCTGGACACTATGTGACTAAGTTTCAGGTCGATCAATCAAGAAGTGAAACTATTGATATGGTGTTTACTATAAAGGATATATCGTCGGGAAAGCCCTATTACGTAGGTGCTGAACCGCTATCTTTTGAAGTTGGGGAGTCTACCACTGTAAATTTTGAGCGTAACGATAAGAAGTACAATATAGTGTTGGATACCTCGTATGGAAAGTTACCATGAAAAGCGGCTTTACGCGTAGGCTTCCATCGCTTCGTTCGGGGCTATAGGTTAGGTGTTGGAACGCGTAATTTTGAAGTTAGAGTCAAACATGATGTTGCGCAAAGCTAAACCGGAAGACGCAGAAGCCATTGGGCTGGTGCGGGTTTCTGCGTGGAGAGCCGCCTATCGCCAGTTTATGCCGCAGGCGTTCCTGGATGCGTTGAATCCTGATGCTAATATTGAGGAGTTGAAGGAGCGATTAGCAAACCAAAGTGAAGAGTTCACTGTCTTTGTGGCAGAGAGGGAGCGGAGTGTCGTCGCTTTCGCCATAGTGGGAGAGCCTCGCTATAGGGCCCCAGCTCGAACACTAGAGCTATGGGCGGTCAATGTACTGCCAGAATGCTGGAGAATGGGAATAGGTTCCGCCCTTGTTGAGCGAGTACTCCAATATTCTGCCGGTGCCGGGGTAGAGCGTCTCGAACTGTGGTGCCTCAAGGGTAATCGCCCGGCTCTGGAAGCGTATCGGAAGTTGGGTTTTGTCGAATCAGGCCAGGAAAGGTCAACGTCGCAGCTGACCGGCCATGTATTGCATGAGTTGCATTACGTAAAGATGATCTAAACTCTGTTAGCCAGAGTTCACTTGGCGCATCACGGTTAACCCAAGGCTGTCCTAACGTGCGGCGGTAGCGTGATGGGGCCGATAGCATACATGGCAATACGGGAGGCTAGATGTCCGGGCGTGTAACGACCTTTGCAAAAGGGCGGTCTTTCGCTCATGGAGAATGATGTTTCATTGTCGTCCTCGTTTCAAGTAAGGCGACAACTATTCTGGCCTATAGGGGGAATGAAGTTCCAAAAGCTAGGGAATAACGACGCACCGGAAAGTGCTTTCTAGCGCCTTTTCAGTCTCTCTATTCCATAAAAAATGGACGGCTCTTGACCACACCACGTCTTTGTCAGAAAAAGAAAATGAAACTTGGCACTGCATCAGTGATTCATTCTCTTTAAAGGAGCGTAGTTTCTCGTCAGTGCCTTTTGGAAACATGTCCATGGAGTAGAAACTCGCCAGCGAAGAGTCTGCTTGTACCTTGTCGCAGGTCACCTCAATCTTCCCATGTTCCGGCTGCTGTTCGCTCATGTTAGCCAGGGCGCGAGCGGTGAATTCGCCAACTGTCAATGTTCCCTCATTGGAGCAGTGTTGTTCCGAGGGGAACCGGTAATCAAGGTGGTTAAATAGAGTATCAAAAACCGCCTGATGTTCGCCGGACGCAGAATTGTCCGGGCGTGCTTCGGTGGACTCGCAGGCCGAGATGGAGAGGGCCATCGCTACGGCGCATCCTGTCGTTACACTTTTTGTAATCATGCGATAAATTCTCCACGGTAGAACACCACGGGTCCATTGCCGGCGTACGCCGAGGTAAACGTATTGATAAAGCTGGTCACGTCTTCCTTCTTCACTTTATTTTGAGTGTTGCTGTAGTGATATACCCATGGCCATACCATGATGCCGATATGCTTGGCAGGCATATCACCCATATTGCCGGTGGGTTGAATGTTTCTTTCTTGGGTGACAAACACCAAGCCGGGCCTGTAACACATGTTATTCACGAGCTTTTGACGGTGGGCCGCTACCAGCTTATTGAAAATAACATCAACACGAATGGTGGCGCCTTCCACATCATCATTGCGGCTATCGGCAAACGTTAAATACTTGCAGGAGGCGCTCTGGGAGAAGTCGTAGCCTAGTATATGGCTTACATAGTGAGCGCACTGGTTTTGGTCAAAGTTTGACCCTAACGTTGAGCCGCATATCTCATCGATACGCTGGCCCACTGATGTTTCTAAATCCGTCTTAATTTGTGCTAACTGATGATCTTCCATAGAGAATCTCCGTTTAACCCTTATCAGTTTCTAGAATTGATGACGGTGCGTTGTTTGATCTGTAGGGCTAGCCCATCGTCGGCCACTATAACAATGAACCAAGTAGGGTAAAGTGACTAAAATCACAACTTTTGCGTGTTTTTGTGGCGCCAGAACCGAAAATGGAAACATAGTGCTCAGCAGATCTAGTGATGACCGCACGCTGCGTTGCTCCGGTGATTCGTCGGAGCTAACGCGGCTCGTATCCTGGCGGAACGGTCAGCGTTGAAAGCGCCATTGTCGACAGGGGATTCTTGCGCCATATGATTGTGTTCGAATGTGAGAAATGACAATCAAGACGTTCTAGTATAAAGTCAAATTGATCTGGCGGGACATATCCAGCCTGCTGCGCTCAGAACCCAAAATGTACCCCTGCGTCGGGTCTTACTTGTATCTACATGAAGGCATTTAAAACAGTCTTTCTGATCATCGAAATGGTAATAGGTTTCGGTATTCCAGTATATATGTGGGTTTTTGGCGTGATCATGAGCCCAATTATAGTCCTCGGCGTTTTTACCGGCGGTGGGATTGAGATGGCGGCTCCCTTAATGGCAGAACCGTTAACAGCCAACGCTGTCCTAGCGTGCTACGGCAGCGTGATGGGGCCGATAGCATACATGGCAATACGGGAGGCTGGATGTCTGAGCTTGTAAAGCCCTTTGCAGAGTGGGCCGCGGCGGTGATGGAGGTACTTGGTATCTTCGTTATCGCTGCATTCACGATTTATTCGTTGATTTTCTTCGCGGTGAGTCTCCTTCGAAAAGAGGAGTCGGACCCAATGTTTCGGGAGGTTCGTCAGCGTCTCGGGCGCGGGATTCTGCTTGGCTTGGAGTTCCTCGTCGCCGCAGATATTATTCACACGGTCGCGGTAGAGCTGACACTTGAAACGGTGGGCACTCTGGCCATTATTGTGCTTATACGAACCTTTCTTAGCTTTACGCTGGAGGTGGAGCTTACCGGCCGCTGGCCCTGGCAAGAAGGAAAGTAAGTTTTCCGATGAGGGAAATGCCCACTATCTCAGCCTAGCTGCCCATCAACGGTTGGCGCCCAAGGCCACGGATGACCTTGAAAAGCAAAACCTCGGCCCCATCAATAGCTCAGCTTAAGACTTCCCTTGGCGGGGAGGTCCACTTCCTTTTTGATACAACCACTTCCGGAACAGAGCACTATGGGAACTTTCCTCAAACCGTTTCAACAGCGAACTTTCTGGCAACTGGCGTCGCTGATGGCGCTGCTTTTGGTGTTGAGTGGCTGCGGGATCAATAAGATCCCCACTTACGATGAGCGCGTTACGGCCGCCTGGTCACAGGTGGAGAACCAGTACCAGCGCCGTGCGGATCTGATTCCCAACCTGGTGGAGACCGTCAAAGGTTACGCTGCCCAGGAAAAGGAAACACTGACCGCCGTGATGGAAGCCCGCTCCAAGGCCACCTCGATACAAGTGGATGAGAGCATTCTCAATAACCCCAAGAAACTGCAGCAGTTCCAGCAGGCCCAGGGTGAGTTGAGCAGTGCCTTGAGCCGGCTGATGGCGGTGTCCGAACGTTACCCGGACCTGAAGTCGAACCAGAACTTTCTGGCGCTGCAATCGCAGCTTGAAGGCACGGAAAATCGCATTGCGGTGGCGCGTCGGGACTTTATTAAGGCGGTAGAGCGCTACAATACCGAGCTGCGCACCTTTCCCGGGAAAATCTGGCATAGCATTTTGTATAGCGATCTGGAGCCGCGGGCCAACTTTGAAGCGACCACGGAAAACGCGGACCAGCCGCCCGCGGTGGACTTCTGATGATTGATTTGCTCCGCAAAGGCCCGCTGTTGGCGTTACTGCTATGGTTCCCGGCCACTCTCTGGGCACAGTCAACGCCGGACTTTCCCGAGCTGACCGGGCGTGTGGTCGATCGGGCGGAGATGCTCTCCCCGGAGGTGGAAGCGCGCCTGACGCAGATGCTTCAGGCCCATGAACAGGGCAGTACCGAACAGGTTGTGGTGGTCACGCTTCCGGATCTCCAGGGTTTTCCCATTGAAGATTACGGCTATCAGTTGGGGCGACATTGGGGCATCGGTCAGAAGGGCGAGGATAATGGTGCCTTGTTGATTGTGGCGAAGGATGAGCGGGAAGTCCGCATTGAGGTGGGTTACGGCCTTGAAGGGCGGCTCACCGACGCCGAATCCTCAGTGATTATAAATCGTGTGATCACTCCGGCTTTTCGGCAGGGGGATTTTCAGGCCGGCATCGTGAACGGTGCCGCCGCCATGATCCAGGTCCTCGGCGGCGAGCCCATGGCGGTCCCCCAGGGCCAGCAGACCCGTAAGGGGCAGGAGAAGCCCAATCTTGGTATGGCGGCGCTGTTTCTGCTCATTATGGTGTCGGTGGTGTTCTTTCTCGGCAGTCGTGGCGGCCGTGGTGGTCGCGGAGGCGCTGCCCTGGTAGGCGCGGCGCTGCTCGGTGCCGCCATGGGCGGCCGCGGTGGCGGCGGCTTCGGCGGTGGTGGTTTTGGCGGCGGCGGAGGCGGCTTCGGGGGCGGCGGTGCCTCCGGTGGCTGGTAACGCCGCCTTGGTCTCCGAGCGCTGAACTCCCACATCCGACTATGAGAATCAAAGAATCATGACATTACTCAACAAAAGCGATCAGGACGCCGTGGCGGCGGCCATTAACGAGGTGGAGCGGGAAACCGACGCCGAGCTGGTGACCGTACTGACGTCTCAATCCGATAACTACAGCTATATTCCCCTGCTTTGGGCCGGCATTCTGGCGCTGTTGGTGCCGGGGATTGCCAATTACTTTGGCAGTTGGCTGGGTGCCGACATGCTCTTGCTGGTGCAGTGGGGGACGTTCATCGTTCTCAGTCTGCTGTTCCGCGTGCCGGGCATCAACACCCGCTTGATTCCCCAGCAGGTGCGTTACTGGCGCGCCTCCAATCTGGCGCGGCGCCAGTTTCTGGAGCGGAACCTGCACCATACCAAAGGTGCCACCGGCGTTCTGATTTTCGTCTCGGAAGCGGAGCGCTATGTGGAGATCCTGGTGGATCAGGGCATTGCCGATGTGCTGGATAACTCTGTTTGGGAAGGCATAGTGGCGGACTTTACCGCTAAGGTACGCCAGGGCGAGACTCGGCAAGGGTTTCTGGACTGCATTGCCGCTTGCGGCAAGCTGTTGAAAGAACACGTACCCGCGACGCAGGAGCGCAACGAACTGCCCAATCATTTGGTGATCCTCCCATAGCCCCAACGGCAAAACCGTGAAGACGATTGAGACATAGAGAGTTGGAGAAACAATGACCTGGTTACTATCACTGGCTTCAGGGGTCATTTTGGCCTTGGCTGTCGCGGCTTTGGCTAGGCTCGTCAAGCTCGATCAGCACCGGTTGTTCGCGCCGGTGCTCTTGGTCGTCATCGCCCTCTTCTATGTGGGCTTTGCCCTCGCCAACGGCAGCTCGCACATCATTATTCAAGAGCTCACGGCCGCGTCCTTGTTCCTGATCCTCGCTCTCGCCGGTGGCGCTTTCTATATTCCTATCGCCATCTTCGGTCTGCTGCTGCACGGCGTTTTTGATGTTTTCCACCCCAGTTTTGTCGAGAACCCGGACGTGCCTACCTGGTGGCCGGCTTTTTGCGCTGGTTTTGATATCACCGTGGCGTTTTGGGTCTGGTGGCTGTGGCGGCGCGGTAAGGCGCGGATTGTGGCGCCGGGGGATGAGCCCTAAAGGTGGCTGGCCCGGCTGGTGCCGATGGCGGTTTCTGGGTTGACAAAATTGGCTTTTTGTAAAAAAGTCAGCAGTCATGCCTTCGCGGCTTAAGCTAGGGAAATCACTATGGGCCTGGTCGAGATACTCCTTCTATTTGCCGTAATGACGGTGTTGGCGCTTGTTCCGAGCACGAGCGTCGCCTTGGTGGTTGCCCGGAGTTCGACAGCCGGGTTCTTAAATGGCAGCGCTGTTGCTGCTGGAATCGTGGTCGGTGATCTCATTTTTGTGTTTCTCGCCATTCTTGGAATGGCGGCGTTGGCCGAAATGATGGGCAGCTTGTTCCTGATCCTGAGGTATTTGGCGGGTGCATACCTGGTTTGGTTTGGAATAAGCCTTATGAGATCGAAACCTCCATCGAAAGTAGAGGCTTCTGACCGGTCAGCATCGACATTATCGGCAAGTTTTCTCTCTGGATTGATTCTCACCCTGGGTGATGTAAAGGCCATACTGTTCTATGCGAGCCTGTTTCCCGCGTTTGTCGATCTGACCGCCATCACGGCTTCGGAGATAGCGATCATTGTTGTGTTGACCATAGTGGCGGTTGGTGGCGTCAAGCTGGGTTATGCCTATGCTGGAATGAAAATCGTATCATTCGCGAGAGGGTTCAAAGCAGAACGAGCTATAAAAACTACTGTCGGCGGTTTTATGGTGGGCGCGGGGGCGTACCTCTTGGCGAAGGCTTAGCAAGCCGATATCGAAGATCCTTCTTCGCCAAGTTCAATCTGGTTTTCACCGCGCATGTCGACCCCTCTGGCAGGTTTCAGCGCCAGCCCTGTCGAAGGTATGAGCCGCCCCGTCCTTGGAGCAAGGGAGAAGTACGGAGTCCTACGGCTCAATATGAAAGCCCGACGTTACGTGGAAACCACTATGCACCTTACCAAGGTTTACGAGAGATCCTAGCTTACTGCTGACTTTGTAGGCTTTCGTAACGGTGACGCTGGTCGGACCGAAGTACGCCCGCTCGCCCGTTAATGGTGCATTGTGTGCCCCAGCCGTCTCGACAGGTTACATTGCTGTTTGAGCACGAGCTATTCTCAATGGACTGGCCCTGATCGTTCAATATATGACAGGTGCCATGGTAGCGTCTCCCGGACTTGTAGCCCACCTTGTCACGGTCTACGTCCGAAGTGATTTGAGACGAACTGGGGCTGACGCTTCGTGAGCCGTATTCACCATCATCAGCGGAGACGCCTGCAGAGAGGCTAATAAGCAAGGCAGCTATGAGAAACTGTTTCATAAATTCACCTGTTTAAACGTTGCATGTCAGTTCCTCCAGTGTTTGTGGAGGGGTCGTAAGGTGAGTTGCAATGAAACGGTTCAGGGTTCAAATTTTTTTGTAGTCTATAATCGAAGATAAATTCCGGTATATTTATCAAATGGGAGGGCGAGGGGCCAACATGACCCCGAAAATGACCTTGCAGGTGAGATTCCTAAAGGTATAGGATCATTTGTCGTAGTCGTCACCCGATGTGGCGACCGATTCGTAGAACCATATCTGAAATGCGCTGGTGTAGACGGATAAAGATTGCTCGAATGAACTCTACTGTCAAGCTGGATCCTTTCTTTATTGTGACGCCGACCAAGGCGGCCATTTTTCTTACCAGATAATACACCCAGACACTCAAGTCCGCCGACACGTCTGCGGCTTCTGCTAAAATCATGGCTAAGCGATCTAAAAGCGTTAGTCCAGTTGCAACTATGCCTGTGACCGCGATGCTGACGGCGTGAGCGACTTTTTCCAGTACATATACCAAGGCGGCATCAAGCAGCTGCAGTGTGTTCGCTGAGAATGAGACGATGCCATCGGAGCTGAGCCAGTTCTCGAGTGTAACCTGTCCATAGGTTTGGGGGCGGTTATTCGCGATGCTTTTCCATCCGCTTGATTTCTCAACGGACTTTATGTAGTGCTCCATGAAGTGGTATTTCCACGGTGGCATGGATACCGGAGAGTGGATCAAGTAGTCAACGCCATAATTAGGTGCATGAGCAAAAGGCCATGTGGGCACCATAGGGATGGGGTCGATCTTGTGGTAGACTCGGTAAATGTTATTCGCCGACACGCGAGATGTGCATTTTTGGGCGAATCGGCCTAAGCCAACGCGTGGACTTCCGAATGTGTATAGGTTGACAACGGCGGAGTGGCCAGAGGATTTAATCCAGTCAGCGGCCAGAGTTGCAATAGCGCCGCCAAGGCTATGTCCGACGCAGTGAATAACGGAGACGCCCCATAGCTCACCGACAAACTGGCGCAGCTCTGTGATCAAAGAATCAAAGGCATAGTAGAAACCCTGGTGCACAGGGAGCCCGGTGTGGGAGGTTTTTACCCCCGCATTGAGGTCGGTGATGGCGTCGTAAAGACTGGCCGTACCTTTAAAAGCAACGTAACTATTCAGCACCATCTTCAAGATGCGAGCGCTTTTCAATCAAAAAGTCCGGCCAGTTAT
>NZ_JBDLLG010000037.1:0-11534 GCF_039822625.1 Marinimicrobium locisalis
GCATGAGATAATTCCTCTAGTTGTCGTGCTCGGTATAAGCACGTAGGGGAATTATCTCAGCTCTCGAATTCTAACTTTGCCGCGTAGCGGCTTCGTTCAACAATCGCGTCAGCCCCCGGGTTACGCATAGCGTTATGGCTTTTGATCGTAGTGGCCGCCGATGGCAAAAATATAGACGTAGTGATCGTCAAACTTGTAGATCACACGATCCTTCTGAGAGATTCGCCGGGACCAGAAATCTGAAAGGCTGTGCTTTAGTTGCTCGGGCTTGCCAATGCCCGATGCCGGGTCGGCTCGGAGCATTTCTTTTAGCAGCTTGCGAAGTGCTTTGTGCAGCTTCTTGTCCTTTTCGCGAAGCTGCTCATAAGTCGCCCAAGTGCTACCTTCAAAGACGAGTGATCTCATTGATTTCCTCTTCCTTGGGAGTATATCCAGTGCCTTGGGTATGGGTAGCGGCAGACTCTGCCAATTGTCGCATCAGGCTGCTATTCTGAAGCACGTACAGGGTTTCTTGCTCCCGCTCCCAGTCGTCGGCGCTCATTACCACAAAAGCCTCGCCAGAGCGCCGAGTCACTTTCAGCGGGGTATGGTTGCTAACTGCTTGTTCTACAAAGGCTTTTAGGTTGTCTCTGAACCGGTTTACACTAACAGAGTCCATATGGCTCACCTCAAACGTACGGAAATTCCGTACATAATAGAGCGCAAGCCATAACAAAGCAAACATGTTCGCCACAGCAAGCAGGGACGGACAGCCCCTCCGTCGCTGGCGCTCCTCCAGGGCTGCCGCATATTGAGGGCGTTAGCCTTATTCAGAACATTCATCGCGTAATTAAATAGGAGAAACTGTACAGATGAAAACTGCAAGGGACATTATAGTCTTACTAATAATGGTGCTTACGATACATGGGTGCCAAACCAATAACATAAAGCACGAAGCTGGCGTCGAACGAGCGAGTACGGGGGAAGAGCTGATCCTTAAAGGTAGAGTATCGGTACCGCTGCCGGAAAGTTATAAGAAAGTACTTCTTGACGAGCACGCAATGATAATTTCGGCGCCAGAATATTCAGTCGTGTATCGGTGGATAGATCAGAACGAAGTAGAGTTTATCGGCTCAAATAAGTCCCCCTACGACTTCTTCAAAAGTGTTTTCAGCAACCCGACGTCAGATGAAGAGAAAAGATTTTTGGAGGGGTTGAAAAATGAAGTGCACCGGCCGAATTCACCAAGCGACCTTGAGTTCTATTACTTTGACAATGGCGACGGTCGGCAAATATATATTTTGTCAAACATTTTGAGCTTTGTTCTCGAAGTCACCTATAAAGGTGATGATGACAACAAGTACATCAATAGTGTTGTTGCAGATTCTCAACTTCGATAAAGGAGATCTATCATGGAGCCTATTACCGAGCAAGAAAAGCAGGATTTTAGAGAGTTTTTGTCGACCATATATGGTGCGCAAGCCAATAGCTGGAACATTAACCTAAAGGTCCTTGAGCTATTTGGAGAGCTATTGCAGTCCAGTGAGTCTTGCAGCCGCTACATGGACATGGTTCCTCGTCCGTTTGTTGCAGGAAACGTTATAAAGTGGGCAAGCAAACAAGCGCGCGGGGCCATTATACGTCACCTGAAAAACGGCGGTAAGCACTACTTAATTTGTCTTCGCGCAGCAGGCGCAAGAATGAAGCCACAAATCTACCTCGCATCACAAGGTCTTTAGGCTAACAAAGAGCTCCAGCGGAGCTAAAAAACGCGCCGCTTAGCTTAACGTTAGCATCATAAACACAGGGAGGCTCCATCGAATGAAAAGAGCATCGATAGTTTTGGAAGAATACGACCCGTCTTGGCCATCAAAGTTAGAGGACGAAAGAAGCCGTCTAATCGCTATAGCTGGAGAATGGTGTCACGGTGGTATTGAGCATGAAAGCCCCCTATGGAACGAACGCATCAAATTTCGGAACTTTCTGAGTTTAGATGAGCGAATCGCAAGCGATTATGCGCGCCTGAAGCGAGACCTAGCGACTTATCACCAACAGGATCGTGAAACATACTTTGGATTCAAGTAATAAGTGCAATCGATCATGCAGCCAGCAAATCTGCTGACTGCCCCCATAGAACTTCGTTTGGTGTTTTCCACCCTAGCGTCTCCCTGGGGCGGTTGTTCAACCTATCCATTACAAACTGGATGTCGTCGTCCGTCACCGCCGTCAAATCCATCCCTTTGGAAAAGTATTGTCGGATCAACCCGTTCGTGTTCTCGTTAGCCCCGCGCTCCCAGGAGCTGTAGGGATGAGCGAAGTAGATATCCACATCTAACTCTTCGCTTAGCCTTTCGTGCTCGGCGAACTCTAGTCCGTTATCAAACATGATCGTTTCCAAGGGCGGGTCAAGCTCGGCAAATCGTTCTATAAGCTCGTCAGCCAGCGCTATGGCATTTTTACTCGTCAGTCGACCTACCACAACATAGAGACTCTTCCGGTCTACCATGGTCAACAAGGCCCCTTTGCGCCCCTTTCCTATGATCGTGTCGCCCTCCCAGTCACCCAGCCGACTCTTACGATCTACTATGGCAGGGCGTTCATCAATGCCTTTACGGTTCCGTATCCGGCCTCGGTTATCATAGCTCCTGTACCGCTTCCGGTACGGCTTACTCATGATTCTCAAGTTCTTGTACAGGTCTCCGCCCTCAGCTTTATCCGCCAGTATCATCTGGTAAATCGTCTCGTGATGAAGGCTCACACCGCGCTCTCTGGCAATGTAAGCAGCGCTGAGCTCTTGGCGAATCAGGGTCTCCACCCAGTCAGCGACTTCTCCTGTGAGTTTGATGGCCTTTTCGGCGTTCTCCCGCCTGTTAGTGGCCAGTTGATGCGCCTGCTTGGGCCTGTACCCTCTCAGCCCTCGGTTCCTCGACAACTCTCTGCAGATCGTGGAGGGGCTTCTGTTAAGCGCCTCTGCGACCTGTTTTTGTGTGTGAATCCGGCTGTCAAATAGCTCTCAATCTGGTATCGTTCAGCTGCGGTCAGCTGTTTGTAGTTCATTGTGCGATTTCCTTTGGTCGGGAGAGCGCCGAACTATATCAGCTGGCCGTCCTCCTTAGGAAATTGCACTTGTTATTCGAAACCAAGTTTACTAAAAAATGGTTCTCTGTATTTATGACTCTAAAAAAGGATGTGGTAATAATTGGTGCAGAGCTAGCGGGGTTGAGCCTGGCCAATGGACTGGAGAAGATCGGCGTTTCTTATGCTATCGTGGAGCAGAAACCTGCTGCCTCAGCCTCTGGAGCGGGAATACTGATACACCCCTCCGGTGCTGTCGCACTGGAAACGTTGGGAGTGCCATTTCCGGGCAACGACCGCGAATGGTGTGGGCTCACAGAGATGCGTTTTGGCAGCCCCAGGAACGATTCCATCGTGAAGGTCCCTATAGGTGAGGTAGGCCGCCCGGTGATCAGTGTGCATAGGCGCAAACTCCACGAGATTTTGCTAACCAATCTTCACACAGAAACTGTCTTCTTTGGGTGTCATGTAGACAGTTTCGCGTCAGCCTCACCTGTACGCCATCATATCTCGCTTAACGATGGCACCGAAATTGATACGGCGCTAATTGTTGTAGCAAGTGGCGCGAACACTGCGCTACGCACTGACCTTGATCAACCTAAGCTCATTAACCAGTCTAGCCAAATGGTATGGCGCTGGACTGTGGATGCCTCACTTCCGTCGCAAACAGGTTACGAGCTCCATGATGGTCAATGGCGCCTGGGGGTCTTTCCCTTATCGGAAAAACAGTGCTACATATTTTTGGCAGCGAACAGAATGAGCCTTAATGAAGCTAAACAGATCCCGCCTTCAGAAATTATGGCGAGGGTGGGCCGGTTTGGCCCTATCGGTGAACAAACGGCGAACGCGAATTTTACTGGCACGAATGTATTGCTACACGCGATATTCCAGGGACCGGTCAAATGGGAAGGTAATAATGAGGAAATATTGATTGGCGATTCGGCCCATCCAATGCTCCCAAACCTAGGAATGGGCGGATCTTTGGCGTTTGAAGACAGTGCTACTTTAGTGTCTGCGATACGCTGTACGGGGCTGGATCGAGACGCGATTGTTCAACGTCTTACGCAGAGAACTCGTCGAGTTAAAGCCCTGGCCCGACAATCTAGCATGTATGGTGCGCTGGCCCACCTCCCCGGTAATCTGCTAACTGATTTAAAGCTGCATAGCCTGAGGCTCGCACCTAGCTTCTTTATTAGAAGCTCGCAGCGCCGATTATATTCTGAATTCTACAAAGCCATGGAAAGAAGCTGACATGCTCGGCATGTATTGTCGTCACATTGCCCCTTCCAATTAACGAGACAGGCATGTTGAACTGAAAAAATGAAAAAGGGTGAGACCCCTACCGCCATATTAAAGAGATAAACGTCATCGGCACGACAGGAAGCGGCAAGCGGTGAGGAATTCCTACCGAAAGTAGAATCCAACAATATTAAGGGGACCTCTAAAAATCACCTGAAATTGGAATAATCCCCCAGTCGTCGAACTTGTTCAGGAGCAGAACCATGCTCGAAACTAATCATTAGGAGGGGCGCGAAGTAATTCCAGACCACGGGCGCCCGTCATCCGGTATTGCGGTGAAAAATAGAGGTGCCCTTAAGTTCATGGCTTGAATCGAGGAGTAGTACAACAATGAAAAAAATCGCAACGACCCTGGTATGCTTAGTAGTAGTGACCCACTTCGGTTTTTTGGTTTTGGAAATGTTTTTCTGGGACCATCCCGTGGGCCGTGGAATTTTTTCGATGTCCCCGGAAGAGTCCGCGTCTTCGGCGGTGCTGGCTATGAATCAAGGCCTGTACAACGGGTTTCTGGCAGTAGGTTTAATCTGGGGCTTATGGTCAGGGCGGCTGGATGTTAAAGTTTTTTTCCTCGCCTGCATAATTGTTGCTGGTGTGTTCGGCGGGCTGACTGCCAAGCTCACCATTATATTCTCTCAAGCGTTGCCGGCCCTTTTGGCATTAGTGTTTGTCTGGCTTTCCGCCTACAATGCCAAGCAGTCAACGAGTCCCCAATCCTGATTCTTGGCGGCTGGCTGGAGAAACCCTTTGCTGGATTCATTACCGAGGGTCAACTCTATCTCCGGTCCTCGAAAGCGGTTGGCTTAATCGGAAGTGCAGGTAACCAGTGTTAGGCGAAGGCGGCTTTGGTCCCTGCGTCGGACCGCTGACTCCGAGAATAAAATGCTCTGGCTGACGAGGATTACATAACTCATGCAAATGCTTGGCTCCTCTCATCGCGTAACAAAGGCCACATTTCGGTCGACTGTTGCTGAGGGCCTGTGCGTTACCGGGGCAACGATATAACGGAAGAGCCGGATTCGAGAGTTCCGCATATCCGGACCTGGGTGGGGGACGATTCAGTCACCTCGTCGTTCTACTATCACGGTGCTGTAAGAGGATCGTACTTTGATCACAGAAATTGATTTTCCCACTGAAACAGCCCTATATGGAAGGGAACTCGGCGCATTTTACCGAGACTCTTTTCGAGTTAGAGTTAGAAAAGAAGCTCTGGGGGCTAGACAGGTTTACCATAGCATATTCGCTCATCTCCCTATTTCGGTTCAGTTGGCGCTGAAAGCCAGGAACTCGGTAGTGAAGCTAGTCGGATTCTCTGCCAGCAACACGAGCATGAGCATTGGGCTAGAGGAGATCCAAGCAGGCCAGAATGCCGGATTCTTGACAATCGAAGCGGCATCTGACGTCGAGGTTGTTTGCACTGCCTACGAGAAGAACATGGATATGTGGCTATCAGTACTCAAACTTTCCGACCAGGAATTCGCAATATCTACCTTAGTCAACATGAAAACTGGGGCGGGCAAGGTGTATATGGCATTTATAAAGCCGTTTCACAAGCTTGTGGCACAACATTCCATCAATCAAGCGCTGAAAGCGGGTCGTATTTAATCAGTTAAGGACGGGTGTTTTCCCCACACCCCCTGCTTGCGGGTCCGCACGGGGCAAAGTGTAGTGGCATAGTGGTTCTGGCCACCTGATTTTGAGTGTATTATCACTCACAGAGAAAGTCAGGTGGATATAATGAAAAAAACGAGAAATTTCAGCCCCGAGCTCCGCTTGGAAGCAGCCCAGCTTGTGGTTGACCAGGGCTACACATTGAAAGCGGCTTGCGAGGCCATGGGAGTCAGCAAATCTACCATGGAATATTGGGTACGCAGGCGTCGCGCGAACATAGACTAGGACAGCGAACCGAATAGATGTCCCTGCGCCAGCTGGAAGGGATGCGGTAGGAACTACGAAATACAGGAGTATGATTCCTCAACAGATCCCCACTGGACGCTGCTGAACTCCGTGCCAGTGTTATCGATATCTTCTGAAGGTGTGGTTTGGGAGAAAGAGTTTGAAGATTAGTGAGAAGATACATAACCAGCACACCAGTTCGCCACCGAAAGCAGCGGCAGGTCCATGCGGAAGTTTCCGTCTAAAAATATTTTTATACGACATATGATCTGCGAAAAATGTAACAAGCAATTTAGATCCGAGATCCCGATTTGGCCATTAAGGTATTGGCTTAGTGCAAAGCGCTCAAATGCCAACCGTTTCGCGACTCCATTGCCGCCGTTTAGCGCGACGCTTAAGCAAACACTTACATTAAGGAATGAAGCGAAGCACTACACAACCTTCAGTTGTTGGTTCCTGTCAAGCTCGCCCCCTGGCATGCGCCGCTGTATAGAAGAGATGGTTGATTGAGGATGGGAGAGTTTCACGGCAATCTCGATTACCTCCTGTGGCTGAGTGCTCACGAAGAGGCGACATTTCAGGAATGTTTATACGACTACCGTCAGGAATGGCCGGCGGCCGAACTGTCTAGGACTCTGGCGGAGTTGCAGGAAGGACTGCTGGCGTTCCTGAAATCCGGAAACATCGGCCTCTACGCTGAACAGTTGGGCAGGCCCAAAGCTCGCGAACTAGTGCCCGTCAAGGGCTATATAGACTTCATGTCGGCCCGCGAGGGAACATTCTATCTGAACTTCCAGCAGGAAACAGAAGTTGACAGTGGCGACCTCACTGGGCAAATTGTCAATATTCAGGGTGCGACATCTAATGCAAAACCGCTCAGGATACGCCGGCATACTCAACGCCAGCAGACTGAGCTAGAATGCACCATCTCAAGCGCCCTATTCCCTCAGACTCTAGTAAAGGAGAAAAGAGAGTGTCAAAATCAAATATTTTAATATTCCTCTCTCGCACCCTCGTTTTAACGGTGCTATCGATTAACGCTTTGGGAAAGGGCATCAAATCCGATATTGATTCTCTTGTAACTGATCACTTCTCTGAGGGACACTCACCTGCGCTCTCCCTTAAGGTTGTTTTCAAGGGAGAGACATTGTACGAGAACAATTTGGGCTATATAGACCTAGAGCACTCACTAAGCCCCAGTAGCGACTCTGTGTATCGCGTGGGTTCTATAACCAAAGAGTTTACCGCCGCTTCTATTCTACAGCTGGTCGATCAGGAAAAGTTAAAGCTGGATGACACCATCAACCAATACTTACCGTACAAAGCCGACCGGTGGAGCGCCGTAACGGTTCGGAACCTCTTGAACCATTCCTCCGGCATCCCTAATTATACGGCCATGGAGGTGTTTGGGGAAAAAATGACCCAAGACCTGTCCCACCAGGAGCTGGTGCGCCTATTTATAAATAGAGATCTGGAGTTTAAGCCAGGGGCTGAGTGGGGATACAGCAACTCTGGCTACTATCTTTTGGGTTTAATCATCGAGTCGGTCTCAGGAGAAGGCTATGAAGATTATCTTCAGAAGAACATCTTCGATAAACTGTCACTGAACAACACCTACTATTGCGATGAAACCAAACTCATTCCTGGCCGAGCCTCCGGATACCAGAAGGAAGAGGAACAATGGGTAAATGCCGATTATATCAGCATGAAACCTCCTTTTTCCGCCGGCGGATTATGCTCTTCAGTTAACGATCTCCTGAACTGGAGAGCTAGTTTAGCCGAAGGAATGGTGGTTCCGGCCCAGTATTACGATGAGATGGTTACTTCTGGTGTTGCCAATAATGGCGAGCCTTTTGGTTACGGCCTTGGTTTTCGTCTTGAGGAACAAGACGGCCTTAAGAAAGTTGTTCACGGTGGCGGTATCAATGGGTTTATTGCCTACGACGCCCACTACCCAGAGATTGACTTGTATATTGTGGCCCTCACCAACAGTTATGGTAAGCCTTACGAATTAGGGCCAGAGATTGAGAAGATGGTCATCCAATGGAACCAAGAGCACAGTGACCATTAATGTTGTAAATACAACGGTCTTTTAGCAAAGTCGGCGGGAGGCTCGAGAGTTGACGCGCGTCAGTGAGTCGGTACTGAAAAACAAGTAAATAAATAGGAAAGCTATGAGTGAAAAAGACAACGGAAAATCTCGGGCGCTTTTGATCGTGCCGTTTATCGTGGCCTATATCGGTTCAAGGTTGATATTTCATTTCGTTGGATTCAGCTACAGCCCCTTTACCGAGCCCTTTGATGGAACAAAGCTTTTCATTGATATCGCCGTATTCGGAGCCCTTTATTTCGCAAGCTTTATAGCGCTTCGAGCGTTACTGAATAGGCGCCAGTCAGAGGAAGGGTAACGCTAGATGCATTAGGGCCGCGCTGATCGTGCGCGGAAGCTGGGGCTTGCCTCCCTAGAATGGCACCTGTGGTTCGCAACGCTGTATTTAACGGTTTTACCGCCCCGTCTCGCTCTGTTTTAAGTGCTTGAGAAAAAGAACGCACGCCGCCGGAAAGTGAGCCACGCCAAAACCGATCAAAAATAGCGCCCACTGGTCCGCGCCGTTGGCCACCGGGAAATAGCGAAAGCCGGTGGCCCAGCCCACTCCTATGCCTAGCAAAACCAGAAAGCCGGCGGTCAGCCACCGAGCTCCCCGGTTTTCCGCGTGAGGCGGCGTATGCGGCGCCTGTCTCAGCGTCGGAGTGTTATACCCGGCGGATCAAAATGGGACAGATGATGTACGACTAGCGGCGCAAGGATCGATCACAGGTCAAAGTGGCCTGCATCTAACTGAGGGGGCATTGGCTCCAACAGCCCGGGTTTGCGATTGCTACACCGGTCAGTGTGCGGGTGGTGGAGGGCTGTCTGGCGTTGAGCGCCGCTGGTGAGAAGGCGGACTAAGAGCATAAAGTCCCAGCCGGGTTGCCGGCTGGGCTTTAAATAATTGCGTCCCCTTTTTGCCATTCCCCGCCCCCTTTTTGTGGTTCAATAACCCGCCCCCTCAACAAACCCATTGGCAAGAAGAAAGATCAAGCCGACCATGACTAAAAATAATATAATTGCCTGGGCACATATCTTTTCACCATGACTTCTATAGGCAAAGACCGATACCATCCACAATGGCGTAATGAGAAACCACTTATAATTCGGGTCAATATATTTAGCGGCTTGACCCCAAACGTAAGCAGCTAAAAACCCAACGAAAGAAGTTAGCAGAACCCACAGTAGTACACTCATAACAACACCTAATGAATTGTTGCATCGCCGCCATCCATCACCGGCCCAGGAAAACCGGCCTGCACTCCAATTGAAAAGCAATTCTGGCCACTTGCCCAAGTATATCCCAGCCCATATTTTCCAACTGTACCGCCTATATTGCCTGCAGTACTATTTGGGCCACCTTCTCCTTCTGCAGAACAGCTTTCTTCGGGGATTAGTGTATCTGGTTTGGTGCAATACATTAAACCACCTCCAAGAGCAGGAGGACCAAACTGGTAATTTTCCCCTGACAAATTGCCTTGCACGCAGGCTGTCGCTAAACACCCAAATACATACGTATCGCCAGCTGGCACTACATCCGAAAACATTTGACCAGTGGACTGAGCCGCACCCAGAAGATTATGGTGAGCGTGAGATATGTGCATGGCTTGATGAACGCCAATTACAGCCTCTAAACCAAGTGGATCAAAGTACATGACCGGATTCCCGCCCACGTAAGCGTAAGTATTCAGCCCTCCTCGAAGCCCAATCGGATCACTCTGCACATACCGCCCCGTCTCCGGATCATAGTCCCTAAAGTAGTTGTAATGCAGCCCCGTTTCACTATCGAAGTACTGGCCCGGGAACAGTTCGCCCGACGCCCGTCCTACTCACACTTTGCCACAACCCCAGTGTTATCAGGGGCTTAAAGCGGCCACAGCCCGGCATTTCGCCACTTTAGCAAGTTACAAACCCCGACGCGAGTTTGGCGTTAGCGGAACCGCAACCGTGACGTATTTTTCTGTTGTGTCATACCCGGCGCATCAAGATGGGACAGCTTTTCTACGACTACCGGCGCAAGGATCGATCCCAGGCCCGGGTGCCCTGGTTGCAACTCAGAGGCCATTGGCTCGAGCAGGCCGGGCTTGCGATTGATACGCCGGTCAGTGTTCGGGTGATGGAGGGCTGTCTGGTGTTGATCGCCGCTGGTGACAAGGTGGATTAAAGGCACAAAGCCCAGCCGGGTTGCCGGCTGGGCTTTAAGTCATTACGTCGCCTTTTCTTCACATTGCTACCATATTAGCCATAACCACCGAAACAACGCAATGAAAAGCAGCCATCCCAAAAGTGATTGAATAAAACACAAGATTAGCAACTTCCTTTGCAATTTATGTCGCATAAACCCGAACCATAGATAGAACTTCATCATATAGAAAGCATTCGAGGGCGAATTAGAAAGCGGAGACGGCCTCCCCAGCTCTTCGTAGATGGGATGGTAATCTCGTTTTAGAAAATGCAATATATAAATATCTAACAACGATATTGCTATTACGACCAGGAAAGAAAAAAGAAACATTATTCACACTCACAGGGCAGTTCTTTGGCTTTTTCGATATCAATACTTCCATGTATATCTTCCCACCCCATACTAAGACCAATGCTAAATGAAAATCCGTCAGAACTTGCCATTCCTGCTTGGATCATAGATGCGGTAACCCCACCGAGAGGTGTAGAAAAACCACTTGAAGCCATTGTGAAATTACCAGTTAAGCTAATCGGGTCAGCACTTTCATAGGGATCGTTGAGCTCGATTCTACTGGCACTGGCTGAAACCACAGGACCTGCACTACCACCGTGCCCGCTAAACTTAGCCCACACATACCACTGCTTACCGTCAACACAATCAGATTTAACTATAATCTGGCCTTTGGTACCCCCGTATCCAAACCTGCCATATGAAATGCTCTCTATTCTTCCTTGCCACCTAGCCAAGCCAAGAGGATCGACAAAAGACAACGGATTCCCTTCGACGTATGCGTAAGTATTGAGCCCTCCCTGCAGACCTATAGGATCACTCTGAAGATACCTTCCGGTCTCCGGATCATAGTCCCTAAAGTAGTTGTAATGCAGCCCCGTTTCACTGTCGAAGTACTGGCCCGGAAACCGAATATTGTTCGTGACCTGCTCAACGTCCACGCTGGCCTTCCCAAAGGGCGTATACGTCGCCTTCCATGTGATGGCCTTTTGCGCATCGGTCAAC
>NZ_JBDLLG010000038.1:0-11050 GCF_039822625.1 Marinimicrobium locisalis
TGGAAAGGCGAAGACGGCTTTATGTCATTTGTCTGGGCATCGGTGATCAGTTACAACCTGACGAGGTTGGTCAGGTTGAGCAGCGGATAGCGTTGCGACTGACTTGATCAACGCCGGGAGATGTTGGCCAGCCAAGCGGTGGCACAGAGGCGGCTACGCTGAATTAATCTGTTTGACCAAATTTTAATCGGTTATGAAGGGAAAAGGTGTCGATTGCTGCCCCTAATGAGGCGTGGTACCGGCTACCGAATTTTGCAGGCAGCAATATCCTGGAAAACCGCCCTTTATGGATGGGCACTAACTAGGTGGTCGACTCCAAGAAACATAACCAGCGAAGCACTATACCGCTTTTGGCGTCCGACACTCTTTCTTAACTTTTCCAATGTCCGCTATTGGCCGTAAGCGGACATTTGGACCTCGCTTTAGTGGCATAGTGATTCTGCGCACCTGATGTTGAGCGTATTATCACTCACAGAGAAAGTCAGGTGGCCAGAATCACTGTGCCACTACACACCAAATGGCACCAACAGCGTGAAAGACTCCGCACTTTTGGGGCGAATTTAACGCGAGCTACACATCCAGGAGGTGAGGTGCCGCGCCAAAAACTCGTCTACTTCTTTGTAGACCTTCAAATTCGGCTTTTCAAGATTGTAGGTAAGAGAGGCCCTCTCATCTTGTAACGTTCTCATACAGGTATATCCGCCTTGGAAGTTATCGTGGCAAACGCCCCAGAAACTCATAGCGCCAGTCGTTGGCTGATGGTAGAGATTCCACTCAGAGCTATTTTTAGGGTCGGCCGTTACGAGCTCGGTTGAGTCCAAAAAAGATCTATATTCAACGTTGTTGCTCGAACTTAAATCACGTTTATGTCCATGGAGATTGACGTGCAGCGCCTGTGTCAACATTAGGCCTTCGGCAACTTCCACTTGGGCTTTGTAGCCATCGACCCGATCACTCACATAATCCGCTTCAAAGTATAAGGTGGCCAGGTCACCGGGGGCTTCATCAAAATTTTCATCGTTTAGATTATTAGACACCGAATTCGCAGGTGACACGAACTCCTGGGGTATGCACCAATCACCGACCTCTAGATGCTGCTGTGAGCAGGCGGGTAGAGAGAACAAGGCGCATGTCAATATGGCAACCATATGTCGTTTCACTGGCCAATTCCTCTGTAGGCGCCGGGAACGTCGCAGTCGTGGCAATAGAGGTTTCCGTATAAGCTCAATTCCACCTGGTCCGGAACTGAAGAGAGCCAGGTTCCACCATAAAAGTCTGAGGGAATATTGAATTCTGTAAAAACGCGATGATGATAATCAGCCATTTGTCTCAAGCTTAGAAGTCCCGGAACATTTCCCAATTTTTTTTTGTAGTCGTCTCTGACAAAAACCGTATGCCAGTACGCAACCCGAAGGCCAACCTGCTTGATTTTGGCTCGCGTTTCAAGAAAGTTTCCTCGAAATCCGCCTTTCTCTAGACCCACCGCTAGATTCACCACCGTGGATCGAGCCATGCCGTCCCAGTAGCGGTAGCCCCTATAGTTCCAAAATGCGGAAGGGCCGGCTTCGATCACCTCTTTAAACTTTTGGCCGCTAGATACCCACAGGCCGTAGCCAATGCGGGCTACAGGATCACCTTTTTGCAGGCGACTGTACCAAAAGCCTTCCAGATCTTTTGCAGCCAAAAATTGGTCTTCGGTGGGGGCAATAGACAGGTTTGAATGTGCGCTTGGCATGCATATCTCCTTTGCTAATTTGTCTTTTCTGCTTGTCGAACTCTGATTTGGCCACAATAACTAAGAACACTATAGTTATCTGTGACGCAATTCTCACTTTAGAAACGCTGGCCAGTATCGACGCTGTTTTCCGTGTTTTATCGGGTTAGGTGGCGGCGCCTACAGCGCACTCTGTGGGCCAAACTGGACACAGGCAGCAAAATCACGGATCATGCCCGACCTCTCGCTCCAGACCGATAACCTAAAAAGTACGAAGTATGCACCTTATTATCGCTCTTAGGCTGTTTAGCCAGTCGCACGCAAAGCCTGGCATTGAACAGAAAGATCGCTCAGGCACACCACTTGGCCATTTGGTCGACACTCATATTGATCGCTTACATCAAGCCCTAAAGAACGTCATCGGATACCACCAGGAGCGTGGCAGTCTGCCCCCTGTTCGGGCTGGAGAAGTGCTTGAGGAAACTCAAGATGGTGGCTACCAGGTGGCCCGCACGGCTGAGTGCCAGTTGTATTGGTGCTTGGTCGAGACGGATCGGTCTGCCGCTTTCTGGGAGGAGCGGCCGGAGGTGGAGCTGGTAATCCCCTATGACCGGTTCCAAACGTTCACCCAGTCTATCCGTGGGCGCGTCGGCGCCCTGTACCTGAACGCCTGTGACGAGTTCGCCGAGCAGCTGGAGCCCGACAGCCAGCGGCCGATACGGTATCCCCCGCCCGCTCGCCAGAGCCGGGATGGCAGTGCTGAGGCCGCTTTGCTGGCATCGTAACGGGTCGACTACTGGCGAAGTGCCGTGTCCCGCAGGCGGGGCACGGCACTTGCCGGCGACAATGTGGTGCGGAGAGTGGCGCCTGGAGGGTTACGGGCGCCCATTACGCGTCCTTCCTCCTTTTGGAAATTGAAGCACACAGTGTACCACTTGAGCTTTCCTCAGGCTGAGACCCTTTTGGCGTTTGGGCAACGAAATTGTCACTGTAGACAAAGTACTACGATGGCAGTATTGGTGGTAGGGATCAGAACGTTTCTATACGTCGACCTATGTATTCATCAGGCACGATAAATTTATTAAGGTGAGGGCGTCGTTTCCCGTCAACGAGGAAGACGCCAAACTTCAAGCGCCTGACGAATTCGTTCGAGCACTGTTGGCCTCCGTTTCTGTGCCTGAAGAATCACCCTATATGGCCCGCCTCAGAGAGGCGCACTGGAGTAACGCTATGAGTGACTAGCGTTCTCGCTAAATCCAAGGCATGCAACGAGGCTCAAGCAATCTATCGAGGCCCAAACAAACTCCGGATAGCGGCTCTGGCCTGGAGTGTCATTTGCTCCATCAAACTTAAGAGTACTCTCCTGATAAAGGCCTGTGTCAGACTCTTAATACCTTCCAAGCCCATACCGAGTACCTGAAGAATCTTTCTCATGAGGCGCTCAACCCAAAAACCGCCCTCTTTCGTTAAATCTATGCCGCTTTTCAGTATCCATGCCAATTTGTCCGCGATGGTATAGAGCCCCACCACCGTATTCTGGACAACCGCCATAGCGCCTATTGCCACTTTTTTGAGAACCCAGATGATGGCGGAGTTTAACCATTCCCAAATTCGCGAATCCGCCCTATTTGGAGAGATATCGGAGCGAAGCCATTGCTCAATCACGTGATCAATGTGAAATGGTGCCAACGTGCCATGAAGGCCCGCCCAATCGGTCTGAGAGACGGACTTGCGATATCGCCCCATCGCGTGCGCTTCAGCGGAAACGATGGCATCCGACGAGTACACCTGATGACCGAAGTTTGACACCGGCGCATGAGTAAAGGGATAGAGGGGAAGCATGGGGACCGGATCAGTCTTGTGATAAACCCGATAAATATTCTGTTCTTTGAGGCGGGTTCCTAATGTTCTGGCAAACCAAAACACTCCAGGCCTTGGCGCACCAAAGGTGTACAGTTTGACGGAGTTCGCATGATTTTTCTTTAACCAGTCAGCCGCCAGGTTAGCTACCGCTCCGCCGAGGCTGTGCCCGACGCAGTGAATGGTGCCGGTTGCCGAGGTTTTCTTCGCCAAAAATTCCTTTATCCCCGCCAGTACACTGGAAAAAATTTGATTGAATCCAATATGGACCGGCAGCCCGGTCTTTGAAAACTCAATTCCAATGCTGGCGTTGCTGAGCCAGTCCCTCGCTTTACTGGTACCGCGAAATACCAAGAATAGATCGTTGGAGTAAGCACCCCCGCCTCGGCTAAACACACCGAAGGCGTCAGGGCTTTTCCAAAGCATGGCGCCTATCTGAGCTTCAAGCTTTTTCCCGGTGGCAGGCGTCCCAAACAACTCGGGCTTATTGAGGTACGCGGCGAGAAAGTCATGGTCCCACACGTCGTAGACTTCGTCCGCCAACTGAGCAGCGGCTTTAGGTGTCATTTCGTTCATCAGCGTTCTCCTTGCTTTCTGTTTGTGCCTTACTCGCTCTTTATGGAGTCCCACTGGCAGGAGGTCTCAAACAGACCTCTACCAATATCCACACGTCGCATGGGCGACGTGATGTCACAGCGGAAATTGACGGGCCTTCCGCCCAACTCTGAGTAGACCTCGGGGCTTCGCTTGGATTTTAGCCAAACCAGATTCTTCTCCCCTTCGTGCAGCACGTAGATCTTTTGGGAAATTACCAGCTCCATCAACGGAGTCAGCTTAATGGATTTCCGCCTGTCCGGAAACGAGAACCGGCCTTTCTCGTCCGACACTGCCTCCTCCTCAAGCACTTCTTCTCCAGCCAGGCTCAACACGCGCAATAGTCGGGTTCCGGCCAATGGCGCTCCCTCGTTCAGGATTACACCTTCCAGAGGAGAGGCGAGGTAAACGTTCTCGGTTTTTCCAAATATGGACATGGCGGCTCCTTCTTGGGCGCTGACTAAAAGCAGGAAAACCACGGATACAATTGCTACTACACGGCTCATAGCAACCAATTCACTATATGGCGGAATTTGGGAATGCGGGTGTCCGGCAGCTCTTGGCCGGGATGGGGAGGGAAATATTTCATAAAGGACTCCTCAATGCTGCTCCCTGTCGCTTTGTACGTATTGTGACACATTTAGCCCCTATGAAAATATGACCTAGCACACATTTTACATGAATCTTGCTGGGTTGGGCGCCCCGCCAGCATGGCCAATCTGGGCAACCGCGAACCCAACGTCCAGGTATACAACGTGGACATGTGGAGTGAGCGGTCACTCATTTTGTACCACAGCCGCCCCTCCAGAAAACCGCTGGATAACTCCGCCTAGGAGGTCATCCGCCACCTGCACCGGCTGTGGGGCGTTGATGTGCATTTGCATTCGATGAAGGGGACAAGATTGCTCAGAGATTTCACTGCCCCCCCGATCACCAGCGAGCAACCTGAGTGGGCCGCCAAAAAACGGCCCACTTTTTTGCCCAGAAACTATTGCTCTATGGCACATGATGTGGCAAATTTGAACTTTGGATATACGGGCGTATCCATCGCGGCTACCCGTCAAATTGCGCGAACTGATGAGAAGGATGCTTGTTTTTCGCACCCTTTCTCAAAAATCTCCCGTAAAAACAAATAGTTATTGTTAGCGGCGCAATATATCGAGCCTTCTCGATATACTAATGTTACCTTTCTTGAGGAGGGATGGTGGAATCTAACTATTGGCAATACTACCTATCGTTTGAAGAAGATATTGATCGTCTTTTTCGTTACATAGAGCCCTGTGAACACAATTTTTCTGTCTATTCAGTAGAGCTCACGCGGTTGTACTTGTCAATATGTTCAGAGATCGACGTACTTCTAAAGTCGTATTGCAATCTCTTGGATGCTAATTCTAATCCATCAAACATCAATGGCTATGCAAAGGTAATCATTTCGTCAAAAAAGGAGATTTGTTCGACAACTGTTAATCTGCAAAGGTTCGGAGTTTCGATGACACCATTTTCGAAGTGGGAACCACTTACGGCGCCAGATTGGTGGAGAAAGCACAATGGTGTTAAACACAATCGGGACATCAATTTTAAGGACGCTAATCTAGGCAACGTCCTTTATGCTTTTGCGGCACTGTACTTATTAAACCTTTACTATTATCACGAGCGGCGCTCGATTGATTTGCGAAAGCAAGGTTTCTTTGAACCTTTAGAGGAGACGGCAGTATCACTTAAATCGCGTTTAGATGTGCTTAGAATCGATAGTGTCTGGCTTAGCGTTCTGGAAAAGTAACAAGCCACATAAAAAAGGACGATCTCCTCATTAGCTACTTTTCTTCAGGATCTTTAGAGGACAGAATGAAGTTCTTCGAACCAGATAAGGTAAAGGATGATGCGAATCTTCTGTATCGAAAGTGGAAAGGTCGTATTGAATCAGAGTTGCCGTTTTCCAGGGTCGAACATATCGACTCAACCGCAATCAACGGCGCTTTAACGAAGGGAGATGTAGACCTCTACGTTGAGGTGGCCCTTGAAGAACACGAGGAAGCCGTTAAAGGTTTGGTTAAACGCTATAACGCGCTAAAAATGGGTTGCTCTGCTTGTTTGCAGGAAGAGTACAGGCGCAAAAAGTCGATATTCATTGAGGGCGTGCTACAACCCCTCTGACAAAAAGGCAGGTGACACTGGTTGATTTTATGTCGGCCTTTCGTCCGATTATGGAAGGTGGCGTGCGGGATGGGCTGACAACTCCCGGATCATCGACCTTCAGGTAACTTCCAACGCCTCACGCTATGATCCTTGGGGGGAGGTCCTATGCAACGCACTTTATTGATCATCGGCATACTGTTGATCCTGGTCGCCCTCGCCTGGCCCTGGCTGAAACACCTTCCACTGGGCCGGTTGCCCGGCGATATTGTGATCGAACGGCGCGGCTTTACCTTCTTCTTTCCCATTACCACGATGGTACTGGTGAGCGTCGTCCTATCGCTTATTGCGATGTTCTTCCGGCGTTGACATTCCCTTCCTACGGCTCCCCCTCGATCAGGCAGGTGTCACGGGTAAAGGGGACGGCTTCGAACAAGGTGCGCGAAAAATTCAGGGTATCGACCCGCTTGCGCGGGTCTCCCAGAACGAAGGTGGTTTTCCCGGCGCGGCTCATCTCTTCCGCGATACGTTTACTGCCGAGCCTGTTCACAAAGGCCTGCTCGTTGTACTGGTCAACGCCCAACCAGGCGGCGTCCATTGAGGCGGCAAATTCCGCCACTTGGCCGTCCTCCACCAAGTGCACCGCCACCCCCTGCTCCTTCAGCTGTCGGTATTGGGTTACCCCCTCACCACCAGGGTCCGAGCGCGTTTGCCAGATGTTTAGCCCGCGATAATGTTCGGTGACCTGCCGGATCGCCTCGAGCAACATGCCGCTGTGGCTATGCACCAAGACGTGAGTGTTATCCCAGTGTCGGGCCTCCATCAGACGAGCGGCCACTCGGCGGGGAAGGCCGGCCCAGTGTCGGTCATACTCGCGCAACGCCTCGAAAAACCTGGGACCGATGGCGGGCTCCAGCTCGTCCAGCAGGTGGTGGACCACCACCATGGACCGGTCGATATGTCGCAATTGCTGGAAAGCCCACTGCAGTTGATGCCGGTCAGGGTGACTGCTTTCAAGGCCATAAAACGCCCTCTGGATGCGGGCTACCAATTGGGAGGAGCCGCTTTCCCGGTCAGCGACGATGTCGGCTATCTCCTCCTCAAACATGATAACGGTCCCTCCCATTGGTGCTGGACAGAAAGGCTAGAAGGCAATGTGAACTGCATGCTTCGGGCTTTTGGGGTGACGATAACGGAGTACAATCCTGCTCTTGTCGTTGACTCAAAAAAGCGTGAACTGGCGCACACCTTCATCTCGTGCTGCGCAGTGCTTAACACGTCGTTCGGGCTGTCAAGGAGCAAGCCCATGGGCCGAGTAGCCCTTGACAACCTGAACGACTATTCTACCCTATCTACAGGCCATTAAATCTTAACCACCTGTTCCCGGTAAGGGCGGGGTTAGCCCGGCGGCTTAGGGGCGGAGCCTTTAATGAGCACTACTTTTACCCGAAGATTCCGCTGAGGACCCAATAAAATTTACTTTCAATAATTTTTACATGTTTTTAAGAAGGCATTTTTCCGAAGGTGCGCGCGGGGTCGGGCCAAATTCTATATGAGGCGCCTTCCTATACATCTTAAATGAGATCGGATCAGTCTCCGGTTCGGAATTTTGACCAACGGCAAAACGTTCATTTGTATATCGGCCGCAGTAAATATCTTCATCAGGTGTTTTTTCTACATAGATTTCCAATATGCCGTTTTGATCCGTGGTGCCGATGTAATCGCCATCATAACCCAAGGGACCTTCAGCAAAATAAAACTGATCATACCACCCATAAAATAGGGCGTATTCATGTTTTCTCCATGAATAAACAGGCTCATAAGGTCTAACGGGGAAGGTAAATATCGTAATTCGGGCGGGGGTCTTACCACCATAAATATTGTAAAGCTCACTGTCACGAAACGCATAAGTCTCTGCAAGCGCCTCCGCCCCAAGCAAAAGGAAAATAGCGGAAATTAGGAAGCGATAAGATTTCATAAATACTCCTAGAGGATTGTTCGATTCTTTGTGGTGCGTCATTTCAAGAAATTTTGAAGATGAGGACTAATTCTAATTATCTTTTTGATTCCGAAATAGCCCCCAAATGAGGGGGATGTTCTGCCTAGTGGAATAATTGAAAATGCGGCTTGGACTCAAGTAATAAGGGCAACCGATCATACAAGTAGCGAGGCTTTGGCACCTATTTTTTTAAACTGTCGCCTAAATCAAAGAGTCTCAGTTCCTCTAGCAGCCGCTCATTAATCAGCCTTGAGCACTAACCTATGATATGTTACATAATACGGCCTACTTCATCGCTTTCGATGGCTTGCACAACGTCGTTAAAGGCTCAAGGCAGGAGGCGACGCACGTAGCTTTATGGCAAACACAAGCAGCGATGGAGCAGGCTTGTCGCGGGCTTACGTTGCCTGTAAAGGACAATCAGCCTTAGCCTGCGCATAGAGCCTTGCAGGGCTTCCGAACAGATTGCTCAGGGGCTGCAATCAATTCTGGAGGTGCCCTACATAGAACCACAAGGCAAGGCAGCAGTTATGAAAATTCGCTCGAAAAGATTGGGCAGAGGTGGTCAGCCCAGTCCCGGAAACATCTAAAATAAATAAGGTCACGCGATGCCCTTGCCAAAATACTGTGAAACCCGAATGATTCGGTTGCTATATGAATCTGCGACTAGCGAACCGGCCTGGGAGAGCTTTTTCAAGGAGTTGCTGAACACTCTTCGCCTGCGTTCAGGCAACCTATTAACCACCAACATAAAGTCCGGCGAGATTTGCTCACATTATCAAGTAGGCGAGGGAATTGAGCTACATTATATGGATGCCTATATGGAGCGCTACAGGCACGAGGACCCTATAATCAGTTCGGCCTTCAAGCAGCCCTTCGGTACCGTGGTGACGTTTGGTACTCTCTGCGTCCCGGGCGATTATCAGCTAGTAAAATCAGATTATTACCAAAAGTGGTGCGTACCACAGGATATTTTCGATGGTGCTTGCGCTCAGGTACTATCCGATGGTGACTGGTGCACATTTATCGTGCTTGAACGAAGGAAGTCAGAGGGCGCCTTCAAGCAAACGGATATTGCATTGATAGAACGGCTGCTTCCACACCTCCGCCAAGCATTCCAGATTCATTTACGTTTCACCACATTAAAAAATGAGTCCTCTGGCCTAGATGCCTTACTGGCATTATTCCCATACGGTACGGCGGCTATTGATTCCAACGGCCTTATCTCTAATATTAATCAGAAAGCGATTGATATCCTAAATCGGCACCCTGGGGTCACCCTTAATCAGAAGAGACTTTCTTTCGAAGACGCTGTTCTTTCTAAACGCGTGAGTCTATCGATAATCAACTCAGCTTACTCAGCCAGGGAAACAGCTGATTACTCTGTCCACATTTATCGAGTCGAAGAAAGCGCCTCGCCGCTTCATTTGCTGGTCCTGCCATTTTCACCTTTAAGTCGAAGCGCGCCAACTTCAAGCATTAAGGCGATTATCGCGCTGTATGACTCTAAACAACCACTGACCCCTCACATCAGCACCATTGCGGCCCTCTATCGCCTCACTCAATCTGAGGCAGAGCTCACTACTCACTTGATAACGGGTGAATCACTCGAAGAGATCGCCCGAAAAAGCTGTAAATCAAAAGAGACCTTGAGAGGCTATTTGAAAACTATTTTTAGAAAGCTTAATGTTACGAGGCAGGCGGAGCTCGTTGCAAAAATACTTACAGGGCCCGCTATTTTAGGTGCAGCAGTCAGCCCTATCAGGAAACTGCAACTTCAACAATCCATATCCCCACAGAAGAGCAACCAAAATAAAAAAGAGATAAAGGAAGCTCGCCTACGCCATTAAGCTCACGGCCGGAAGGTCACAACAACCGTTAAACCTATATATTAAAACAGTTATGAACGCGATCGGGAGGGGGGCGAGCATATCAACCGCAAAAGCGCTGTTCGCTTAAGTGAGCACTTCAACCTTATTGTGAGCTTACGAGGCCCTAGCCCGACGGCTCGGTGTGCGTAGCTGCTGGAAGGCTCACTGCAATTGTTGTCGGTCGGGGTGACTGTGCTCAAGGCCATAAAACGCCCTTTGGATGCGGGCAACCAGTTGGTAGGAGCCGATTTTCCGATCGGCGACGATGTCAGCAGCTACCTCCTGCTCAAACAGGATAATGCTCTCTACCACTGGATGCTGAACAGAAAAGCTAGTCGGCCACTGCGGCCTCTAGGGCGGCGATATCGATCTTCTGCATTGTCATCATCGCTTCGAAGGCGCGCTGCGCCTCGGCCCGATCATCGCTCGTTATCAGGTCAATCAGCCGCTGCGGCGTGATTTGCCACGAAAAGCCCCACCGATCCTGGCACCAGCCACAGTCGCTCTCCGCGCCGCCATTGGCGATGATGGCGTTCCAGTAGTGGTCCGTCTCTTCCTGACTTTCGGTGAGAATCATGAAACTGACTGACTCATTCGGTGACACATTCGGGCCACCGTTGAGGCCGATGAAGGGCCGCCCGAGCACCGTAAATTCAACGGTTAACTCAGTCCCTTCCTGGCCGCCAGGAAAGTCACCGGGGGCGCTGTTGACCCGGTCGACCGAGCTGTCGGGAAAGGTCGCGGCATAGAATTCGGCCGCCTTGCGGGCTTCGCCGTGGTCGAACCACAAGCAGGTAAGAAAGTTGGTCATATCGGTGTCAATGGCCATCTATTTTGACCCACGTTTGGCCATTAATTTTGACCCACCGTACGTCGTCT
>NZ_JBDLLG010000039.1:0-10507 GCF_039822625.1 Marinimicrobium locisalis
GCATGAGATAATTCCTCTAGTTGTCGTGCTCGGTATAAGCACGTAGGGGAATTATCTCAGCTCTCGAATTCTAACTTTGCCGCGGAGCGGCTTCGTTCAACAAACGCGTCAAATGCGACGCTCGTACCTCGCGCGCTTTACGCGGGCGTTATGAGTGATCAGATGTTGAGACTCCTACAAGTAGTATTACTGTTGCTTTTACCTCTATATGGTTATGGGGGAAATGACTCATTTGTATTGGTTAATGAGAAAGAAGCTGTTGCAGGGGCATCTTCTTACATGGATAAGCTATTGAAAGGAGAAAAATTGACAGTAAGCTTTTTCCGTGAAAAACATAGGGGGCATAATCTAGACGAAACTGAAGCGAGAAAACTATACTGCGACGAAATTCTTGAGAATGAAGGTTGCGAAAATCTATTTCAGCGTATGTCAAAAGAAGGAGAAAGCAGCTTCTTCTTGAAGTGGTTATCTCATTATTTGCGCTCTCATGGCTCAACATTCGATATTGTGGGTGCTAAGTTTCAAAAACAAAGTGAAACGTTCTGCAAATACGTAATTGCAGGTAGAATTGGCAGCTTGAATGTCACGCTGCAACACTATTCATGCTCCGACACATTGAACCTAGAAGGGGAAGTAAGCATTACGTATATCAATGGCATTCCTTTGAAAAATGAGATTTTAGAATATGGTATCGAGTATGAGAAAGACAACTCATAACCAAGCCATTAAATGCGCTTCCTTCGGTCGCCGGACGCTCGTTCCTCGCGCCGTTTATTGCGGACGTTATACGTCCTTAGAGGTCGAGTGCAATGCATACGGTAGAGATTGAAAAATTTCCACTGAGGTGGAGGTGGACGGATGAAAAATATTGCCTCCTGCCGGAACATGAACTCAGAAAAATCCGTCCATTATCTGAAAGTGCAGCAGCCAAGGCCTGGGAAACGTCAATTCGGCTTGTAGACGCAGAGAGCGATTTTTCTCCTTCTGCGGAATTATTTACGGATATTGAATTTATTTCTGCCGAAGATTCTAACTTAGTAAGGCAATGGCTTCAGTCGAAAATACCTGATGGAGAAATTATCGCTTCTTGGCAGCCGGAGTGGGCTGTAATTACTGAATCCGAACTCTTTATCAAGTACTGGGATGAGTTCTGCTACCCTTCGAGTGACGATGTAAGTATTTGGTCAAAATCAGAAAAGTGGGTTGTGCATTATCATCACCATGAGAAGTTCTGCTATGGCAAGTCAAAAAACGTATAACAATACGTGCCAGTCGGACAGTTTGTTACGTGGCTCTTTTTGTGCTTTGCGCTACGCTAGCACAAAACGCCACTCCACAAACTGCCGCTGCACTTTGCGTTATGAATAAAGGAGCATAAACATCAATCCAATTTGGGGCCTAGGGATTTTTGTTATTTTTGGGTTGGTTCACGTATGTTCGTGGGCTTACCTACGGATTCACCAGCCCAAAAGTGACCTATATAGGCGCCTAAAAGTTTCGCCGTGGATTCTGGGTTTAGCGTGTATTGTAGGAGTCATTATGGGTTTAAGTGCCGGCGCCAACTCCGAAAGCAATATGAGCTGGCTCATCGGCATCGGTGTTGCTCTTTGCACCGTACTAGGAATATTAGGCATCGGTTGGTTCTGGAGCGTGGGGCTCCCGGGACTTTCTACAATCTCAATTGGGCGCTCTAAATGAAAAAATTCATAACCATGCCATTATCGTGCCGAGATAAATCCGAAGTCTTGGGATGAATTATTTTAATTCGGAAATTGATTAGTGTTACCCAGTGGGCGCGGAAGCTTGTTCCAAATCCCACCAAGTCAAAACCTAGCCAGTAGGCAAGTAGCGAAGCTCGGGTGCGATCTTGGCAACAAGGTGTGCGAAGCATGGGTGGAGCGAGGGTGTAGGCCATTTATTGAGCCCCGAAATATTGTATAGTCGTGGAATTAAGCATCGGCGGATGCGAAAGCTGACGGAATTGATGGTCTGGAAGGCAGTAGCCTCAAGCACGCTATGGCAAGTGTTTGCGGCACCACCGGGGTCTAGGAATTTGGCATGCGTCTAAAGGGGTAGCTCGGGAACTCGGGAGATCCAGCAAACGTCCTGAACCAGAGACCGAAATAGGCTAGTCGGTATAGAAGAAAGCCCGGCTTCTAGCGGCGATTTACTGCGCGGCCAGAAGAGTCCCCGAGTGGAAACACAAACCGTCCAGTAAGGGTTTGCAGGTACTGGGGGCCAATAGCGAAAGCAAAGAAACCCAGGATGCGTGGCTGGAAGTCTTAGCGGATCATAGTACCGAGGATCGGGCCATAGAGGTCTGGTCGGGAAGGTGGGGAACGATGACCTTAAGGACCCACTGTAGGGAAGGTGAAGCCGGGTATGACGTGTTGATGAATCGAACGACAGGAGATACTTTGGGATCACTAACTGTCTCACTAAAACTTTATCAGCTGAAAAAGCAAGCCAAGGAACACCCAGGCAGGGTGTTCACCACGCTACATCATCTGATTGACATCGACTTTCTCTATGAGGCCTACCGTTGCACCCGAAAGGATGCAGCGCCGGGAGCGGACACAGTGACAGCAGAACAGTATGCTGAAAATCTCGCGTCCAACCTTGAGTCACTCTACACACGTTACCGAGAGGGGAGCTACGTAGCCCCTCTTGTTAAGCGTGTATGGATTGGGAAAGATGATGGCGGTCAGCGCCCATTGGGTATTCCCTCATTTGAAGATAAGATCCTACAGCGAGCGGTTGTGATGCTGCTAGGGGCGATCTACGAAATGGACTTTTACGACTTTTCGTACGGTTTTAGAGAAAAGCGCAGTGCGCATGACGCGCTACTTACGGTGAGGGATAGATGCTTTAAGGATAAAGTGGAGACCATCATTGATGCTGATGTGAGCAAGTTCTTCGACCACATGCAGCATGATTGTTTGCGTGAAATACTCAAACAAAGAATTAATGATGGCAAGATATTGCGCCTAATTGGAAAGTGGCTGAACGCTGGGGTGGTCGAAGAAGGACAGGTTGTCTACCCATCTTGCGGCTCCCCGCAGGGCGGAGTTATCAGTCCTATACTGGCGAATATTTATCTTCACCATGTTTTGGATGAATGGTATATCAAACAAGTTGAGCCTCGGCTGAAGGGGAAAAGTTTCCTGGTTAGATTTGCCGATGACTTTATACTTGGCTGCGAGCGCAAGGAAGACGCGGAACGGTTGTTTGAAGTATTACCTAAGCGGTTTGAAAGGTTTGGGTTAACCGTTCATCCTGAGAAAAGCCAGACGATCCGCTTCAAGCGGCCGAGCCGTTTCGAGTCGAAAAGCCAAGCGGGAACCTTCGATTTTCTCGGATTTACCCACTATTGGGGATTGTCAAGGAATGGCCATTGGGTGATCAAGCGGCAAACGATGAGGAAGCGGCAAGCGAAAGCAATGCGCAATCTGTACTTGTACTGCCGTATTCATCGGCACGATTCTGTCCGAGAGCAATATGCCAAGCTAAAGTCTACGCTCTGGGGCCTGTATGGTTACTACGGAATTCGAGGAAACTATCGAGCTCTGTGGATGATATACCTGCATGCTCAGAAAGCCTGGCGCAAATGGTTGGGCAGAAGAACGCGCGATGGGTATATATCGTGGGAGAAGTTCAGGCGGTTCTTATCGGTCTGGACTCTACCCATGCCAAAAATCTCAAAGCAGGTGTAGTGGCTTGTCGGGTCTAAAGTCATATGTTGGGAAATATGTTGTATCCCAATCACCGAGGAACCGGATGACGAAAAGGTCACGTCCGGATCTGTGGGGAGCGTCGCCCGTAAGGGCGGCTCTTACCCGGAAATTCGCTCCCTCCGGTCGCCGGACGCTCGCAAGCTCGCGCCGTTTATGGCGGGCGTTAGGGGTCTTATGAGAGTACTTATATATTTCAGAGACTTCTTAGTTCTGGTCGGTGGAATAACGCTACTCGTGCTAAGTTTTGACGCCTATAACTTTTTATTTCCAAGCAAAATTGAGCCTCAACCGGATCTATTTGATTGGAGCGTTGTATCCGAGCATCCGAATCACGACGAATCGGTAGTTGCAGTACTGGAACGTGGCGTAACGAATACCGGGGCCAACACTGCTCCCTTTTATCACATCGAATTACGGACGGCAGAGAACTCTAGTGAATGGCAAAATCACTGGATGGTATGGAGCAGTCAAGTTCGCAAACCTCCCAGCATCAAGTGGATCGATCAAAATAATATCGAGATTAAACAGATAAGTCATAGAGTCTGGGAGTACGAACCATCCGTAGAGTTAAACGGTAAAACTTATGGTGTTTATTTAAATGTATTGCCAACACAACCCTAACAAGGCGTACCAGTACGCCGCCGCAAGCGGCGGCAGGAGTGCGCCCGTGAGGGCGCGTCATCAGCAGGGTGCAAGTCCCTGTCGAAGTAAGTTAGTCCTTCGAAGTGGAACTTAACTGCATCATCGCGAGGTGTTGTGGAGAGCAAAGGAAAACGAACTTTCAGTCCGTAGTAAAGCGAACTCGATTCGGTTCTATAGTGTGGCGATCCTTCTCCTGCTTGGCGAAGCCTGAAACACATCAGCAACGTTAACTAACGCTAAACGATTGTTGAACACTATGGGATGGTTGGAGATGGAATGAAAGGAAGGTGACGCGAGATAAGCGGGGATACCTGAACGCTGAAGTGACAGGGTTCAGGAGTCAGAACCCTCATAGTAGCGCTGTAAATGTCATACGACCATTGATGTGTATTTTAAAGCTAAGCAGAACCTACTGCTCGATCAAAGCGTAGGTGTGGCCGCACCGCTCGACAAAAGAAATACATGCGTGCCATTAATGAGCGGGATGATGTTTTCGAGACAAGCAGAAACCAAAGCTGCCTGAAGCGAAGGGGGGTAGGAAGATTGATTCGGGTGACACAGAGCGCGGCCCTTACGGAGATCTCCAGTGAGTGAGTACTCTAAACAACGATCAGAGCCACATGACTATGTTTTGTGGTGAAGCCGTGGTCTGGACACCCCGAATGCTTGCGGCGCTGGCTAACGGCGTCAAAGGCGGTAAATGGCACAGCCTGATGGACAAAGTGTATGCGCCGAACACGTTAGCGCTCGCGTGGACAAAAGTCCGCGCGAACAAAGGCGCTGGCGGCGTAGATGCAATGAGCATCAGAAAATTCGAATCACGGCAAACGCAGTACCTGCACGAACTTCACGAGGCATTGAAAAACCGGTACTACCGACCGCGAGCGGTGAAACGGGTCATGATTCCCAAAGCCGATGGCAGTGAACGGCCGCTGGGCATTCCGACCGTAAAGGATCGGATCGTACAAATGGCCATAAAGATAGTACTGGAGCCGATCTTTGAGCGCGACTTCAGTAACGACAGTTACGGATTTCGTCCACAAAGAAACGCGAAAGACGCCCTGCGTGAGGTGAACAAGCAGTTGCGCGCTGGTTCAAGTTGGGTAGTGGATGCGGATATCAAAGGGTATTTTGATGCAATAGATCACACCCTGCTGATAGCCCTGCTACGGGAAAAGATAGCAGATCAGACGCTATTGGAGCTGATCGCATCCTATTTAACACAATCCATCTTCGATGGAACGGATGAATGGACACCCATCACCGGTTCGCCCCAAGGCGCGGTTCTAAGTCCACTGCTGGCCAACATTTATCTAACGGGATTGGATAACGTTATCGGGGAAGACCACAAAATCATCCGCTATGCGGATGATTTTGTCATTCTCTGTAGAAGCCAAGCAGAGGCAGAAGCCGCGCTGGAAAAAGTGACGCAATGGATGACTGCACATCGACTGACCTTGCACCCGAGTAAAACCAAGCTCTGCCACGAAGCAAGCGACAAAAAGGGATTTGATTTTCTGGGCTACAACTTCTGTCGGGGTTGGCGTACAGCGAGGGCAAAGGCAATAAAAGGTGTGCGGGACAAGATTCGTCAACAGACGGGGCGAAAGCCAGGGAAGAGTTTGCGGGCGGTCATCGCGGCCTTAAACCCGATACTGCGCGGCTGGTTTGAATATTTTAAACATGCGCAACACCGACTATTCTGCTCTATTGACGGCTTTGTTCGGAGGCGTTTACGTAGTATTCTACGTAAGTACCAAAAGAAGCATAGCGGTACGGGACGGAATGTGTTGGATCATAAAGCATGGCCAAATACTTTCTTCGCAAAGCTTGGGCTTTTCACGATGCACGAAGCCTATGTTCAAGCGAGCAAGTCACGATGCTGAAACAATCGACTGGAGAGCCGTATGCGGGAGAACTGCATGTACGGTTCGGAGGGAAGGGAGAGAAATCTTCCTTACCCCTATCGCTCGCAAGCTCGCGCCTCTGTACGCGGCGTTGAGGCTGTAGAAAAACTCCAAAAACAAGGCGTTTTTTGATAAAATTGGACATCGTTTAAAGGACCCTACGCCATGCCAAACTTCAAGAAATACGACTACAGCCAAAGCGCGATGGTGGTGATCGACTTTGAAGAGCAGCTACAGCCGGGCACCTTTGAGTTCACGCTGCACAAGCTCATCGACAACCATATTGACCTCTCCGCTTTCCACGAAAAGTACAAGAACGATACCGGCGGCCGCTCAGCCTACGATCCGTCGATTCTACTAAAGATCATTCTGTACGCTTATGCCAAAGGAATTACCTCCAGCCGGGAAATCCAGTGGCAGTGCGAGCACAATATCATCTTCAAAGCCCTGTCCTGCGACTCCGTTCCCCACTTCACAAGCATTGCCAGCTTTGTCAGTAGCTACCCCGACGCCATTGAATCGGTATTTGAGCAAGTGCTTCTGGTCTGTGACCAGCAAGGCTTACTTGGCAATGACCTGTTCGCCATCGATGGCTGCAAAATGCCCTCCAATGCCGCCAAAGAACATTCGGGAACCCTGAAGGAGCTCAGCGAGAAACGCGACAAAATCAAACGGAAGATCCAAACCTGCCTTAAAGAGCATAAGAAACTGGACGGTCGAAAACCCAGTGAACGTGACCGCAAGCATCAGCTGAAGCAAGCCTCGGATACCCTAAGCAATGCGTTTGATCGCATCGACCAGTTCCTAAAGACCGCAACCCCACGGATGGGGAAGGGTAAACGGCCCAAAGAGGTCAAAAGTAATATCACCGATAATGAATCAGCCAAGATGACCACGAGCAAGGGAACGATACAGGGCTACAATGGCGTCGCCACTGTCGATAAGAAACACCAGATCATAGTGGATGCGCAAGCCTTCGGAGAGGGTCAGGAGCACCATACATTAAAGCCTATTTTGCGGTCTATACAGGACCGGTTCAGCCGCTTAGGGCTCAGTGACAACATCTATAAAGAAGGAACAGTGATTACCGCCGATACGGGGTTTTCAAACGAAGCGAACAATCAGTATCTAAAAGAAGAGAGCATCAACGCCTACATCCCAGACAATCAGTTCCGCTCTCGCGACCCTAAGTTCAAGGATCAAAAGGCCAGGTACGGGCATCGCCACCCTGGCAAAGGGGCCGACAAGAACGTAATACCCGCCCGCGAGTTCGATTTCAACCCCGTTAAGAAAACCTGCACTTGCCCTCAAGGCAACCCCATGTGGCTGCATTCCGAACGAGTTCAAAGTAGTGGGAATCGGCTGATCGCTTTCGAAGGACGCCTGACCGACTGCCGAGTCTGCCCTATAAAGTCAGACTGCATGAAGAATCCAGAATCGGCCAGCACCCGAAAAGGGCATGGTCGACAGGTATCGTTTATCCTTAAGGGAAAACGCAAATCCACCGCCACCGACTGGATGAAAAAGCGAGTCGACAGCCTCAAAGGCAAACGGATCTACGGCCATAGAATGTCGGTGGTAGAACCGGTGTTTGGAAACATAGGCACCAATAAGCGCCTGAACCGTTTCAGCCTGCGCGGGAAAACCAAAGTTCAGGGCCAATGGCAGCTATTTTGCCTGGTACAGAACGTGGAAAAGCTGATGAGATATGGTAATCTCGGAGCTAATACGGCATGAAGGGGCTAATATCGCGCCACTCTATGAATTGAACACTTTGTTTTGCATCTTAGTCGAAATTTTTCTTGGATTCGACCGGAAGCCGCAGCAAAAGTGAAAATGGACATGGGCTTAGGAGAGCATTTTGGCCAATTTGTTTTTCTACAGCCTCGTTAGCTGCTTTCTAGTCCCCGAATGGCGTCAGTGATTATGGAGTTGGGTGAAAGAAAAAGTATCAAGAGATTGGTTTTTCCCGGAGTAATTCTCATAGGCATTATTTGGTTGCCTTTTTGCTGGTTTCTCGCATACGTATCTATCGATAGTGGTAGCCTGGAAACCGGCGCAATATCTTTACTTTTAAGTGTAGTGCTTGGTTGTCTGGTGATTCGTCATTTGCACGACCTATACGAGTATCCGCCTGTAGAGATCAATGGTAAGCACATGATTATTACCGCTCCACTGAGAAAACGTGGCATATATGAACTCAGTAACGTAAATCGGGTTCTCATGTTTGGCCCAGCACTTTTCTTTACCCACATGGGATGGCCAATATTCGTAACGCTTCGTGGTCTAAAAGCGGAGCAGATATCAACGTTAAAACAAGTCCTGAGTGGCAGCTAACAAGGCCAGTCACAGCGACGTCTACTACATTGCGGCTTCGCCTCGATTTCGTAGCCGCGCGTGCTGAGCGGCCTTACAACATCATTTCTCCCGCTTTAGGTCGCGGTAGAAGTTTTCGTGTGATCCCAGAGCCATCAGCTCAAGGACAAGAGCGCCATCATCAAAACTGTAACCCAGCAGAGTCAGTTGCTTATTCATTTTGAACTTATGGACTCGCAAAAACGCCAGGTCCCCTTTCTTCTGTTCACCAATGTTGGGATTGGCCACTAGGTCCTTAACGGCCAAATCGAGGTCTTTTTTCTGGTTGGGCTTGAGCTTCTTCACCGCTTTTTTGAATGTAGGGGTCTGTAATACACTGTTAGCCTTAACCAAAGTCGTAGGCCTCCAGCTTTCCGGCGTCTCGCTCGGCCTGCGCGATGATGGCTTGCCTTACAAACTCGTAGGGTAAGTCCGGGTTGTCTTCCATCATCTCGCCGATTTTTGCCCAATGTTCTATTTGCTTGGGCGGGGTTCTGTTAAGCGCTTTAGCTATAATGGTGGCTTTTTCAATAAGGTTCTGATCTAAGCGAATACTGGTGGTAGCCATTTGCACCTCCTACGTTGACTGTTTTATATTGTAGCAATGCGCCACAATCGAGGCAAGTTGTAACAAGGCGCCGTTGTCGGGCTGCTTTTCCGCTGGCGCTACAAAGCAGCCGCAAAGCGCGGCGTTACGCAGGCATTGCCTCAGCCTGTTGATATATGTCACGTGACGCGCTACATTCGCCCAATGATTAAGACTTTCGCCGATAAGCGCACCCAAGAGCTCTATTCCAAAGGGAGAACCAAAAAGTTCCCGCCAGACGTGGCTCAAAGAGCCGCCCGGAAGCTCGAATATGTGCATTTGGCGGAGGGTTTGGGTGATCTGAAAGTGCCCCCGGGCAATAGGCTCCATGCGCTTTCGGGCGACAGGCAGGGGCAGCACGCTATTTCGATCAATGCGCAATGGCGCATTTGCTTTCGTTTTGAGAATGGTGACGCATACGACGTTGAAGTCTGCGATTACCATTGAGGTGAGGTAACAGCTATGGCTATTTCCAATACTACCGGCATTCAGCGTAAACCAACTCATCCTGGCGAGATGCTTAGGGAAGACTTTATCCCGGATTACGGTCTGAGCGTTGCTAGGCTTGCTGAGTTGCTTGGAGTCTCTCGCCAGTCAGTGAATGAATTGCTGCGCGAACGCCGCTCACTCAGTCCGGAGATGGCACTGCGGCTGGGCCGCCTGTTTGGTAACTCTCCCGAGTTTTGGCTGAATGCGCAGAGAGCGGTCGATTTGTGGGAGGCGTCTCAGTCAGCCAAAGATGATGTCGCCAAAATTAAACCACTAGATGCAGCGTAACCAAGCCATAAAGTACGGGCACTTCGCGCCGGACCTCGCTACGCTCGGCTGTTGTTGGCAGCGTTATGCATTTGGAGAGTATTAATAATGAAATGGCTTTCTCTTGTTTTACTTCCGATAGCATGTAGTAATTTATTCGGAGCGCTTGCAGTTTTATCGGGTCTTTTCGGTTTTTATTGGCTGAGTAACAGTCCTGTTAAAATTGGCTTCGCAGTAATCGGACTTATTATTGCTGTGCTAGCCATACGGAGTAATGTCAAAGCATCAATGGTTATGGGTTGGCTATTCATTGCCGCTGCTGTAGGGTCAATTGTCACTTTGATTAAAGGTGTTGAGCTTAGCTCAATGCCAGCAATAGCATTGTCGGTAGCGTGGGGCACTGTCTTTGGCATCAGCGCAGTTTTATCTTACAAATATAAAAAGCGGCTTTTACAAAAAAATGCATAACGAATAAGGATATGTTGCGCTTGCCGCAACCTATCTCATTGTTGAACGAGCCCGGGGGT
>NZ_JBDLLG010000040.1:0-8612 GCF_039822625.1 Marinimicrobium locisalis
TCAAAGAATGAAGGCTCCGAACCCTATATTGCAATCACGGGGATGACCGAACTGGTCGGCGGCGATAATGATGATTCCTTTGTGGCGTCGGTTAGCCACAATGATAGTGTCGCCTTCGGTGGCGGTCATCGGGGGCGGAAAGACAAAGGTTGCTTCCGGGGCCTCGGTGTCGCTACCTGTCACCACATCGAAGGTGGTAGTGTAATCACCTACGGTGACGGTTTGGGTTTCTTCGGGGGTTTCATGGGCGGTGCCCTGGAGGGTCAGTTCGTCCCCCAGGCTGGCATCAGTGGACTCTGATTGGAAATCACCGTCGTTCAACCGGTACTGACCGTTCTCAACGGTGACCGTCACGGACGCATCTGCATCGAGGCCCTCAATCGTAATGGTCTCAGAAGCGACCTTGGCACCAAGATCAACATCTTCGGCGGCGGAAAAGGTGAACGGCGTGGTACTGGCTGACGCTTAAACCATTAGAATGAGAAGGAGACCACAAAAATCGATGGACCGCAACCATGCAAGTGGTCCCCGGCTACTTGTTGGTTATTTGTAGCCGGGGTGGCACCCCCTTGCGTGTTTCGAACGACAAGCCTTACTCTACAATCTCTGGAGCCTAGACACCAGATAGTACGGCAGATACAATCGGTTCCGAATTAGCAGCATTAAAAGGAATATCAGGAGAGTCATTAATGCTTCAACAAAACCATCCCAATCCGCAGGACGGTCAACCCGCCACCATCGCAGGCCAGCACGCTGGCAAACGCGTCCGCTGTTCTCCGCAAGCACTTCCGGTGTTCGATGAAATCGTCGGGCTCGCCAATAAAGGCAACTACTGGGCTACCTTTATCGTTAAAGGTATCAAGGGGTTAACCTCTGGTCGTTTGCACATGGACAACATTTATATCCAACAGGAAAACAACCTCGCCTACGGTCGAGGTTTGTTCTATGTGGTACTACCGGGCGTGACCGCCACCCTGGAGGACTGCGCAGACGGCACCTACATGCTGCAAACGCTGAAGGCGGATATAAATTACATGCAGCATCAGAAAGACAAGCAGAAGCCTGGGGTTTGGAGAGTATCAAAGGATGAACGTAAATTGCCCGAGTTTCAGGAAAGCGGGCGTATTCTAGATAAGGAATACCGCCCCGTGGTGATTGGTGACCGAGCAATAGATGACCCTCAGCCAGTTGCCATCGCCGCTCGAAAGGACTTGATTAAGACCGAAAATACCATTAAAAGCATGGTGGATCACTCCGGGTTTGACTTGCATCACACTCCTGGCGGTGGAGCCATAGTGGGACTGAAAAAAGCCAAAGAAGCATTGGCCACATCGAACGATAAAGCTCTTATGGAATCTGCAATCTTACTGGCTAACACTATGTACAATGCGCGCAAGGTGCAGGGTGTGCTCTGGTTTTCTGACTGGGGCGGCTCGGCAGTATTGACTCGCGCCTTACAGGTATTGCAGGGTAAAAATGTGAGACTGGATAAACACTCCGTGTTTCTTAACCGGCCCACCTCCAGCAGTTCTGAAGCCTTAAAAATAGCCAAAGATCTCGACATAACTCCACTCGGTAATGGCAAGAGCGCCGGGTTGCGACCCTCTGAAGTCGTCGGCAATCATTTGCACTCCGACGTAACAGCGCAAAGCGCATTGAAAACCGGGCTATTTGGTTTATCGACGGCCAGCGCCGCCTTTGGTGTTCTCGGGTTTGGGCTTTCCGCTGCTGGCGCGGTAGGACTGGGAGGCGCCATGTATTATGTCAGCACTACAGTGCAGTCTGGTACGAAGAAGCTCAAAGGTAAAGAGTACAAATAAGGGGGTGGGCCAATGATGAATGTTCGCCTAAAGCTACGCGAGCCAAAGCAATTTATCGTGCCCAAGGGCCCCAGTTTTCGCTGGGCGCGAACTGTCTGTAGCGATCTGGATGGCACGAATATCATCTTTAAGGCTCCAAGGTATCGTGCGAAGTACTTAGATCTTGAGCCGGTTCTGCCTGAGCGTCGCTATCGATCAAGCGGTTCTTCGGGTAGCTCCATGCCCTTTCGCAGCATGTATAGCGACGAGGATGCTGAAAAGGGCCTCAAAGATCACTTTGAAAGGCTTAAATTTTTTTACCACGCTTGGGCTTTTTACGGCCCCTGGTTTTCAGGCACGGTTGCCGAATTAAGCCTTTCGTTTGATTTTATCAAGGCAGTAAACTTCCCCGACTCTATGTCGCTGTTTCATCCCCGTGCCTTGGAGCAGGTTATTGGGGAGTATTTAACTTTTATGTACTCCTATCATCTGGATTTTACTCGGGACTATATTCAGGAGCTCGATGCGCCAGTTAATTGGCAGCCGTTGCATCACTTGCCGGTCAATGCTGTCAGAATGGAGGCGGTTCCCAGGGATTTTTCGGCTCATAAGACCAAAAATCACCTGATGTTTTTCCCTATCGCCGACGACATCATGGCCTGCCTACACTTTATGCCCAGCCGAATTCTGGGCCTGCCCCGCTCTGAGCTGGACAAGCGTGTCAGCGTGGACCCTATGTATGAGCTGATGGATAATATCATCAACAGTATCCAACTGGAGCTCTCACCCGAAGCCAAGGCACAGCAGGCCCGCGCTCTGGATGGATTGGGTAATACCGAGCTGGTGAAGGACTATCCGTTATTGAAATGGGACAATGCCACATGGGAAGTCGAGCAGAAATACCTGAACAGCGGCGCGGCTTGATAGAGTTCAGCCTGGCAGCGCTGTTCCACAACATTGTCTGTGATCTCAATAAAAACGAGCGAGTACCAAATGGAGAACGTCACCCCATGGTGATTGGTGAACGGCTGTTGGTTGGGCAGCGTGTGGCGGGCAGCGTCCATCATAAACTTAAGCGCTAAGGAGGGGCCACGTTAGCAAAATACTGGGCGAACGCCACCCCTTTTGCGTGCTCGCAGTGAAAGAGGGGGCGGAAAATACGACAAAGGAGAGCTTTAAACGCCACCTTGTAAAAAGTGAAGGATAATGCGCCAAATTCCAACTGGTTCACACTTTAGGGACTCAAATTGTGGCACAATCCAGCGCTGATGCTAATACCACCACACCACTGACACGGAACACAAGGAGTGCACGTCATGCCCCTCCCCATGCTGCGCCAACTTACCCTGGCCTCACTGGTCGCCCTCGGATTGACCGCCTGCGGCGGTAGCGATAGCGGCCCTCGCCCGACCCCCAACAGCTCCAGCGCCGGACAGTCCTCCAGTGCCTCGGTGGACGAAAAGCCCGCCCAGTTCTCCTTTGAGGCCCAATCCGACGTTGAACGTGGCGCCACCGTCACCAGCAATACCATCACGGTTAGCGACATCAACACAGACACCGCTATCAGCGTCTCCGGCGGTGCCTACGCGGTCAATGGCGGTGGTTACACCAAGGCCGCCGGGTCTGTGGAAGACGGCGACAAGGTCACCGTCCAGCTCACCGCCCCGGAGAGCTTCGACACCGAGGCCTCGGCCGCCCTGACCATTGGGGGCGTGAGTGACACCTTTACGGTGACCACCGAAGCTGAAGATACCGCGCCGGATGCCTTTGGTTTTGCACCGCAGGATGGGCTGGAGCCAGAAACCGAGGTGGTCAGTGAGCCGGTGACCATCAGCGGCATCAATGTTCCAGTGGATGTCACTATAGATGGAGGTGAGTACCGGATTGACGAGGGGGAGTTCACAACCGGTAGCAGTGAGCTGACCACGGGCAGTGCCGTCACGCTGCGTGCCGTGACCCCGGCGGAGCCGGGTCAGACCCAAGAGGTTAAGTTGACCATTGGGACCGAACAGACCACCTGGGCGGTCACGACCGCTCCCGACGAAGAGCCTCCGGTGGGCGATATCGCCTTCCCGCCTCCCATGAGTGCCACGGGTGCCGAGACCTTGACCATTCGGGGGCGGGCGTCGGATGAGCACAGCGACGTCGCCGAAGTGACCCTGACGGTTGAGAATGACGGTGTCATCAACTCTCATACACTTAAAGCCGACGAAGAAACCGGGTTCGCCGAATGGCAGCAGTCAATCACCCTCGCTCCGGGTGAAAACCGGGTAACGCTTCAGGTCACGGATGAAGCGGGCAATGAGTTGGAAGAGCCGGTGGAAGTGACCGTGGTGGGTCAGGATTATACGGACCCTTTCCCAAATGATGAGGAGGGTCAGTTCAACATCTATGATCTAATTTTTGACAAGGACCATAACCGACTCCTCCTGCTGGGCTACGATGCTGATACGGAGGCGGCAGAAGGGCGTATTGCGTTGTCAGTGGATCTGGCGACCGGCCAGCGCTCGGTACTTGCTACCAATAAGGGCGAAAATGAACCATTAGGTATAGCCCTTCTAGATATAGGGAGCCTTGATCCCGAGAATAACCGTTTGGTTGCAACCGACAGCATAATGGACACCCTTTTTGAATTTGATCTTGAGACAGGTGTGGGATCCGTCCTGATGGACGGCGATGCTGGCAATGAAGCAACGATCTTTGATCGCCCTGATGATATTGTCAGGTCTCCAACAGACACAGATAGCTATTATATTGCCGCTCCCCCAGCTCTTCGCGAGCCTGAGCGGTTGCTGAAAGTTAATGTTGTCGATGGAAAACGTGAAGTGATTTCGGGACCTAATGTTGGCGAAGGGCCTGAAATTAGGGGGGCATGGGAGGTTGTGGTCACCAAGGACGGGAAAACCGCTTACGTGAATGTCGGTAGATATCTCTACGAAGTAAATTTGGTGACGGGAGCGCGAGAAGAAATCCCGCTGGATTATCCATCGGAATCGATTAGAGCCGCCCTTGGAATTATGCTTGCTGGGGGGCAGGATGCACTGCATATTTTCGAAATCTCTCAAGGTTTAATGGTGAGAGAAGGCACGACCGGCGAGTGGAATGTAGTGCACCCCTATAGCGCAAATGATCCTTTTGACTCAAGGCGAACAAGCGGGGCTCACTATGTCGAAGAAGATGGTTACTTCTTTGTCGCTCAAGACCCTTTAAAAGCGGTCTATGCGTATGATTTGTCGACCAATGAATTCGTGATTATTACCCGTTACTCCGAGTAAATTTCGTTAAAATATCGAATTGAAAACAGGCCCGAGCTCAATCACTCGGGCCTTCCGCCTAATAAGGACTGTTGCCATGACGTATTCCTCTCCCCGATCAAATACCTTTATGTCCTTCTCTAGCCGCAAACTGTACTTGGCCATGTTGGCCTGCTCACCCATGGTTCTCTCGCACACGGCGCTGGCCGGGCCAGAGGGCGGAAATATCGTCGGGGGAGCGGGAAAAATCTCTGCCGAGCAGAAGCAAACCCTGATCGAGCAGTACTCGGACCGTATTGCCATCGATTGGGAGAGCTTCGACCTGGATGCGGATGAGGTGGTGAGCTTCCTCCAGCCGGGGCAAGACTCGGTGGCGCTCAATCGCATACTGGGCAACTCTGCCTCGGATATTCGCGGGCGAATCAATGCCGACGGTCATGTGGTCCTCGTCAACCCCAGGGGCATAGTGTTCGGCGAGAGCGCGCAGGTGAACGTTGGGGGTATGTTGGCGAGCGGGCTGGATATCGGCGTCGACGATTTTATGAACGGGGATTATGTTTTCTCCGCGCTGGAGGACGCCGAGGGCACCGTGATTAACCGCGGGATGCTACAGGCCTCGCTGGGTGGATCGGTCGGCTTGCTGGGGAAAAAGGTCAGCAACGAAGGGTTGATCCGCGCTGAGCTTGGGTCGGTGACACTCGCGGCGGGTAAAGAAGCCGTGATGACCTTCGATAATAGCGGCCTGATGGGCATTCGGGTGACCGAATCCATCCTGCAGGAGGATCTGGGTATCGATCCGGCCGTGCTCAATGAGGGGACGATTGAAGCCGAAGGCGGCCGAGTACTGCTGACGGCGGCCGCCAGCCGTGACGTATTCTCGCAAGCGGTTAACACCGGCTCACTTGCCGATGCTCGTAGCGTGGTGATGCACGATGACGGCAGCTTCACCTTGGGTGAAGGGGCGGACCTGGTCAATACCGGCGATATTCATGTGGGTCATGCCGAAGAGGCGGGCAGTGCGGTCCTGCTGGGGCAGAACGTCACTCAGGACGGGCTGGTGGATGCCAGCTCCGCAAGCGGCGCCGGAGGGCGCATTGAGCTCCACGCCCGGCAGACCACGCTTCTAAAGCGCGGTAGTGAAACCCAGGCCGAGTCACTGTCCGGCGGTCAAGGGGGTGATGTGCTGGCCCTGGGGCGGTATGTGGGTGCCGAGGGCACCGCCTTTGTGGACGCGTCTGGTGCCGAGGGTGGCGGGCGCATCTATCTTGGCGGCGACTACCGGGGAGAGAACGCCTGGATGCCCAGTGCCGATAAAACCATTGTTCAAGCGCAAGCCGAGCTGAAGGCAAATGCCTCGGAAGGTGGTGATGGCGGTCGCATTATCGTCTGGGCAGATGAAAGCACGCGGTTTGGCGGGAATATTGACGCCAAAGGTTCTTCAGATGGTTTGGGCGGATTTGCAGAAGTTTCCGGGAAGAAAAGCTTGTCGTTTTCCGGGACTGTCGGTCTACACGGGGGGGCAGGGGGCGGGACGCTTCTTTTGGACCCTGAAAAAATAGTTATCGATGATTCCGGCAGCGATGGTCCAGCTGAGCCAACAGATGGAACGTATAAAGTTGACTTCAGTTTTGTTGAAGAGGAGGCGCCATTTAACATTTCAACAACTACAATAAGCGGATTTCTAGAGAGTGGCACCGACGTCGTACTGCAAGCCACCAAAAGCATCTCGGTAGATAATGCTATATCGGCTATTGGAACAAAAAAGGAAAACTGGTTGAAGCTCCACTCCGGTGGAGATATTTCCATCGCGCAAAGTATTGAGTTGGGGGCCGGTAACTTCGAGGCTATCGCAGGCCATAGCGGTTGCGGCAGCGATTGTACGCCGGGGAAAAATGGTAGAAAGCTGCTTGTGGGAGCAAAAGGTTCGATATCCACCAGCGGACAGATTAACTTGTATTCTACTGAAGGTATAGATATTAACCGAAGCCTGTCTGGGGGGGCCGTCACCCTTAGGTCCAGAGACTCGATTGACATAGCGGCCAACGTCGTTACTGAAGCCGGCAGTCTCGATATTCACGCCGGCGATGCCTCTTTAGGTAACGATGGCATTAGCGTTCAAAGGCTCAAGAACAACAACAATGGTGAAGACCCGGATATTATCGAAGGCAATCTTGTCATTTCCGGTGAACTTCACTCCAATGGTTCTGACATTAACCTGAACGCCTTTGGCAACATCCAGCTCCAGGCGAATGCGTCTACTGGAGGCGGTAACTTCAAAGTGGGTGAAGCCGACAAGCCTAAATCATTCTCCAGCAACTATGTAGTAGGCTGGGATAATGATGACAACCCCATCTACGCCACTATCAGTACCGGGAACGGGGCCGCCAGTGCCGGCTCCATAGAAATCAACGCCACCGGTAATGTTGACATTCGTGGGCTTGATTTGAGCCTTAGCTGGGAAGCTCTTGACGAACTGGTGGATGGAGGCGAGCACTCAGATTTCTTGGCGGACCAAGCCGTCGGCGCCTCCCAAGTGGGTTCGGTGACCATCGCCGCCGGCGGTAATGCCACCCTGCATTCCGACTGGAATTATAACGATTCAGGCCCCTTTGCGGCCAATGGTACTCGGAAAGAGGGATGGCTTGCAGCTCCCAAGTTAGATGTCGATGCGGATGAGAATATTACTCTCAAGGGTCGGATTTATGACGCCTACGCCGACGGGCGGGACCTTCTTGATATCGAGCTTACGGCGCTCGGCACTTTGACGCTGGAGCAGGATGTTTTTACGGCCGGGGGTAACTTTACGGCCGAGGCGGGTACGTTTGATCTTCAGGCCGATATCAATACTCGAAACGCCAACCTTGATGGTGGCTCAACGGATGCGAGCGGGGGAGGCTTGTGGTCTACAGGCGACAACGCTCCGGGCATTCCCGACAATGTGATCGACTATATCGGTTCCTACTCGTCTTCTGGCGGCGACGTCAGCTTAACACTGACCAGCGATAAAGCCTTCACGCTTGGCGACATCACAACCCTGAGGACTTGCGGCGCTTTAAGTGAGGCCTGCACAGGCGCCTTGAAGATCTCCAAGAGTACCGGTACCAACGCGTTGGCTATTACCCAGGGTGAAGCGACGGCCGATCTAACCTCACTGGACATTGGGGGATTGACGACCATTGATGTTGGCACCACTGACATTAACTTGGGGTCTCTTGCGAATACCTTCGCTGGGGGCGTTAGTCTTATAGCGGGAGGAGAGGTTACTCTAAAGTCGGGCTCTGACCTTACAATTAATTCCCCGGTCGGAAGCTCCGGCAACAGAATCTCACAGCTCACTATTGATAATGAAGGCTCCGTCGTGTTCGAGCACGGCGACGAACTGTACGTCGACGGCCTAACCGTTAATTATGTAGGTTCCGAAAACGGCACCCTAACACTTCAAGACGGCACCAACAGCTGGACAGTGTCCGGAGCGGACTCGGGGTCAATTACCACGGGCAGCATCCAGAACGTTGTGGGTGAGGATCCACGCTTTACCTTCTCCGGCTTCACAGACCTG
>NZ_JBDLLG010000041.1:0-7849 GCF_039822625.1 Marinimicrobium locisalis
TGTGGCAGAGAAGACATATTGGAAAACCCAAAAGACGGTGGCCTAAAACACTTGACCACTACACTTTGTGTCTTCTGTCAAATCAAGCGATACCGCTCTTTTCTAGACATTTCGACTGCTAAGCTTTGACCATTGCTGAAACGTACCAACCGCAAACAGGCCACCAATAAGCAGGCAAATCGCTGAACTTACGAGCCAAAATGTCAGGCTATTTTCCGGGAACATTGGCATTAAACTCACAAATGAAACACCCCGAAGCAAAAATATGCCGGTAATGAGTACTAAAGCCAACCTCATTAGCGGTAAACGCCTTATCGCGCCTGCACCCGACAATGCGTAGAGCGCCCAAATAGACAGTATTAGGACAATGCCGGAGGTGACGATTGTGGGATGCCAAAGCCCTTGCTCTGCCATTTGAGCCATCTGCTCACCAGCACCGAAAAAACGATACCAATCACCGCCGAACACAATACAGCCAGCGTGAGCAAGCGCTGCTATCGCGCACAAAAGCGCAGCAGCGAGTAAAAATTTATTACTATTAGAGCTCATTCTTGCTCCTTACCTATTTCACAGTTCATCCCCACGCGAATCAAAAATAACCAACGGCGGCATAAACTCTTCCGCGTAGCCTCCTCTACAAAGGCCCACCAGACCATTCTAGTCATTCATTGTCGAAAACAACAAAGCCATTAACTCTGTTATTTTGGCCCTTCTGGAAGCTCAGCTCCAGCTTGACTTGACCCTCAGATGGGGAAGAAACCCGGTAGCTTCCCTCGGTTACTATTTTATTGGAGTTAGGCGGTATGAACAGAGTTACGTTGTTCTCCATCGAAAAGTCACCACCCGAGCCTGACAGATCGAGCCCACTGACAAGAATACTCGGCGATTGCAGGCCATTGCACCATTCATCCTGACAGGGCTCGGCAACAATCTTTAGCTGTTCCGACGTCTTAGCACCAAAGTCATAGACCGCGCGGTTTACATGGTGGGCCTTCCACGCCTCCCCTCCGATCCTGCCCTGCATAGGCTGATCGGCGAAATCGTAGCAGTATTGCTTTTTGGGTTGCGCCTCCGCCTTTGCGCTCATGACCGCTGTCAACGTACCCATCAGGTCCACCCGCTGCTCACCATCAACCTCAGTGAGCATGGTAGGCGCAGTATAGTCCGCCAGGCATTCACTGGAAAACCGCACATTGACCCCACCTTCTGTCGTGCTGAGCACCTCGTATTGCCCTTCTTCCAACTCTATCGTTGAACCTTCGAGAAGCGCCGCAGCCTCTGGGTTAGCCAACAGCTTGCTCACCGACTCAAGGTCCCCAGACACCAAGGCGCTCCAGAACTCTTCAACCACAGTCGTTTCGACACTCTTCTGACCACAGCCAACAAGCAACCCAAACAACAAAACAATCCAAACCGTTTTCATTATGTTTCCTCTGGTAAAAGTGTAAAGACATCGAAAATTCGCAGACCCAAGAATGTCAAATACCGGCGGGTCGGCATACTCAAGTCTTTAAGCTAAAGGTTTGAATAACAGATAGTTCCGGGACCTCAGGGAGACGCCTGAAAGAATGATGATGTAGCCTATTATACAGGAATGCTTCCGGTCGGAGCCTCATAGAAGTCCTAGCGCCGTGAGGCTATCCCGTCCCAACTGAACCCGCTTCTTGGCGTCCAAGTCACTGACTATATCGATATTCACAGCAAAACTATACACCCTGTCTTGCTTCACGATCCATCCGACCCACCACCCAATTTCCGGGTTCGGGGCATCGGTCCAGCCGGTTTTGCCGTGCAGCGCCCAGTCGTCGCCCTGCTCAAGTAACGTTATGTCGCGTACCTGCTCTTGAAGCTCAGCCGGGTACGGGAGCTCGTTTTGAGCCAGGTCGGCCAAAAAAGCGGTCTGCTCGACCGCCGATATGGTTAATGGGCCGACCAGCCAAAAAGTGTCGACCACGCTCCCTATCTCACCGTTGCCGTAGCCCATCAACGCAATATTCGCCTTCATCCGTTCCAGCGTGATTCGACGAGAAAGCCCCTTGTAGACGGCCAAGTTCGAAATGGGCAGAGCGTCACGCAGCGACATATCCCTTTCCCACGCTGAAAAGCGCTGTGGCTCCCCACCATAGGGTAAGACCTGGTCTACGTCGGTAACCGCGCCCTCGGCAAGCCCAATGAGCGTATGTGGAACCTTGAAGGTTGAGGCGGGGATATACCGGGTCTCGGCGCGCGTGCGATCAAAACCCACCAATTTGTTCTCCGCCACATCGTACAGCACAAAGGTTCCCGTCACCCCGGCCTCAGAAAATAGCTTTTCAATGGCTGGGCTGTCCGTCCATTCGGCCGCAAACCCGTGACTGGTCGCTATTAGAAGAATGGCAGCAATAACTCTTTTCAAGAATAGTTCTCCAGCGCTTTATTTGGGCGCATTTGTATGGTGACCGACATTCCCAGACGAAAGCCGATAAGCGCTCAGCGTATCGCCTTGGGAGATTACAAGAAGCTGTCTCTGAACGGAATTATAGGCAATCAAGCTCGGAACATTGTTGGCGGACGCCGGCTCCAAATCCTGTTCGACCTGGCCCGTCCGGGCGTTAACGGCCACAACCCGCCCATTCTCGAACGCAAGTATCGCTTTTCCATGCCCCCCTAGCAACACCGCGTCAACGAGAACCTCATTGATTCCAGTCGTAGGGTGAATCGGGCGGGCGGAACGGGTACCCTATACTTTTCCAAACGCGGCTACCTTACCTGACAAAAGAGATTTTGTGATGTCGGACGAGATTTATCGGCTGGCTGAGGCCAGACAAAAGCGCGGCTGGACCAAACAGGAAATTGAAGCCTTTGCCGAACGGAGGGCTCGTGAGCTGCGCAGCGCCGCCGAGCGACTAGCGGAGCCAGAATACTTGGCGTCCGGGACCCAGAAAACAATCAGGGAAATGGTCGAGGACGAAAGTGACGAGCCGATGGCCCCGTGATACCGGAAAGCGGGTGCCCAGCGAGCACATGTCGTTTTAACGGACTATGCCGGCACACTGATGCAGCCTTTGTGACCCTGTTCACAATTGACCCGGCTGTCACTTAAATTTCTTTCTAGTCCGTGAGAGAAGAAGGTAAGAACACACTACCGAGACGTTGGGTGAGGTTAAACAAAAGTGTATCAAATCGCTAAACCATTCCAGCTAGGGCTATTCATAGCCGCGCTCTCAACTGTCTGTTCGCCGAAAGGTCAAGCAGAGTCTGAGACAGACTCAACGTTCAGTGAGAAACACACAGAAAGCGGCGCGGTCGCTCACGTGGCAGCTGATCTCAATGGAGACGGGGTGAGCGACCAGGCTACGTTGATTCCCTATAGCTCTATCGGTAAAAGACAAGCCCAAGGTTATGCGCTAGTCTCCGCATGGCCCTACCATTCAGAGGGCGCCCCTCCCTCTGAGCCCTCCAAGAGTGGACCGGTCGTGTTGATTATTGAGCACGGTTCGGGCGACGCCGAAAGCAAAGCGGAAGGTTTCCTACTTTATGATCCGAACGAAGTGTCTGTTCTGGCCACCGACGCTGCCACAGAGCTAACCAGCACAGAGGTGGAAGCACTACCGGGAAAGGGAGCAAAGTTAGCGGAGCTGCCCCAGGAGTTCACCGGAGAGGTTTTGATCCTGCCTACAGAGGCTGGAATCGACACCTATATCTATTGGACCGGCAAAACTTACAGGATACTAGAGCCTTTAGAGGTGCCGTGACGCGCCCAACAGCTCGCCAACGCCCGTATTGGAGGCTGTTAGGCTGTACAACAGATTTGCAGCCCACAACAGCTGTACCCAGTTTGTAAGTATATGTCCTTTGGCGCCCTATAGATGATTCACAAGCCATTGTTACAATAAATCGCAGTTGTTCGTATTTTCACTGGACAGATCCCTCTGTAATATATGATTTCAGCTTCTCTTTGAGAAGAGTCCATGATGAACAACAAATGGTGAAAAGGAGATTAAAATGCTAAACGGCGTAATAAAACGAATGGTTATGGGACTGTCGGTAGCGGTATTGGGTGTCATGACGCTCAACGCGTATTCCGCTGACTACAACGAATACGTAAGACACGTTGCCGACGTGGAATACAACATAGAAGCAATATACGAAGACAGCAGCAACCGATACATCATTACGGCTGCCAGCGAAGATGAAATCAAACCTGTTCTCCAGAATGTTGACACGGCCGCCAATGGCCTGAGGGACGCATTCAACGAGCTATACGGGTCGCTATATGGAGGCATACACGACGCAGCCGAAGACGCCTATGGTGACCTTACGGACTTCCACCTTGATATGGGTGACTTCCCCAAAGAACTCTCCCTGGAGCTCATTGGCCGTAGCAATGGCACCATCAAAGCGAAGCTCGGCCCGTTTCAGTTCGATCTGGACGCCAAGGCAGAAAGTAACTATGGCATCAATATCTGGTCGGCCAACGTGGTAGCGGATACGTCGTCCTTCTATGTGGTAGGTGACTATGACATTTACTCTGGCAATATGACCAACATGCGCTTGGAAAATTTTGGCATGTACTTGGACCTGAGCGCCAGTAGCGGTTTAGCCAAGCTGGCGGGCTTAAATGGCATAATTGAAGACGCCGTGGACGACATGGAGGCCGAGATTAAGACCAGCTTGCCACGCCAACTGAACGCCCTATCCTCAGCTCAGTACAAGTTGTTCGATATCGGCGAGGCCCTGCCAACGAACAAATACGTGGTGGCAGCCGGCATCGACCTTGCTCAGGAAGTGAAAGACTTGTTGAGCAGGAACGTGGACGGCCAGCGTCTCAAAATCTCCTTCTCCCGTCATTTCGTTCGCTACTCGTCCAACCGGTTCGTTAGCCCCGACAGTGGTTCCGACAGCTACTTCGCCGCTCATGAGCTTGAGCTGGAAATCGGTTCCCACGTCCGTATTACCATGTGGAATATTCCCCATTACGGGCTAACGCGGGCCACAGAGTGTAACTGGGGAGAGTGCTTTGCGCCTGTACCCACGGCGGATTCGCCGGATACCAATGAAGGCTACTTCGATCTGGAAATGATTTCCCTGGAGCCCACCTCTCCGCCCCCCGCCAGTACACCCAGCGGCAGTGCCTGTAGTTGGAGTTCGACGCCGTCATACGGCAATGGCATGGGTGGCGTCACTTATTACGAATATCCGCCCATTGGTCCGTGCGAAGACAGCGTAAAGAAAGTGACCAACAACAATGGAAGCATAACCATCGAATACGACTAGCAGCTTGTGGGAAACGGCTTTCCCTCAGCGTTGTAATCCGGGTTGCGGCACACGACGCAACCCGAGAGCGAACAAGCAAGCACCAACAAAAAAGCCCCGAGCTTTCGCCCAGGGCTTTTTTGTTGGTGCTTGGTGGAGCCTAGCGGGATCGAACCGCTGACCTCAACACTGCCAGTGGGATTTAGCGGTATTTCTGGGTGAACAGCCACGAACAAAAATAGACCAGAATGGTCACATTACCCCTTTAATATCAATGACTTATAAAGTTCACTGTTATTCATTCGCCAATATTGCTCGCCGCCTTTGTACATTCAATTTGGACTTAATATGGACTTAAGTTTAAAATCGGCCACCAAGGAGGGCCCCTATGCAAGCCAAATTGAACGCCAGTACCGTCAAGCGCCTGACCGGCGAAGCCAAACCCTATGAAGTGGTCGATGCCGAGATCAAGGGCTTTCTGATGCGGGTCCAACCCACCGGCCGCAAAACCTTCTACTTCTCCTACCGGAACGACGCCGGAAGGCGCAAGCGAATCAAGCTTGGCGTATTGGGCTCCTCTCTGACGCTGGCGCAAGCCCGAGATATGGCCATCACCTATGCCGGTAAAGTGGCTGCGGGGGCCGACGTGCAGGGCGAGCGTGCCACCGCCCGTCAGTCCGCCAGGGAGCGGGCCAAGAACAACCTGGGCAATTTCATGGAGGAGCACTATCTGCCCTGGGCACTGGCCAACCTCAAAAGCGGCCAGCAGACCGTGGACACCGTGAAGCGCTCCTTTCGGGACTACCTGGGCGCCCCACTGGTGGATATTCAGCTATCCAAGATTGAGCGCTGGCGAATCAGCAAGCTCAATGACGGCTTGAAGCCCTCCACCGTCAACCGAGTGGTTAACGCCCTTCGAGCCGTACTAACCAAAGCGGTAGAGTGGGAAGTGATTACCGAGCACCCACTGGCCAAGCTCAAGCCGATTCGCATTGATGGCGCAAAGAAGGCCCGTTTTTTGAGCGACGGGGAAGAGGCCCAACTCTATCAGGCGCTGAAAGACCGGGATGAGGAACTAAAGCAAGGACGAACCCGAGGCAATCAACACCGGGCGGAGAGAGGCTATGATCTGCTCCCCGACCTGTCCCATTTCGCCTACGGGGACCGAATGACGCCCCTCGTGATCCTGTCCCTGAAAACCGGCATGCGCCGGGGCGAGCTGTTCGATCTGACCTGGGACGCCGTCGATCTCCCCAACAAGGTAATTACCGCCCACGGCGATACTACCAAGTCCAGCAAGACCCGGCATATCCCACTCAGCCCCAAGGCCATTGAAGCGATTGAGAACTGGCGGCGTCAAGCGCCCCACCAGATCGGGCGAGTCTTCCCCGCCGACGACGGCGGACGCCTAGACAATGTACGCAACTCCTGGAGCACGATTCTGGAGAAGGCCCAAATCGAGAACTTCCGCTGGCACGATATGCGCCACGACTTCGCCTCCAAGCTGGTGATGCGCGGCGTGCCCCTCAATACTGTCCGGGAGCTGTGCGGCCATGCCGACCTGAATACCACCCTCCGCTACGCCCATTTGGCCCCCGACCACAAAGCGGATGCCATCGCCATGCTCGGTTAACTCTCGCTCTCGGACCCTCTTTTTGACTCACTCGTGGAGGGGTTCAAGCCATGAACCCCACACGGTTATCCCTCCCGGAACATCGGAATTCATCAAAAGCGACTCCTCTTTTATAGAAAGCAACCCACTATTTACCCCTGTTTGCGGGAAGCGACCTGCCGTACACGTTTAAGCGAAGTTTGACCGAACGGGGACCGAAGATCTAAGCGAAATCGCGTCAGATCGGACCAAACTACGGGACCGTCTAGACCAAACTACCAAAAATTTTTTTGACCGAACTGACCGAACTCTTGTTGACCAGTTGAGCGAACTGCGATGTAAAGTCCCTATCCAGTAACCACTACTGGAGCACAACCATGACAACTCAAGTACAACCGAAAGCACTAACAGAACTGGAAGCCGCCAAGTACATCGGCATGAGCCGCTCCTTTCTCGCCCAAGCCAGAATGGACGGTGTAAGGGACAACCGAACCCCCGCCCCACCCTTCATCAAAATCGGTCGCTCGGTCCGCTACCTGCGGGAAGACCTGGATAACTGGCTGAACCACTTCATGAAGCTTGAGCATCTTGGTCAAGCCGTCAACGCGAGGTGAGCACAGTGGAACCGATCAGCGACGCCTCAGCGGGCAAGAGCGCCAGCGTTGCCCAGAGAAACAGCGCCAACCGTGGGTTGATACCCTTGGAGGAGATCGGCACGGCTGAATGCCGGTCCTGGCGCAAGAGAATCACCCAGTACCTGGGGGAGTTCAGGCCCGCGATAGAGAAGCGTTACCAATACCTGGCAAGCACGGAAGACTATGTAACGGCCAACCAATGGCTGGCCAAGACAATTGAGCGGATGGACCTCGGGCAAACCGGCCTAAAGCTGGATAGCCCGATGGAAGCTGTGAGGGACTATGCCAAAGCCAAGGCCAGGGGTGTTAATGGCCATCTAAACTGACCCACCTCTGGCCAATAATTTTGACCCACCCCAGGTGGCTT
>NZ_JBDLLG010000042.1:0-7846 GCF_039822625.1 Marinimicrobium locisalis
ACCTGTCCCTGACATCGAGCACTGAGACCTTGCAAACGGGGAGGAGACCATATACGGATAAGCCAAAGGCGCATCCGCCACCACCGAGGTAACTCTTAACTACTCTCTTCGACCATATAATCCACGGTCGCCTTAATTTCCTCTTCGGAACAATCGCTGCACAAGCCCATGGCCGGCATGGCGTTGAAGCCGTTGATGGCATGGTCGTACAGGGTCTCGGTACCTTTGTCGATGCGGCTGGCCCAATCATCCGCGCTGCCCTGTTTGGGCGCGCCGGAGACGCCGGCGTCGTGGCAGGTGGCGCAAGCGCTGCCGTATATATCGGCCGGGTCACGGGGCTCGCCACTACTGGCGCTGGCTGCGGGCGCGGCGGCGCAGTCCTCACCGGCCATACAAACGTCGCCTACGGGCTCCAGGCGGGCCTTGATCGCCTCCGTTACTTCTTTGGACTGAGCCACCGCCAAAGCGGAGAGCAGGCTCAGACTGACAGCCACTAACAGGCTGATGCGTTTCTTGACTAGACTCACGGTGCTTGGTCCTCGTTATGGGAGGCGGTGCCTCGCTTGTGATGTTCGGTCCGGCGTAGAGCCGCGAGGGCGCATTATAGCCACAAGAGCGCCGGGCGCAAAGGTCAGTGGTTGACGGGTGGAGTTAGGGAGCCTCCGCGGAGGGTACCGCCCCGCCAATCAGCAGGTACTGGGTCAGGTTTCGGGTCCAGTGCTCCATCAGCTGGCGGAAGTGCCGGTAGTTGGTGGCCCGGCTGGTCCATTCCAGGCGGTTCGTCATCAGTCCGTCGGCCTCCCGGTGGTCGACAAATTGAGCGAGGGCCTCTCCCTCCGGCGTGCGCAGCACAAGGTCAAAGGTGGCATTGCCGGCATCCTGGGTGTAGTGGCGAGTGATGCCCGGCACGCTCAGGTCCGGCCCGTAGATGTTCAGGTCGCGCAGCCGGGGGGCGAGCACCAAGTCCGCCTCCTCGCGGTTTCCGGTCACCGTCACACCGGTCTGCTTCATGAGCCCCTCTTTTAGCGCCTCCTCAAGCAGGCGTGCATACTCGCGATGAATACGCTCCAGGTCCCGGTCGGTGTAATCGCCCCGGTGCTCTCTTAGCCAGTACTCGCTGAGGGTGACTTCGGCCGGTTCAACGAACACCGTGTCGAACCGGGGTATACGTTCCCCCTCGGCGACAAAGACGAAATCAAAATTTCCTTTGGCGGCGGGCTCTAACGTCTCATCGGCGACTGGAATATAAGGCCGCTGGCTACAGGCGGAGAGCGCCAAGGCGGCCGCCAACACGCAAGCCAGGGTAACGCCACGGGACAGGGTCGATTGCTGCATAGGGCCTCCAAATCAGACGGGTGCGCGGGCGCGAAACCTCAAGGGGAATATACGCTCATGCCTTTTTGTTGGACAAACGCCAAGCTCTGCGGTTGCGTAAAAAACCGTTTATACGTTGCATAAACTTGTTCAGGGATGGCGTTCGAAGTAGGCCTTTGCGGCACGGTTCACCTTCGGCGCCAGCAACAACGCTGAAATCATGGTGGGAATCGCCATGGTGGCGTAGAGTCCGTCGACCAAACCCACCACAGCCTTCAGGCTGACAATGCTGCCTAATATCACCAGGGCCGTGTAAATCCACACGTAGTGGTGCTGATGCTGCGCCCCCACTAGAAAGCCGAGACATTTGCTGCCGTAATACCAGAAGGTCAAAACGGTACTGAGGGAGAGAAGGGCCACCACCAGCGCCAACAGGTAGGCCCCAAAACCCGGAAAGGCGGTTTCAAAGGCCTGGGCCGTCAAGGTTACCCCATCGATGTCGCTGTCGACCTGCCAGCTGTCGGTCACCAGAATCGCCAGCGCCGTGCAGGTGCATACCAGAAGCGTGTCGATGACCGGGCCCATCATGGCCACCAGCCCTTCGCGCACGGGTTCTTTGGTTTTGGCGGCGCCATGGGCCATGGATTCGGTGCCAATGCCAGCTTCATTGGAGAAGGCACCCCGGCGCACGCCCATCAGTATGACGGTGCCGATGGCGCCTCCGGCGGCGGCCTGGCCGGAGAAGGCGTCGCTGACGATCAGGGCGAAGGCGGCGGGAATTTCGCCCGCATAGCGCACTAGCAGAATCACCGTCATGGTGAGGTAAATGAATACCATGGCCGGCACCAACCGGGAGGTGACGTGGCCCACCCGGCGAATGTGGCCGGTGATGACGAGCAGGACCAGCCCGGCGACGATCAGCCCAAGAATCAAGTCAAAGGTAAAATGGCTGTCGTTCGTGGCCAACCCCGCCGGGATGGCGACCACTTCGCGCATGATCTGAACTAGCTGATTGACCTGAAAGGCGGGCATGGTGCCCAGGAGGCCGGCCACGGCGAATAGGGCGGCCAGGGGCCACCAACGTTTGCCCAAGCCTTCGCGTACCACGTACATGGGGCCGCCCTGAAGCTGGCCGAGGCTGTCTTTGCCTCGGAACATGACGGCGAGGGTGCAGGTGTAAAATTTGGTGGCTACGCCGATAACGGCGGTGACCCACATCCAGAAGACGGCGCCGGGGCCGCCCATGGTGATGGCCAGGGCCACGCCGGCGATGTTGCCGAGCCCGAGGGTGCCGGAGAGGGCGGTGCTCAGCGCTTGGGCGTGGGGGATGTCGCCTTCGTCGTCGTGGTTGTCGTAGTAGCCCCAAAGAATGTGGATGCCGTGGCGGAAGTGGCGGTAGGGCAGCCCTTTGGAGTAGACCACAAAGAAGACGCCACCCCCGACCAACAGTATGACCAGGGGCATACCCCACATAAAACTCGCAAATGCCGTAAATACCGCTTCCATAAATATTCCCAGTCGTACTAGTCGTGTCCGGTCGGGGCGAGGTAGAGCCTTCGCAGACCCGCCGTGAACCCGTCCATGGGGGCTTCTCATCGGCATCCATGCCTCAGAGAGTCTGCGAAGGCTCTACCTCGCCCCGACCTCAGTGCCACATTTAACCGTCTAACCGTCGTGTAGGGTTGGTAAGCGCGCGGAGCGCGCGCCACCTACCAATTAACTCCCCGTCACCCACCACCCCTAAACTTCCTATCCATTCTCCAAATCTACTCCGCCGCAAACTCCCCCGCCTCATACCGCTTCAATACGGCTTTGGCGGCCTCGATCTCATTTTCATGCACCCACAGCGAGATGGTATTCCCCGCCGGCAGCTCCCCCGCCGCCCCGGGCAGATACTCCCCGCGAATCTCGCACTCAACTCCTTCGGATTCGAGCAACCCCTGGACCAGGTAGGCCTCGATGTTGTTCTCCGGCATGTAAATCTCGTGCATGGTTTGGCCCTCTATTCGCCGCTGTCGTTGAGGTAAGTGTCTTTCAGTTTCACATAGTTGCTCGCGGAGTAGCGGAAGAACTCCCGCTCGCTGTCTTTGAGCGGGCGGGCTTGCTTACAGGGTGAGCCTACGTAAAGGTAGCCGCTTTCGAGCCGCTTGCCCGGTGGGACAAGGGTGCCGGCGCCGATGATCACTTCATCTTCCACCACCGCGCCGTCCAGCACGGTGGACCCGATACCGACCAGCACGCGGTCGCCCACGGTGCAGCCGTGCAGGGTGGCGCAGTGCCCCACGGTGACGTCGTTGCCGATGGTCAGGGGGTAGCCGTCGGGGTTGTAGGGGCCGGCGTGGGTGATGTGGAGGACGGCGTTGTCTTGAATACTGGTGCGTTCGCCTATACGTATACGGTGCATGTCGCCCCGAATGACCGCGCAGGGCCAGACCGAGGCGTCGGCCCCGAGGGCGACGTCGCCAATGACCACGGCGGCCGGGTCCACATAGGCCCGCTGGCCGATTGTCGGCGTATAGCCTTGGTAGGCGCGAAGGCCTGGCGCCAGAGCGTCAGATGCACTCATAGAACGTTACCTCGTTCAGTCAGTCGTTAAACCTCGGGACCGGTGATTATGGCCCTATGGGTGTATCATGGTAGCGTTCCCCGCAGTTAAGCGCGAATATTGAGAGTGAATATTGGAGAAGACACCTATGGCCAACCCCTTGCTGGAAGCTCACGAACTGCCCCCGTTTTCCGCCATCAAACCGGAGCACGTGGAGCCGGCCATCCGTCAGTTGATTGAGGAGAATCGCGCCCACCGCGAGCAGCTGCTCAAGGGGCTAGAACAGCCCACTTGGGATAATTTCGTTGCGCCGCTGGAGGCGGAGGAGGATCGCCTGGAGCAAGCCTGGGCCCCGGTCAGCCATCTCAATGCCGTCTGCAACAACGAGGCAATGCGCGAAGCCTACAACGCCAGCGTGGCCCTGCTGACCGAACACAATACCGAAATCAGTCAGGACGAGCGCCTCTATGAGGCCTTCCAGGCTTTGGCAGACAGCGCCGAATACAAGCAGCTAAGCCAGGCGCAGCGGCAGGCGATCAATCATGCCCTGCGGGACTTTCGCCTTGGGGGTGTCACTCTCGAAGGCGAGGCCAAGAAGCGTTACGGTGAGATTAAAAAGCGCCTGTCGGAACTCTCCACTCAGTTCTCAAACAACGTGCTCGATGCCACCCAGGCTTGGTACAAACATTTTACCGACCCGGCCGATCTGCAGGGGCTGCCGAAGTCCGCGTTGGAGCAGGCCGCCCAGGCCGCTAAACAGAAAGAGTTGGACGGCTACGTTATTACGCTCGATATCCCGTCATTTTTGGCGGTGATGACTTACGCCGATGACCGAGCCCTTCGCCGCGAGGCCTACACCGCCTTCGTCACCCGCGCGTCGGCCGAGGGCCAGAAAGCCGATGGCAGTAGCGCCGCCGAATGGGACAATACCGCCATTATTGATGAAACCCTGGCATTGCGTCACGAACTGGCCAGACTGCTGGGCTTTAACAACTACGCCGAGCGGTCGCTGGCCAGCAAAATGGCCGACAGCACCGAACAGGTGATTGGTTTTCTGAACGAACTGGCTGACAAGTCCAAGCCCTTGGCGGAAAAAGACTTTGAGCAATTAAAAGCGTTCGCCGAACAAGAAGGCTGCACCGACCTACAAGCCTGGGACATGCCCTACTACAGTGAAAAACTGCGCCAAGCGGACTATGCGCTGTCTCAGGAAGACCTGCGGCCCTATTTCCCCGCCGAGCGGGTGATCACCGGTTTGTTTGAGGTGGTTAAACGCCTTTACGATATCGATATTATTCCCGTCGCCTCTTTCGATAGCTGGCATCCAGATGTGCGCTTTTATCAAATTTACAAAGACGGTGAGCACATCGCGGGCTTTTACTTCGACATCTTCGCCCGGGAAAACAAACGCGGCGGCGCCTGGATGGCCGACTGCCGCGTGCGTCGGCAAACCGACAGCGGCGTGCAGCGGCCAGTGGCCTTTTTGACGTGTAACTTCACCCCGCCCGTGGGCGAGAAACCCTCACTGCTCACCCACGACGAAGTGACCACCTTGTTTCACGAGTTCGGCCATGGCCTGCACCATATGCTGACGCAAATTAATGTGGCGGCGGTCAGCGGCATCAACGGCGTGGCCTGGGATGCGGTGGAGCTGCCCAGCCAGTTTCTGGAAAACTGGTGTTGGGAGCCGGACGTGGTACCGATGATTTCCGGCCACTACAAAACCGGAGAACCTCTGCCCCAAAGCCTGCTCGATAAACTCCTGGCGGCCAAAAACTTCCAGTCCGGCATGCAAATGTTGCGGCAACTGGAGTTTTCCCTGTTCGATTTTCGCCTGCACGCGGAGTACGACCCGGACAACCCCAAGGCGCCGCAGCAACTGCTGGATGAAGTGCGCGACCAGGTGGCGGTGGTTAAACCACCGGCATTCAACCGCTTTCAAAACAGTTTCGGCCACATTTTTGCCGGTGGCTACGCGGCGGGGTACTACAGCTACAAATGGGCCGAAGTGCTCTCCGCCGATGCGTTTTCCCGGTTTGAAGAAGAGGGCATTTTCAACCGCGAGACCGGCGAAAGCTTCCTGAAGGAAATCCTCCAACAAGGCGGCAGCCGCCCACCGATGGAGCTGTTCGTCAACTTTCGCGGCCGCGAACCCAGCATACAGCCGTTGCTGCGCCACAGCGGCATTGACGAAGAGGCCGCCTGATTCATGGCATTCAGCAAAACGCCCCGGTTCATCGCCGGGGCCATCTGCCCCCGCTGCTCCGCCATGGACCGCATCCGCGTCTACAACGACGAGGAGGGTAGGGACTTCCGCGAATGCGTCAGCTGCGGCTTCAAGCAAGAGCAGCACATCCAGCCCCAGTACCGCGAACCCGAAACCCGCGTCAACACCACCGAGGAAGAACGCAAAGCCCAAGAGCAGGTCGTAAAAATCATTCCCCCTGACGACAAGTGACCACTCACTTATTCTAAAGCCCGCAAGACGGAGCGGCCTAACGCCTCGGGCCCGTAGGGTGCGGTAAGCGCGAAGCGCGCCACCCACCATGCCACCTTGCAATCCCCACCCCAGCTGATACCTTTATCAAACAACCCAATCAGCCCCAGCTGGTGTGGGGTTGAGTGATTTAATTTTGAATGTCTCGCTAGGTGACACAACAATGGCTGCCAAGCAGAAAACATCCTCCCGTTCCCAATGGTCCCAGAAGGTGACAGAGAAGAGCGACGCCCTGGACTTGGACGAAGGCGTTTTCACGTGGAAAGATCCAAAGAAGATTGCGCAGTCGCTCAAAGACTCCGCCGAATCGAGCGATCGCCGCAAGGCCAACCCCTTTCAGTCAGCCATGTCCATGCTGGTGTTCTACATCAATCGCGCCGGTAAGCAACTGGATGAAGAGCAGCTGACCGTTTTAGAGGACGCCAAACACGAGCTACGAGTACTCTACGGAAAAGAATAGCGCGCCAGAAAGCCGTTAATCAACCAAGGTATCCAACGGGCTCCGAGTCCCCGCATAGTGCTGCCCCAACACATGGGTATAAATCTGTGTGGTCTTCACATCGTTGTGACCCAGCAGCTCCTGAACACTGCGAATGTCATAGCCGCTTTCCAGCAAATGCGTTGCGAAGGAATGCCGAAAAGTGTGGCAGTTGACTCTTTTATTGCCGATGCCGGCGGCTCTAACCGCTCGCTGCAATGACTTGCGGATAACCGATTCATGGACATGATGGCGACACGTAACGCCGGTAGAGGGGTGCTGGCAAAGCCCCGAGGAGGGAAAAATAAACATCCAGGCTGGTGTACGATAACCACTCGGGTACTTCTTTCCCAGTGCTCCGGGCATCGAGGGCCCTATGCCGCCGGTGTTATCCTCCTCCTGAATAGTCAAAGCAGCCTCGATCTGTTGCTGCAAAGCCGACACAACGGAGGCACTCAACAGTGTCTGCCGGTCCTTATTGCCCTTGCCGTCACGCACAGTCAGGGAAAGGCGATCAAAGCAGACATCCTGGACACGAAGCCGAAGGCACTCGGTCACCCTGAGCCCGCTACCGTATAACAACGAAATAATGAGTCGGTCCCTACCGGGAAGATGCTGAAGAATCAGACCAACCTCCCTCTTGGTCAACGTTGTAGGCAAATGCCGCTGCTTGGTAGCGAGCTTAAAGTCCAGCTCACCAAGGTCTGCTTTGAGCACCTTGTGATAGAGAAAAACGAGGGAGTTGAGCGCCACTTTTTGAGTATTGACCGCAACATCCTTTTTGGTGGCAAGCCATGTCAAGAACGCTTTGACTTCGGGCGCGCCCATATTGCTGGGATGCTTTTTTCCGTGAAACAGAATAAAGCGGTAGATCCAAAACAAGTAAGTCTTCTCGGTTCGAATACTGTAGCCACGCAAACGAACTTCGCCCCGAACCATTTCCAAAAAAGGCTCTTCGTAAATTCCTGTGGAAATCCAGTATAATTTCGGCCTAAACGTAGAGACTATTTCG
>NZ_JBDLLG010000043.1:0-6946 GCF_039822625.1 Marinimicrobium locisalis
ACGTTTTCATCGAACATCAAGGGCTCCTTTTCCTAAACTCGGTCCTTACACAGAAACATCATCTCTATGATACCTATGGTTATCATAATATCAAGCGCAAGAAAGAGTCTCACGCCAATATTTTATATCGTTAGCAGCTTCAAACCATGCCGTTTTGCTCGAAGCGGTATCGACATCGCACTCATTGTCGGGGTCTCCATTACCGAGTGTAAAGCTACCATCTTCATGGACCACCACGCTGTCAGCGTGACCCACGCCTCCGGTATTAACCGCTTGCGAGAAAATATCCTGGCTGGTACTGGCGGTGAGCAGTACGCGGCCTCCCGCCGCATTGATTTCGCCCTTATTGATCAGCGCCGAATCAACGCCAAGCTCTTCCTGCAGGACCTCCTTGGATATACGCACACCTATTAAACCGGCATCATCAAAAGTAACTACCGCCTCTTTGCCAGCCGCAAGATTGACAGCGCCCAACTCGGCGGAGATAACCCCTTCATTGCGAACCCGCCGGCCCAGCAGCCCCACGGAGCCCCCCGTGGCCGCCTGAATGATACCGCGATTAATAACAGTCCCTTCCGTACCCTCCAGGGCTGCGAAGGTAAAGTCACCGTTCATAAAATCGCTGGTATCAACACTCAGGCCGCTGGCAATCATCCCCCCGACATTAATCTGCGCGTCCTTACCAAACACCATACCGTGGGGGTTAACCAACACCACTCGCCCATTGGCGTTAATCTGGCCGTGAATTTCAGAGCCTCGATGGCTCAATATGCGGTTAAGAGCAATGGAATCCGAGCCGGGCTGGATATAGTTGACAATTTCATCGGAGTCGACATCGAAGCTGTCCCAGTCCACCGCCAAGCGATCCGTCGCCTGGGTCACGGTAGTGGTCCGGCCACCCTGGGTAATATCACCACGTCCACCGACCACCTGGCCGCCCTCGGGGCCCGCCTGAGCCGGTCCGGAAAAAACAGCGTGCCCCGCCGCTATGATTGCGACGGACAAAAGGCTACGGCGAAAAGATCGCTTACGACACGAAACGTTCCCGGTGATCTTTAAAGGCTTCATGCCAACTCCTTCATGTTGTTATCTCAGACTAGGTTGCGCGGACTCGGGCCCCAAGGAGACCAACCAACCACTTGTTATTCAATATCACCAGTAGGCTTGCTTATTACTAAGCGTTCGCCAGTGACTGGGTCGATGGCGTAAAGAGCGTCTATTCTATTGGACCTCGACGTTATTCCTGCAACAAATTCTTCGTTGGGGGCCAGTTCCATATCTATAAACCACCCCAAAGGGTTGTGACCATGAGGGTGTTCGCCCCCTGAAATTAGAGTTATCGAACGACTGTCCTTATCCACCGCCCAAAGCTCTTGATTTATAATGTTTTGAACCAGAACTAGCTCCTCCAAATCACTATTTACTATGGCGCGCACCATAAGCTCTGGCGTACCCTCAGGCTCACCCTCAGTGAGAAAAACTTCCCGGTCACCGGTATCTAAATCAACAGACATGATGCCGTCAGGGCTAGCCTGCCCCACCAAGGCTCGAGCTCCGCCGCTACCGACGGCCAGCTGAGAAGGATAATCAAATCCCGGGCCAGATTCTGGTATATCGTTACTGGAAACAAGAGTGCGCAGCCCAGTGGCAAGGTTCAGCCTAGCGAGGTTGTTGGTGCCGCTTGCTAGCACAAACACTTGTTCGGGATCGGAGGGATCAACCGCCATACCACGAGGGGTAGAAAAAGCCGGCTGGTCCTCGTTGGGAGTCTCACGGCTGTTAATAAGGGTCACCTCCTTCGTGTCCAAATCAACTCCTAAAACACTGCCTCCTTCGACGGTATCCCCATTGACCAACAGGCGATTTCGCGGAGCATCCAGCACCAACCCGGACGGGCGACCGACGCCCACTTCACGCTCCTCATCATCCAGCTGTAAAAAGACCGACCGGCTGCCGGTTGCCAAGTCCACGGAGACAATCCGGTTCGCGGAAAAATCCGTCACCAATATACGATCACGCTCCTCATCAAATATCAGGCTTTGTGGCTTCTCAATAGCCACCTCATCATCCGGAAACGCCTCAGCAAAGGCCTGCTGAACCACCGTCACACTTTGCCGCTCTTCCTCGCTTACCTTGTTGCCCAAGGCATCCTCGGCTTGCAGAGTAATGGTGTTCTCGCCCGGACCAAGGGTTACCTGCTTCTGCCACGTCGCAAAATCATCCTCGGTGTCGACCTCATAGTCGTTAGTGCCGCCCTCATGATTGACAGTCAGCGTCACGCGGTCGACCTCACTCCACTCGTCCTCGGCGGTACCGCGCACAATGACGGTATCGCCTTCGGTGGCCGTAATGGGGGGCGGAAAGACAAAGGCGGCTTCCGGCGCCCCGGTATCGCCCGCCGCTACCACATCGAAGGTGGCGGTGTGCTCACCGACCGTAACGGTCACGGTTTGCGTTTCCTCGGGTGTTTCGGGCGCGGTGCCTTGCAGGGTCAGCTCATCGCCCAGCCCGGCGTTACTCGCCCCTGACTGGAACTGGCCCTCATTGAGGCGATACTGACCGCCGTCTACGGTGACCGCTAAAGACACATTGGCATCAATGCCTTCGATGGTAATGGTCTCCGACACGGCCTTGGCGCCAGGCTCAACACCCTCCGCAGCCGCAAAGGTAAAGCTCGTGGGGTTGGTATCGGGCGGGTCCGGTCTGTCCGGGGGGTTACCGCCTCCGTTGCTACCGCTGCTGCCACCACAAGCGGCGAGCGCAAAATAGGCAAAGGCGAGAAAAATGAGGCTGGAAAGGCGACGTAATGGCGAAGTCAGCATGACTTTATCACTCCTTGTGTTCCGTGTCGGTTTTTGGAGCCCGCATTTTGCCATACATTGATGGTGGAAAAGTGTGACGGGGTTAATGGTTAGGGGGACGACAACCATCAGATAGGGCACTTCCACATGTGAAAACCGCGAGCCCCGTAAGAGACTCGCGGTTCGTCACGCTACTCAAGTAAAGGAGACTAGGGTTGCACTATCCGAAGCTCATCCAAGTACAGATCGGCTGAGGCTCTCGGGCCCCCGACCAGCAGCCGCATTTGTCGAATATCGCCCTCGGGCACAATCGCAAACTCGCCTTCAATGCTCTGCCAGCTGTTAGTGGTGACCGTGGTGCTGACCACCCTCTCCCAATGGGCCCCTTGATCGTCGACATAATATATCCACACGTTCGCATTGGCGGAGCTTGCGGAGCCATCGTTTACGTAGACGCTGGCAGTGATCGAATAGGTGGTGCCGGCATCAAACAGGCCGGTGGCTTCACGCATGGGGCCCGAATAGCTGTACCGGCGCGAATAGTTTCGGATGCTGTAATCCCCCTCGGAGGCGTGGGAGGAGAACGCCGTTTGGCTTCCGCCGAAGCTCGACCAACCACTGGCTTCACGCTCGAAGCTCTCGCTAAGCACCGGCTGGTTGACTGGTTCGGGGGCGGGCTCCGACACATCCACAAGCGCCACCTCGTCCGCGATGATATCAACACCCACCTGAGGACCATAGAGAATCAGGCCGACATTATCGGGGGTGCTGGTCGCGTCCAGACGAAAGCGGGTGCTATAAGCGGTCAATTCAGTTGCGGTCACGGAGACGGGGTCCAGGTATTGATAGCGGATGCCACTGCCCTCCTGAATCCGCAAGGCAATTCTTACGGTATCACGCTCGGCACCGGCCACACCGAACGATGCGGTAAACTGGTATTCATTACCCACTTCCAGCTTGCTGCCTAAATCGTGGTAGCCATCGCCGTAAACCTGAGAGCGATCAGTGATGCGCAGCATATTATCGACGCACTCGGTCTGCTGGTCCGCCTGAGTCAACCGGGAGACGTTGAACAGTGCCTGCCACCCCTGCAAGGAGTCAAACTCCCCATTGGTGATTAGGTTGCCCTCAACACCGGGTTTACTGCACGGCTCAAGCTCGGGGTCCGGCTCGTCGACCTCCGTTACGCTGGGCATGAAGTCGGCAATTTGCAGCGCGAGGCGGTCCAGGTTTCGACTGGCGTCCGCGCCATGGGGTTGGCCGGCATCCACACCACAAGGCTGCCCGGAACAACCGGCCACGTCCGGGTTGGAGAATACCTGTATCTGATTTCTGGTGCCGTATGATTGGGGGTAGGCCATAACGGTACTGAACAAGCCCTGTACGCCGTGGCCCCGAGCCCATTCCCAAACACCACCGCCACTGTTTTGCACGTGGGAGTGTCCAAGGCTCATGTTGTGACCGAGCTCGTGCGCAAAAGTGCTCAGGCCACAATCCACACCCACCAGACTGAACGCCGCCGAGCCGGCATTACTGGCTAGGCGACCGGTGTTGGCATCACCCCACGGAACGTAACCAATACCGCAAACATAACCGCCGGACATGGGCTGCCTTAGGTTCAACAACGTGACCAAGTCAGCGCCATACTCCTGGCGCAAGCGCGCGACGGCGCTGTTGCTACGCAAAGCCCCCAGGTTTTCGCTGGTCACATAGGTGTAGTCCAGGTTGACTTTCTCCGCGCCTACCAGGCGCAGTCGCATATCCACGTTGCTGTTTTCAAACGCCTGGTTGCTGTACGCAATATAGGAACCAATTCGGGCATCAATATCCCGGCCGGCGCTGGTCTGCTGGGCCTCATCAAGGTACAGCACCAACACATCCACCACCGGATCCGCTTGGGCAACCGCGGTTCCGAACAGAAGACTTCCCGCCGCCAGGGCGCCGGCCATCTTTTTGAATATTGTCGTTCTCATTTTCTCTCTCTCCACATGCAGATGCAGTTACACTGGGAATACAACAATCGTACGGGCTTTACATTAACCACCGCTCGGCGGCGGCCCCTGCTCAATGGGTGGCACAGCAATGCCGTCCTCAAAGGGCACTTGGTTAACGGTAATATCGCCCTCATCGGTCAGCACTGTTTCCCCGGTTTTGTTATCGATGACAGCGGAATAGGTACCTGAAGGGGTGGATATGGTCAGGTGCGTCTGGATTTTCCCCCGCGCTACCGTGAGGTTCCCCTGTTCGTCGCCATTGAGGAGCTTCCCCTGAAAAATATGGACATTTGCCGACTGGTTTCGGGTGCTTTCCAGGCGGGCTGCCACATCCATGTCACGCTGCGGGATATACATGTGTAATTTCTGACCCACATGGAACTGTTGAACCAGCGCCGGATCAGTGCGCAACCGCTTGGCGGGGTGGCCGTCTACCTGCGTATCGGGAGCGTTTTTATTCAGTTGCCATAGCTCCACTTCCGGCTGGCGGGGCGGCGCCTCCGGGGTTGCCGGTAACGCCAACGCTCCCGCCCCGCCGGCAGTAGTGCGGGTTGCAGGGGTGGGGGCATTAACGGGCAAGGGGTCGCTCACCGAAGCAACCGCCGAAGATGAGTTAGACGACTCTGACGTTACGGCAGCAGGCTGTGGTTCATCGGGCTTTAGAACCAAAGCTGTTAAGCCCAACAACGCCAGCACCACGCCGGCTACGATCACTACTTTATTCACAGGCAGGTTCTCCCAAAGCGCGGAGGCTCTAACGAGTCCGGCTAGGTATGTATTCTGCTTGAAAGGCTACAAGAGAACCCGGTCTGGCGCTAATTTAATTAGCAAAATTGCGACACAGGTTTTATAGAAAGGTGAGGATCTATAACTAAAGCACAGAAATGCCCAGCTAAAAGAACGTCAAATGGCCTTTTCGAGGCCGTTCTATCTATTCAGGGATAAGTCGAGCCATTACGTTTTACTCTAATGGTCTTGCTGACAAGCACCGGGATTCTCAACCGCAGTAGGGAATACCGAGAGCGTCTTGGCATATTTCATGTGAAGCGGCTCACAATGGGGAAGGGCGAGGGCCAGTGCTTCCGGTATTCTGACATTCGCATGTCGTGATGCCTACACGAAATCAGCTGGCCTTATCAGGCCGATATCATCGTTCAAATAGCTCCCCAAGTCCATAAAGGTTCGGTTAGCATGCGTTGTTATAAAGTCGACTATCGTATGCCCATGGAAAACATGGTTAATATTCTTCACCGGCTCTATAGACGTAGGGTCCGTTCGAAATGGCTGCGACTTCCTCCATAGCATGTCGCTAGTCAAAAGACTTCGTTCTACATCAGACGCATCGCTGCTTTGAAGAATCTGTTTAACATCACTCCAATCACAACTATCCGGAAGCTCTGCATGCACTAGACCCACCTTCTTCCCGCCTGGAAGGTCAACCTCTAGCGCAACAGGAAGGCGAACAAATGCTTCATAGAACTGCATTAACTCGTCATGAGATAGAGCTTCTGCCCATGCTCCACCCCAGGCGTACCACTGTGAGAACATATGTGCTGAGGACTGATCAACAGAGTTAATGAGCATGCGCTCGTGATTTCCCTGGATTGAGAAAAACCAATCATAATTTAGCCAGTTCAGGGCAAGCTCGCTCTCCGGACCGCGATCAATCAGGTCTCCCAGACAGAAAACCCTGTCGACTCCGGGATCAAAGTTCTCTCTATCAAGCCGCTCTTCTAGCAAAGAGAAGTGACCGTGAACATCCGAGCAAATATAGTCCACTCCCTTTTTGTTGGCAGCAAAAGATTGAAACAACTCACTCATATTAGTTTATCTTCTTACTCACGATTATTCGAATTCCTTTAGAAACATCTTCCTTTTCGTCGACACTCATTCGAGTTGACGTATAGCGACTATTCCCGCGCTGGATACTATGTTGCGTGTTCCCCGGCAAATGGGCTAGAAGCAGTGCCACCGTGGTGGGAAGCGAGCCTGCCGAACCGCTTCTAATACGTAACCGTTCATTCAGAGGCGTGGTTGACGGCCCTGTAGAGGTCTGATCGGAGCGGCTGATCGGCGAAGGTGTCTTTCCACGCCCGGGGCGTCAGCTCTTCCACCCGGCTGGCCGGGTGCTCACTGATGCGAAGCAGCACA
>NZ_JBDLLG010000044.1:0-2501 GCF_039822625.1 Marinimicrobium locisalis
TAAAAAAGTTTAAAAAAGGGCTTGCGTGGTCCGTCATTGATCCGTATAGTTCGCGCCTCTTCCGGAGTGAAGGGCAAGCCAAAAGGAGGGGGCGCTGCTTGAAAAACTTTTTTAAAATGAAGGGTTTACAAGCAAAAGTTAAAGTGTATAATGCGCAGCTCTTGAGGGATGAAGAGCGGATCAGAGAGGCCGGAAGCGGCGATCTGGTTCGGCGGATTTTGAAGGTTTTGGACGCTCTTCGGAGCCGACAAAAAAGTTTCAAAAAACGCTTGCTAAAACGGATTTGATGCGTATAATTCGCATCCCACGGTTGAGGCGCTGCCCTCGCCGAGAGTTCTTTAACAGAGAGATCAAGCAATGCGTGTGGGCGCTTGCGAGACAATCGGCGACACAAAGATTGTCAGACGCAAGTGACTCATCAATTCATCAGTAATGATGCATTAAGGTTAACGAGCGTCTGAGCCAAGATTAAGGTTCTTGAGGTATCCGGATAGTTTTAAGTAGTTGTCTGGAATAAGAGCTGCGTGATTTAAACTGAAGAGTTTGATCATGGCTCAGATTGAACGCTGGCGGCAGGCCTAACACATGCAAGTCGAGCGAGAAAGCCCTTCGGGGTGAGTACAGCGGCGGACGGGTGAGTAACGCGTGGGAATCTACCCAGTAGCGGGGGATAGCCCGGGGAAACTCGGATTAATACCGCATACGCCCTACGGGGGAAAGCAGGGGATCTTCGGACCTTGCACTATTGGATGAGCCCGCGTCAGATTAGCTTGTTGGTGGGGTAATGGCCTACCAAGGCGACGATCTGTAGCTGGTCTGAGAGGATGATCAGCCACACTGGGACTGAGACACGGCCCAGACTCCTACGGGAGGCAGCAGTGGGGAATATTGGACAATGGGGGCAACCCTGATCCAGCCATGCCGCGTGTGTGAAGAAGGCTTTCGGGTTGTAAAGCACTTTCAGCGAGGAGGAAAACGTGTTGGCTAATACCCAGCATGCTTGACGTTACTCGCAGAAGAAGCACCGGCTAACTCCGTGCCAGCAGCCGCGGTAATACGGAGGGTGCAAGCGTTAATCGGAATTACTGGGCGTAAAGCGCACGTAGGCGGCGAATTAAGCTAGCTGTGAAAGCCCCGGGCTCAACCTGGGAATTGCAGTTGGAACTGGTTTGCTAGAGTACGGTAGAGGAGTGTGGAATTTCCTGTGTAGCGGTGAAATGCGTAGATATAGGAAGGAACATCAGTGGCGAAGGCGACACTCTGGACTGATACTGACGCTGAGGTGCGAAAGCGTGGGGAGCAAACAGGATTAGATACCCTGGTAGTCCACGCCGTAAACGATGTCTACTAGCCGTTGGGAGCCTTGAGCTCTTAGTGGCGCAGCTAACGCACTAAGTAGACCGCCTGGGGAGTACGGCCGCAAGGTTAAAACTCAAATGAATTGACGGGGGCCCGCACAAGCGGTGGAGCATGTGGTTTAATTCGACGCAACGCGAAGAACCTTACCTACTCTTGACATCCTGAGAACTTGGTAGAGATACCTTGGTGCCTTCGGGAGCTCAGTGACAGGTGCTGCATGGCCGTCGTCAGCTCGTGTCGTGAGATGTTGGGTTAAGTCCCGTAACGAGCGCAACCCTTGTCCTTAGTTGCCAGCGATTCGGTCGGGAACTCTAAGGAGACTGCCGGTGACAAACCGGAGGAAGGTGGGGACGACGTCAGGTCATCATGGCCCTTACGAGTAGGGCTACACACGTGCTACAATGGACGGTACAGAGGGTTGCCAATCCGCGAGGTGGAGCTAATCCCATAAAACCGTTCGTAGTCCGGATTGGAGTCTGCAACTCGACTCCATGAAGTCGGAATCGCTAGTAATCGTGAATCAGAATGTCACGGTGAATACGTTCCCGGGCCTTGTACACACCGCCCGTCACACCATGGGAGTGGGTTGCACCAGAAGTGGCTAGTCTAACTTAGGAGGACGGTCACCACGGTGTGATTCATGACTGGGGTGAAGTCGTAACAAGGTAGCCCTAGGGGAACCTGGGGCTGGATCACCTCCTTAAACGATACGCTGATTTGTTTCGTAAGCGTCCACACGCATTGCTTGATCGACTGGTATTAGCAGTAATGACTCTGCAAGCTACAAGCCAAAAGCTGCAGGCTGGGGCTCAACTTAGTTGAGGCTTTCGCTTGAGCTTGAAGACGAAAGTTTTTTTAGGCCTGTAGCTCAGCTGGTTAGAGCGCACCCCACTTTCTATGAATGAAGAGGGGGTGAGGTCGGCAGTTCAAGTCTGCCCAGGCCGCGTGAAGCTGGCTGCGGGTTTATTTGAAGAGTAAAACTACAGGCCTGTAGCTCAGTTGGTTAGAGCGCACCCCTGATAAGGGTGAGGTCGGCAGTTCAAGTCTGCCCAGGCCTACCAATACTGGGGCTATAGCTCAGCTGGGAGAGCGCCTGCCTTGCACGCAGGAGGTCAGCGGTTCGATCCCGCTTAGCTCCACCA
>NZ_JBDLLG010000045.1:0-3734 GCF_039822625.1 Marinimicrobium locisalis
TAACTGACTGGTTTTTACGCCAGATGCTCTTTAACAAGGTGAAACAGTAAGTTGTACATTGCATATTAATGTGACGATTGTGTATCTCTACACAAGCGTCCGGCGGTTGCAACGACTGATATTGAGGCTCGCAGTTTACTGTGACGTTTCGATGAAAGCGTTGTGACTAATCGTTGTGTAGTCGTTTGTGTTATATGGTCAAGCGACTAAGCGCACACGGTGGATGCCTAGGCAGTTGGAGGCGATGAAGGACGTAGGAGCCTGCGATAAGCTTCGGGGAGCTGGCAAACAAGCTTTGATCCGAGGATTTCCGAATGGGGAAACCCACCCGTCGTAAGTCGGGTATCCCATACTGAATACATAGGTATGGGAGGCGAACCCGGGGAACTGAAACATCTAAGTACCCGGAGGAAAAGAAATCAACCGAGATTCCCCTAGTAGCGGCGAGCGAACGGGGAGTAGCCCTTAAGCAACTTATGTCTTAGTGGAATCTTCTGGAAAGTTGAGCGATACAGGGTGATAGCCCCGTACACGAAAAGGCACAGGTTGTGAAATCGAGTAGGTCGGGACACGTGTTATCTTGACTGAATATGGGGGGACCATCCTCCAAGGCTAAATACTCCCAACTGACCGATAGTGAACCAGTACCGTGAGGGAAAGGCGAAAAGAACCCCTGTGAGGGGAGTGAAATAGATCCTGAAACCGTGTGCGTACAAGCAGTCGGAGCGGACTTGTTCCGTGACGGCGTACCTTTTGTATAATGGGTCAGCGACTTATTGTCTGTGGCAAGGTTAACCGTATAGGGGAGCCGTAGAGAAATCGAGTCTTAATAGGGCGTCGAGTCGCAGGCATTAGACCCGAAACCCGGCGATCTATCCATGGGCAGGTTGAAGGTGCCGTAACAGGCACTGGAGGACCGAACTCACGTATGTTGAAAAATGCGGAGATGACCTGTGGATCGGAGTGAAAGGCTAATCAAGCCGGGAGATAGCTGGTTCTCCCCGAAAGCTATTTAGGTAGCGCGTCATATCTCACCCACGGGGGTAGAGCACTGTTTGGGCTAGGGGGTCATCCCGACTTACCAACCCCATGCAAACTCCGAATACCGTGGAGTGCAATTATGGCAGACAGACAGCGGGTGCTAACGTCCGTTGTCAAGAGGGCAACAACCCAGACCGCCAGCTAAGGTCCCTAATATCCGTTAAGTGGGAAACGATGTGGGAAGGCACAGACAGCTAGGAGGTTGGCTTAGAAGCAGCCATCCTTTAAAGAAAGCGTAATAGCTCACTAGTCGAGTCGGCCTGCGCGGAAGATGTAACGGGGCTCAAACGGATAACCGAAGCTGCGGATGCAACTTTGTTGCATGGTAGGGGAGCGTTCTGTACGCCTGCGAAGGTGGATCGAGAGGTCTGCTGGAGGTATCAGAAGTGCGAATGCTGACATGAGTAACGATAATGGGAGTGAAAAACTCCCACGCCGGAAGACCAAGGGTTCCTGTCCAACGCTAATCGGGACAGGGTTAGTCGGCCCCTAAGGTGAGGCCGAAAGGCGTAATCGATGGGAAACAGGTTAACATTCCTGTACTTCTCTTTACTGCGATGGAGGGACGGAGAAGGCTAGGCCAGCGCGGCGTTGGTTGTCCGCGTTTAAGGTTGTAGGCTGAGATCTTAGGTAAATCCGGGATCTTAAGGCCGAGAACTGACGACGAGTGCTCTTTTTAGAGCGCGAAGTGGTTGATGCCATGCTTCCAAGAAAAGCTTCTAAGCTTCAGGTAAAGAGAAACCGTACTCGAAACCGACACAGGTGGTCAGGTAGAGAATACCAAGGCGCTTGAGAGAACTCGGGTGAAGGAACTAGGCAAAATGGTACCGTAACTTCGGGAGAAGGTACGCTGCCGACGGTGAAGGGCTTGCCCCGTAAGCTGTTGGCAGCCGAAGTGACCAGGTGGCTGCGACTGTTTATTAAAAACATAGTACTCTGCGAACACGTAAGTGGAAGTATAGGGTATGACGCCTGCCCGGTGCCGGAAGGTTAAATGATGGGGTTAGCTTCGGCGAAGCTCTTGATTGAAGCCCCGGTAAACGGCGGCCGTAACTATAACGGTCCTAAGGTAGCGAAATTCCTTGTCGGGTAAGTTCCGACCTGCACGAATGGCGTAACGATGGCCACGCTGTCTCCACCCGAGACTCAGTGAAATTGAAATCGCTGTTAAGATGCAGTGTACCCGCGGCTAGACGGAAAGACCCCGTGAACCTTTACTATAGCTTTACACTGAACTCTGAGCCTATTTGTGTAGGATAGGTGGGAGGCTTTGAAGCGCTAACGCCAGTTAGCGTGGAGCCACCCTTGAAATACCACCCTGGTATGTTTGGGGTTCTAACGCCGGTCCCTTATCGGGATCGCGGACAGTGTATGGTGGGTAGTTTGACTGGGGCGGTCTCCTCCCAAAGCGTAACGGAGGAGCACGAAGGTTGGCTAATCCTGGTCGGAAATCAGGAGGTTAGTGTAATGGCACAAGCCAGCTTAACTGCGAGACAGACACGTCGAGCAGGTACGAAAGTAGGTCATAGTGATCCGGTGGTTCTGTATGGAAGGGCCATCGCTCAACGGATAAAAGGTACTCCGGGGATAACAGGCTGATACCGCCCAAGAGTTCACATCGACGGCGGTGTTTGGCACCTCGATGTCGGCTCATCACATCCTGGGGCTGAAGCCGGTCCCAAGGGTATGGCTGTTCGCCATTTAAAGTGGTACGCGAGCTGGGTTTAGAACGTCGTGAGACAGTTCGGTCCCTATCTGCCGTGGGCGTTGGAGAATTGAGAAGAGTTGTTCCTAGTACGAGAGGACCGGAATGAACGAACCTCTGGTGTTCGGGTTGTCATGCCAATGGCACTGCCCGGTAGCTACGTTCGGACGGGATAACCGCTGAAAGCATCTAAGCGGGAAGCCTCCTTCAAGATTAGTTCTCCCTGGAGCTTCGAGCTCCCTAAAGGGCCCTGGAAGACGACCAGGTTGATAGGCTGGGTGTGGAAGCGCCGCGAGGCGTTGAGCTAACCAGTACTAATTGCCCGTGAGGCTTGACCATATAACAGAGACGACTGCACAGCCGGACGTTTGTGTCGGATAGACAATCGTTGCAATGTATAACTTACTGTTTCACCACCCTATTTGAAGTCTGCGGCACTCAGAGTTGAGATAAGACCCAACAGCCTTCATACCAGTTTGCTTGACGATCATAGCGAGTTGGAACCACCTGATCCCATTCCGAACTCAGAAGTGAAACGACTTAGCGCCGATGGTAGTGTGGGGTTTCCCCATGTGAGAGTAGGTCATCGTCAAGCGCCTAAATTGAATACCCCGAATCAGTCATGGTTCGGGGTATTTTTCTATGGGGCTAGAGCAAATCCGTGGGGCTTGCCGACGACCTACGGTCATGGTCATTGATGCCATCCTTGGCATCAACCCTGCGGGCAGCCTAAAGGCTGTGCCAGCTCGCTCCTGGCGAACTGGTCAAGCGCCTAAAACGAAACGCCCTGTAGGTATTCCTGCAGGGCGTTTTTATTGTTGGGTCAAAATTAACCGCCGGGGGCGCTTGCCGATGCCCTACGGTCATGGTGACGGGCCACGTCCCTGTGGCCCGCCCCTGCGGGGCGATCTGACGGTCGTCCCAATTTGTTCCCGACAAATTGGTCAAGCGCCGCTCCAGCGCGCTGGGGTCGCTGAACGGCTCGTCC
>NZ_JBDLLG010000046.1:0-6330 GCF_039822625.1 Marinimicrobium locisalis
GGTAAGAATGTCGGAGCCGGTGTAGAGACTGGTATCGCCGGCGGTGATGTTTAGGTTGCCGGAGGTGGTGTTGATGGTTGAGAAATCGGATAGGTTGATGCTGTCGCCGGAGCGGAGAGTGGCGGTGCCGGCGGAGAGAGTTGCATCCGTTGAGAAACGGATTGAATCAGCGGCAAACGCTCTGAATTCTCCAGCTGTGCTGATTCCAGAGTCTAAACCAAAAACAATCGACCGCTTTCCACCATCATCGTAACATGACGCAGAACCACAATCCTTATGGCCGGCCAAAAGGGTGACAGCGGAGTTACTGAAGTCAGACTTTCCATTAACGATGATTTGTTTGCCCGCCACCAACTTCAACTCACTTCCGCTGGTTCCCTGAACCGTCCCTCCTTCGGTGATGGAAATGGTATTCGTGGCTTGTAGCTCAACCGTGGTTTGTTGATGTTCCAGTATTGACCCAAGAGACTCAAAAGTCACTGCTAGAGCGTCATCTCCCCCAATACCCGGCTCGCTGAAGTCAACAATACCGTCAAAATCCTCGTCTTCTGCTCCTTGGCTTATATTAATGTTTTCAGGATCCAATAACAGCCTGCCCGCCCCTTCCGGCCCGGACAGGTCGACACTCCCGTCGAAAGCCAAATGGCTCTTGCCGGAGACCTCTGCAAACCCGCCTTTCCCGTTAGAGCCGCCCTTTCCGGCTAGGCTTCCATAAAAACGGGTGGCCTCATCGGCCCAGACGATAATACGCCCGCCGTCGCCCGTCGCGGTCGCACTGGCGTCAATGCGGGCACTGGCGCTCACCGCCGTTCGGTGGGCATTGGGCAACCATGAATTCTTCCCTTGGTAGTCACCCCCGATAAAGGCCTCACCGCCGCCCTCGACGCCGGAGACCTCTACCTGGGCGCCATCAAACAAGCCCACCTGCTCGCCCAGCACCTTTATCTGGCCGCCCTTCCCTCCACTGGCAGAGCGGGCCTGCACTCGACCGTCACCGGATACCAGGGCAGTCTCCCGAGCGTGGAGCTCAATGTGCCCACCGTCACCATTAAGGTTGTTAGCCTCAACCAGCCCCTTTTGGTCAATATTCTCCCCCAGAACCACCACCTCCCCGGCGGAACTCTCGTGAGAAACACTCAGCGTCCCGCTGTTGGAGACATCCGCCCCCGTCCCTAAACTGAAGCTGCCATCCTCATGCATAACAACACTGCGGGCTTCCTCCAGGTCACCGCGATTGACCGCCCGGGAAAACACATCCCGGCTGGTGCTGGCCGTCAGCAGAATACGACCGCCCTCCGCGTCGACGCGTCCGCTGTTGACCAGAGCCGCATTCACGCCCAGCTCATCCTGGACGACCGCTTCGCTGACCCGAACGCCCATCAGGCCACTCTGATCAAAGGTCACCACGGCCCCCTTCCCGGCGGCCAGGTTGACCGCCCCCAAGTGGGCGGTAATCAGTCCCTCGTTTCGCACCTGCTTGCCTACCAGCGACACCGAGCCACCGGTGGCGGCATTGATAACGCCTCGATTGACGACCAGACCGTCAGTACCGTTAACGCCGGACAGAGCCCAATCACCATTTAAAAAATCGTCCGTATTAACGTCCAGACCGCTGGCGAGCATACCGCCCACGTTAATCCGAGCGTTTTCACCAAACACAATTCCGTGGGGGTTTATCAGCACCACATGACCATTGGCGTTAATGCGGCCCCGTATTTCTGAGCCGCTTTGGCTGAGAATGCGGTTAAGCGCCACTGAACCGGCATCCGGCTGGTTATAGTTCACGACCTCATCCGCATTGAGATCATAGCTATCCCACTCAACCGCCAGCCGGTCCGATGCCTGCTCAATGGTGGTAACCTTACCCGCCCGCTCAATGGACGCTTCCCCACCGGTAATTCGCTCACCCGAAGGGCCGGCCCAGGCTGCGGAGCCGAACGCCATGGCGGAGCAAGCGGCCACCGCCAGATACAACCGGCGACGAGCAGGAAAGTTAGAGAGCGCTACGGTACGGGAGGGGACGTTTGATTTGGGCATGGGAATAGTCTGGGCTGAGGCTGCCCGCCTCCCGATAATAGAAAGGAGGCGGGCATGGGATTGAGGTTGAAACGGTAAGGACTTTAGTTCACGGATTTGGAGACGATCACATACTCTTTGGTATCCAGGTCCAGCGCATAAACACCATCTGTTTTAGGGTCAGCAAACAGCAAGGACCGGTTTTCCTCGTCCAGGTGAAGGTCTACATCCATATTGCGACCAAACCGCGTATCCAGCTCGAACTCTCTGACGGTACCCCACTGCTGATCTTCGGTGTGGTAGGTCACAATGCCAGCGAAGTGGGTTGAGATGTAGAGCTTATTGCCCTCTTCGTTTAGCACAATATCATGCAGCGAAAAGAAATCACTCCCTTCCTGATAAAACGGAAACCCTGCGATATCCACTATCTCTCTGTCGCCTGAAGTCAGATTAATTCTAAATAAAGTGCTGCTTGCGGAACCTGAAGCGTACGCCACCTTGCCATCAGGCATCACCACCATCGACTCAGCCCCCCAAAGGTCGTCTCCTGTCCCTACCCCATAGTCACTACTGGACACAACCGTTCGTTCCCCAGTGTTCAAATTAATACGTAGTAGGTTTCCATCCCCACTTGACAAAGTATAGGTATGATCGTCACCTTTTGGGTCCGAAACAATGCTGACCACTCGATGATGTGTGGGTTGGTCAGTCTCCGGAATATACGAGCGGCTCACTGTTGTATACTCAGCCGTATCCAGGTCAACAGAGACAATTCTCGAATTATTATTCGATCCTACACCAAGGAGGGCTCCCTTCTGCTCAGGGTCAATAGTGATACTGTGAAAAATCCTAATAACCTCGGAATCATCGCCTATCATAGACTCCGCATTAAAGAATACCGACCTCTCAGACGTTTCATAGTCAATTGAAACAATCTCCCCAATCGGATCTCCCTCAGCATTTTCAGATAGGACCGGAACCAAGATTCGATTGCGCTTTTCATCAAACGTCACATCCCGAATATCGGTAAAAGGCACCTCGTTATCCGGAAAGCTTTCAGCAAACGGCTGACGACTGACCTGAACCACATCGGCCTCTTCTATGGCGTTGCCCTGAGCATCTTCCGCCGAGACCCGAATCTGATTATCGCCCTGCTCCAGGGAGACCGTCTTTGACCATCCCTCAAAGTCGTTCTCGGTATCGGCGGCATAAGTCTGGATGCTGCCGCTTTCTCCCTCAACCGTTAAAGTCACGGAGGCAACGGCACTATAATCATCATCAGAGGTGCCGCGTACCGTCAGGGTTTCCGCATCGGTGGCGGTCATCGGTGGGGGGAAAGCAAAGGCCGCCTCCGGCGCTTCGGTGTCCTCGAGGGTGGTAATCGCCCAGGTCGCGCTGGTATCACCAATAGTGAGAGTCACCTCTTTGGTGGCGCCCGGTTCATCTGGAGCGGTGGCCTGTAGAACGATTTTATCGTTCTCCCTTACCTCACTGGACTCTGAGGTAAAGCTCTCATTACCGTTAACCGCGTACTCTCCACCGTCTACCGAGACGGTGACCGGCACGTTGATGCCGTCCACGGAAAAGGAGCTGGCTTTAACGGTGGCGCCGGGTTCTACCCCGGTTTCCGCCTCAAAGCTGAACTCAGCGGGAGAGGTGTCCTCCTGGACCTGAGGGCGCGGGCCGGGACCACCGCCACTACTGCCGCCACAAGCAGCCAGAGTCAACAAAAGGGAGAACGCGAGAGTACCGGGGAAGAGATGACGCAGTGTCGGTGTCAGCATGACCATGCCGCTCCTTGTATTCCATGTCAGTTTGAAAAACGTCATTATGCCATGGGTATCACGGCCAAACTGTGAACCCGTCAAAAAACTGGGCCGAAAGCTGCGAAAGTAACCCCCACAGAATTCCGGTTCGTTGTCGGCATCGTCCAGTTGGTTGAAAGTGCGGAGCCCAGCCCTTTACCCCTGGCACACCAACCTAATCCTGGCACCCTAGCCGATTGAGCGCATGGAGGAGTAAAGCGGACAACCTTGCGTTAGTGCACCAACCGCAATACCTCCTAAAGCACTTATGCAGTGCAATACGCTTCCATTGGGTATCAGGCAGTCGTCCACTTTAAAGGAGCGAACGTTTCTGATAGCTTGCGCTGATCAGCACTTAGCCCCTCCAGTGCCTTGGCTTGCTGTCGCTCTGCCTCTGCGGAGAATCGAATCTCCAAACTGTCGAGCAATGCATTTGCCAGCTTCTTCATCGGCTCTTCGCTGACCCAATGGTTAACATCACTTTCGGGCTCGCCTTCCAAGCTCAAATACACAGGGTACCTTTGAGTTGGCAGAACGACCTCTAGCAGATGCTCATCCGAGAGAGGAAGGTAGCAGTAGCGCCGACGATCAAATAAGCCCAGCTTTGTGTTCTGAATAGCATCAAACCGGGCAGCTATACAGGGAAAGCGGTCTAGAGGCTCCCAGTTCGTAGGAACAAACCAATCCTGTTCGGTCCCGCTGCGGGACAAATCCTCCTCGAAGTAATAGGCCATCAACTGGGCAATAGCTGTTTCAAAGGCGCGAGGGCGGAAAAACGAGCTCTCTGGGGAGGGATTAGCTAAAGTGAGCAAGCTGACATGCATACTCAAACACCCGAGCGTGCCAGTAAATAAGGGGCCATTAAAGTTCCACCACCGGGAAATTAACGAATATCGCTTCCAGCTATATTTTCGAGCGATTGCTGCCTCATAGTGACTCCGGTGGGTGTTAATGTTTCGCTCTGGATTCCGCGACCTTCCTGGATGGCCCATGCTCGAGCGCGGCGCCTTGATGCTAACATTAACACCGTAAGCGCACACTTTTTTCCGAGGCGCCCAACTAACACTAGGCCCCTTGGGTACGATATAGGATTGCTGCGCTCGAAATCGAAATGGCCAGTAGAACATCAGAACTTTCCTTTGATTCTCTCATGGGCGCCAGGTGTGATCGCACGGGTTAGCGCATTCAATGCGGTGAATCCAGCCACACCAGCACCGATTAGAAACCCTCCAGGGCCTGCCAGGCCAACCCCTGAAAGTACTGCCACACCACCAATGATGACTTGTGGACCTTTACACAGATCTGCAGACATTTGCAGGCGGGAGTAGTTCTCTGGTTCCTTGCGGCGGCGGTTTAACGGGGCTCGAATCGCGTCCAGCGATGCGGATCTATACCCAAGGCTATAGGCTTTTCGCTCAAACTCCAACCCCAAGTCATAGGCGAGATTCTGGGCTTTAACCAGATTGGTAGCATATTGCGAAAAGAAAATATGATGACCGGTGCCATCAAAGTTGACATTTCTAGTTTTTAAGAGATGCATCGCATGCGTCAACACTCCAGAGCCTCCGCCTTCACTGATCCAATATACGCCTTCAATATTTCGAGACTCCTCCATGGCTTTGGCCAAAAGCACTGCACTTTCACGGATCGATAACAGGCGCTCGGGATGATTGGCTTCTGCACGACAAAGCCCCCCAAGTCGACGGTCTGAGCCGGGGGTGTAATGCATATCAAATCCAGCACGATCAATGATCGAGCGCCCCATTGGCTCTGTGGCAGCTCGAGCTGATCTAATCGCAGCATTTTGAATGCTCTCAGCTCGATCGCTGACTGTAACAACACGAAAACTCTCGGGGTGAATAGCGAGGGCAGGCGCGGTTTGATACTCGTCACCCTGCTTACTCACTTTGAATAACCCCGGCTTCTTTCCAGCCTTCTGTAACTCCGCATAGGTAGAGTCAAGCGCCATTTGGTGAATGACAAAATCGCTGTTTGGGCTCTGGCTGAACTCCAGGCTGATGCCCGGTACCAGCAGAACATAAACTTGCCGGTTATCGGCCGTCTTAGCACCTTCTCGGACAAAAACGGTTTTCATCTGGCGCGAAGTCAGTGCCGAAATGTATTTAACTGCGCGGGTTGCCCAATAGTCACCCTGACGGGCCATTTTAGCGAGCTCGCCGCACGCTTGAGCAATCTGCGGGGTTTGTGCCACAACGCGGGTGCCGGCACTCTTGCCAGCGATCACTTCGGATCTAGAAGGGGGGATAGCCATATTAACTCCCTGTGTCCTTGTAAAAACGTAAAAATTCTCCTGATTCCAGTCGGTGTGCCGAATGTTAAGCACAGCGCGGCCGCAATTCATAGAAATGACAAAATTTATAGAACTCGGCGCCAAAAGGGTACCACTTACTGAAACCTCTCTGCGCGACCTGGTTCACACTATGCCTGTTAATGGCCATCTAAACTGACCCACCTCTGGCCAATAATTTTGACCCACCCCAGGTGGCTT
>NZ_JBDLLG010000047.1:0-6218 GCF_039822625.1 Marinimicrobium locisalis
CCTTCAACCAAGCGGAAAACGCCGATACTGACCCGAACACCTTGGCGCCGTTGTTGGGGTTTACGCCCAAGCCCAAGGCTGACTACACGCTGGTGGTCGTAGATACCCAAGCTCCAGGCGCGGGCCAGTCCGTTACCCTGGTGCCCACCTATGAGAATATGGCGAAGCTTGCGAAGGGCGAAATCAAGGGTGTTGATCCAGCACAAGTTGATAAAGTTATGACGCCCGAGTACAGCGCTAAGTACGAGCAACACATGACGGCCTTTGAAAAGGATGGGCTGGATGTGCGGAAAAGGAGGGACATAAATGATTATGCTGATGAAAAAATTTCAAGTGTAGAGGGCAAAGAGCAGTTTAAAGCCCGAGCGACTATTCACGGTGAATTCGGAGCCAATCAACACTTTACTGGTGATGGTACGACTAAGAATTTGTTGACTGACGGCGGTAATCGTGGCGCAGTAGAAACATACACACTGGATAAAAATCCAAAAACCTTAAATGATTTGGAAAATCGCGGTAGCGCCAAGCGACTTTCTGCTAAGCGGTTATAAGGATCAAGCATGCAGATCTTTGAACAACACGACCCCCAAGCCCCTCAACTAGAGCACCAAGTGCTTAGAGTTTTTTATAGTCCGCAAGAAAAGAATGGGGAGGACTTCTATTTTCTTAAGCAGGACCAGCACCTGTTGGTGTATTCTGGAAGATATCACACGTTTCCCGAAACCAGCCCTAGGGCCGGGCAGACGAAACTTATAGCTGATCAAATCGAGCTTCCCCTCCCCTCTATTCGCTGGTTTATCAATGTGATTGAACAAAAGTTCTTCAAACCGCCGGAAGAGGGCGGGTTGCCTGCTCATAAGCTGAGTTATGAAGAGGAGGTGGCAGGAGAAACGCTTCATGTCTTACGCAGCATGGCGGCTGGCTGTGATCATCCTGGCTACACAATAACGAATGCCAGCCGCCAGAGCCACTTGTCGTCGGACGACCTGCAAACGCTGTCTCTTTCCGATCCCTGGCTTTTTGAGAATGGATTAATGGATTACTTGAAGCAGCTGGCAGAGGATTACGAGCAGGGCCGGTTATAGATTAGCACTAGCCCCTATTTTAGGGGCCCAGCCTTCACTGTAGATGATTTTGGTGTCGGCGCGGGTCTTCTGCGCCCACCGCCCCTGGTTTCCCCCGGTCTGTGGCCCTAACCGTTGACCCCGTCACACTTTTCCACCACGAATGTATGGCAAAATGCGGGCTCCTAAAACCGACACGGAATACAAGGAGTGACAAAGTCATGCTGACTTCGCCATTACGTCGCCTTTCCAGCCTCATTTTTCTCGCCATTATTTATTTTGCGCTCGCTGCTTGTGGTGGCAGCAGCGGAGGCGGTAACCCCCCCGGTAAGCCGGCTCCTCCTCCCCCCGATACCAGCCCGACGCCGTTCACCTTTGCGGCTGTGGAGGGTGTTGAGCCTGGCGCCAAGGCCGTGTCGGAGACCATTACCATCGAAGGCATTGATGCCAATGTGTCTTTAGCGGTCACCGTAGACGGCGGTCAGTATCGCCTCAATGAGGGCCAGTTCCAGTCAGGGGCGAGTAACGCCGGGCTGGGCGATGAGCTGACCCTGCAAGGCACCGCGCCCGAAACACCCGAGGAAACGCAAACCGTGACCGTTACGGTCGGTGAGCACACCGCCACCTTCGATGTGGTGGCGGCGGGCGATACCGGGGCGCCGGAAGCCGCCTTTGTCTTTCCGCCCCCCATGACCGCCACCGAAGGCGATACTGTCATTGTTCGCGGCACCGCCGAGGATGAGTGGAGTGAGGTCGACCGCGTGACGCTGACCGTCAATCATGAGGGCGGCACCAACGACTATGAGGTCGACACCGAGGATGATTTTGCGACGTGGCAGAAGCAGGTAACCCTTGGTCCGGGCGAGAACACCATTACTCTGCAAGCCGAGGATGCCCTGGGCAACAAGGTGACCGAAGAAGAGCGGCAAAGTGTGACGGTGGTTCAGCAGGCCTTGTCTGAGGCGTTTCCGGATGATGAGGTGGCTATTGAGGAGCCACAAAGCCTGATTTTTTATGAGGAGCGTAATCGTATACTGGCGACGGATTTTTCGACAAACCGGATTGTCTCCGTGGACTTGGCGACAGGCAGCCGGTCGGTTTTTTTACAGCTGGATGATGAGGCGCGTGAAGTGGGCGTCGGTCGCCCGTCCGGGTTGGTGCTGGATGCGCCGCGAAATCGACTGCTGGTGAGTGGAGCCACGGTCGAGGGAGGCAGCGTTTTGGGGGTTGATTTGAATACGAAAGAAGTGACTCTTATTAACAGCCGTGAAACGCCCAGCGAAGACCAGCCTGAATTTGTTACTCCTAGAGGGATGGCCATTCATCCCGAAAACCCTGATAGGGTGTTTGTGTTGGCAAGCGGTGCTTATCAAAACCTTGCGGTCTTGGACCTCTCTACTGGTGCGCGGACCTTGGTCTCTAGCAGTGAGATACCTGAGTCTGGCCCGAGATTTGATGCACCTACGCAAGTATTGATTAATGAATCAAACGGTCGGGGATTGGTGGCTCAAGCTAGCTCTGATGGAATTTTATCCGTTGATTTGTCTACAGGCTTTCGAGAAATTTTTTTGGCCGAGGAGCAGCCAGAAGGTACCCCCCAGGTTTTAACGCGAACTTTGGTAAGCGATGATTTGAAAAATCGAGTATTGGTGCAGAATATCCTCAGTCAGGAGATTTGGTCAGTAGATATGGATAGTCGAGCTATTACCGTAGTATCGGGGGAGGGCAAGCCCCATACTTACAACCCCTTGGGGTGGTTTGCTGATATGAAGTTGTCTCCCAATAAGCAGTTTATTATTGGGGTGAATGAGCGATCAGGAAATGCCAATGTACTCTATGCTATCGATCTTGTCAGCGGCGAACGTTTAGTGATAAGCAAACCAGCTGGTGATGTTGAATAAGAGTTGGCTGGGCTCTTTGGGGCCCAAGTTCGCACAACCTAGCCCAAGATAACAGTTTGAAGGAGTTGGCATGAAGCCTTTAGAAACCACCGGGAACGTTTCGTGTCGTAAGCCATCTTTTCGCCGTCGCTTTTTGTCCGTCGCGATCGTAGCGGCGGGACAGGCGCTTTTTGCGAGTTCGGCTCAGGCGGGTCCCGAGGGCGGTCAGGTGGTCGGTGGACGTGGTGATATTGCCCAGGATGAGCGGACCACTACCGTGACTCAGGCGACGGATCGCTTGGCGGTGGACTGGGACAGCTTCGATGTCGACTCCGATGAAATTGTCAACTATATCCAGCCCGGCTCGGATTCCATTGCTCTTAACCGCATATTGAGCCATCGAGGCTCTGAAATTCACGGCCAGATTAACGCCAATGGCCGAGTGGTGTTGGTTAACCCCCACGGTATGGTGTTTGGAAAGGACGCGCAGATTAATGTTGGGGGGATGATTGCCAGCGGCCTGAGTGTTGATACCAGCGATTTTATGAACGGTGATTTTACCTTCGCAGCCATGGAGGGGACGGAAGGGACTGTTATTAATCGCGGTATCATTCAGGCTTCCACGGGTGGTTCTGTTGGACTGCTGGGCCGGCGGGTCAACAACGAAGGGGTTATCTCCGCCGAGTTGGGCGCAGTCAATCTCGCCGCCGGGAAGGAGGCGGTAGTTACCTTTGATGATGCCGGTTTAATGGGTGTTCGAGTCACCCGGGAAATTTTGCAAGATGAGCTGGGGGTTGATCCGGCGCTGGTCAATAACGGCGAGATTAGCGCGGCGGGAGGCCGCGTACTGCTCACTGCCAGTACCAGCCAGGAAATTTTCTCTCAAGCGGTTAATACCGGAGGCGTGGGTCACGCTGACAGCGTAGTGGTTCATGACGACGGTAGCTTTACGCTCGGTGGTGGTGCCGATGTGGTGAATACCGGCACACTGAACGTATCCAGCACCTCAAGTGCGGCGGGACGAGTGGCGGTGCTGGGTGAGAATATTACCCATAGTGGCGTCGTTCAAGCGGACAGCCAGTTCAGTGGTGTCGGCGGACAGGTCGAGCTCCACGCCCAAGATACGACACTTGTCACTCAATATGGCCGTATTAGCGCTCAGAGCCAAACCGGCCAGGGTGGCAATATCGCCGTATTGGGCCAGCGGGTTGGCCTGACGGATCACGCTAGCCTTAACGCCTCTGGCGCGAGTGGCGGTGGCCAAATTTTGGTGGGGGGTGACTACAAGGGCCAGAACACCGCCATTCGCAATAGCCAGCGTACCTACCTCGGTCCGAAAGCCGTCCTTCAAGCTAATGCACTTGCCGACGGCGATGGCGGTCGCGTTATTGTCTGGGCCGATGAGCTTACCCGCTATGCCGGCCACCTCGAAGCCAAGGGGCTGGGCCACGAAGGTCAAGGGGGCTTTGCGGAAGTATCCGGTAAAGAAGTGCTGGAGTTTACTGGCACGGCTAGCCTGTCCGGCTTCGGTGGGGCAGGAACGCTACTGTTGGACCCGAGAGATATTACCGTTGCTCTTGGTGGTGAGAATATTCCAGTTTCGGGTTCTGTAGGGTTTGACGATTTTTTTGGTGACCCTCCTTCAGAAGATGTCACTTTTTCCAGTAACTCTCTCGCAAATCTCTTGGATGGCGGCACCAATGTTATTCTGGAAGCCTCTCGAGATATAAAGGTCGAGGACGGCATAACCACTAATAGCAATAACGTCAACAGCCTAACCTTTAAAGCTGGGGATGATGTTCAAGTAAACGCCGATATCAGTCTCGGTTCAGGGAACATTGACTTTGCCGCAGGTACGGCCGTTTGTGGTAGCGCTGGTTGCTTGACGGGCGGTGACAGCGACCTCGTGGGGCGTAGTATTGCTCTTACTGGTAACCTCGATAGCCAGGGCGAGATCATCCTTCGGGCAGCTGATGACATTCAGGTTGGTGCCGCTATTGGTGAGACTCTGAGTCCCTCTGCGGTTACTCTTCTGGCTGGCAATAAGATTACAGTTTCTGCACTTCAGTTTGGCAGTACCGTCCAACTCGCCCCCCTCCCAGAAGCAGACCAAGGAGAACCCAAACTCATCCTAAAAGCCGGCGACGCCTCTTTGGTCGGCGATCTTGCAAGCGCCAGTATGGGGCCAGACTTTTCCAAGGACTTAATCATTGAAGGGGCCTTACACACCGGCGGTGCGTCGATGCTCCTCAATGCCCATGGCGCTGTGCAGCTGGATGCCAATATTACGACTCAGGGCGGGCACTTTAATGTCGGGGATGCCGACACCCAAAGCGGTGGTTACCGTCCTAATAGCTTCAGCCACACCAGCGGCACCATCAATACCGGCTACGGCAGTCAGATGATGACGGTGGATGGCTCTGAAGAGAATCTGACCGTTGTGGGTGATGTGCGGATTCACACGGCGGTCAACGACGACAGCCCTGAGGCCGGGGATGTGACGCTCGGCTTGGTGGACCTGGGGTACGTATTTTCCGATGTGGATGATGATGGTGGGCTTGGCCGAACCGGGTCGATTATTGTCGACGCGGCGGGGGACTTTACACTCACGTCCGATTTTGACTTTAACGACACCGGGCCTCGAACGGGGGACGGGGGTTCACGTAATCTGGCCTCGGCGGACGAGGTCGCTTTTGATGTAACGGCCGGCGGCAGTATTACGCTGGATGCCGCCATTTATGACCGCTATGGTGATGAGCGTGATGCCCTGGAAGTCAGCTTGAACGCGGGCGGCACCGTTACGCTTAACGATATTTTGTACACCGCCGGCGGTAATATTGACATTACCGGCCAATCCATTGCCTTTGGTAGCGGCGCAGTGGTTGACACTGGCCGAGCGCACGACGGCACTCAAACCGACACAGGGGGAACGCAACTGGGTGGCTGGTCCAACGGCAGCAACTTTACTCTAGACACCGTCACCGGCGGGAGTCTGGGGAATATTATCACCCGCGACACCTGCACAGACGGAACTTGTGCTGGCGACCTAGCGATCAACCGCTCTGGAAGTGCGAACAGTTATACCCTCGGTCAGAATGCGGATACCAACGTGTCCATCGCCGGCACCACCACCGTGGCGGTGGGTGCGGGAACGGTTACGCTCGACAACGAAGGTAATCATTTTGAAGGTAGCTGGAACCTGACCGAGGCCGGCACGGTGGGTATTCGCGATGATGGCGATATTCAGATTGATGTCGGTTCCGTCGCCGGGCCT
>NZ_JBDLLG010000048.1:0-5117 GCF_039822625.1 Marinimicrobium locisalis
ACTGTTTCACTGTGGAAAGCTCGATATGCTGCCGTAGCGCTCCACAGAGTTTTACGAAGAACCCCAAAAAAGGACTCTTGCGTGCCATAATCTATCCTCCTTGAGCTAATTACTGTTCTGTATATATGTACAGTATATCTAGCCAGACTTCAATGGGAGTGCGCGTTTTTCTGACAGGAAGTGCGCGTTTTTGGTGGGAGAATCTCGAAAATTATAAGAAAAACAATGGGTTATAAGAACTCATTGGTAGAATATCGCGCATTGGGTAGAATGATATCGAGCATGCGCGTTTACAGTCTCATCCAAACGACCTGGCTGCGGACTAAAATCAAGGAAATCAATAGGTTGCATAATTTTATTAAACCTATATCTCGGTTAAATATCACGCATGCGCGATATACAAATGTTACGTGTATCTATGAGTAAGCTTGAGAAGACGATACTGATTGTTACGATCGTTTTGGCGGTAGCATATATTGTCGCTTTCAATATGAACGTGCCCTATTATTGGGGTTCGGGAGAAAGGGTAGTCCCAAAGGGAATAGTAGATGCTTTATGGGTAGTAGTGCTATTAATGTCCGTCATCACACTGGCAGTTTGCATTCGTGATAGCGGTCTTCGGAAGCTACAAAACCGAGGTTGGTGGATATCGTACATGGTGCTTTTAGGCGCAGTAGCGATACCTCATTATTACATTAAGCACGGGAGGCGGAGTCGTGATTAAACACGTAACCATACGCACCAGTTCGCGCCCTACCGGGCGCCGGACGCTCGTAAACTCGCGCCGCTGTGCTTAGGCGTTATGCATACAGTAGTCAGCTATGAAAAATGTACTATCTGAATTAAAGAACCTGAATGAACGATGGGCTTCAATTGGCTTAGGGGAAGTGAATGGTTCCCCGGTTTCCATGCGAGTGATGGAAGACGTAGAAGCGAACTTTCACACTCATGACAATGCAGATGAGTTTTTTCTCGTTCTGTCAGGAAAGGTGTTTATTGACACAGATAGCGAATCAATTGAGCTCAATCAGGGTCAATCTTATACAGTTGCAGCTGGTACAAAGCATAGAGCACGTGCTATCGGTCGTTCTGAGCTTATCATTGTCGGAGGCCAGGATGCATAACCAAGCCATTAAGTTCGCGCACTTCGTGCGCCGGACCTCGCTTCACTCGGCCGCTTATGGCGGGCGTTAAATGCCAGTGAGAGTCATGAAGAGAATTGCAGGATACGCGCTCTTTTTTGTATTGGGTGTACTTTGTACTTATCTATACAACGAATATTGGGACGCCCGAGAGCATGCAGCGCTTGATATAAGCTCAATGTCAGAGTCTCTGATTTACCAAAACGTACTTCTGAAGACTTATAGTGAGCACTGCGATATAGAGGGGTACAAGGAATGGCGGGAGCACTTTAAAGATTCTATCGGAACTTACAACTTTCGGATTGATATAGGTGAGGATTTTCCCTTTGTAGATTCCCCAGAATATTTCAATGAACATCGTGGGCGATTCAAAGGATATTCCAATAACCTGGTGCAGTTCGATGCAAAGATTAAACGTTGTCAGCAAGCATTTAACAAGTCAATTAACTTCGCGCCTCCGGCGCCGGACAGCTAAAAGCGTGGCTTCGCCACAACGCTGCCGGTTATTGAGGCGTTAGCCTGACTTGAGGAAGATATGCGTAGTTCTGCACAAATCCTGGAGGAGATTTCTGTCTTTGAGCCCATTGAAGATGAATGGTTGCCTCTAGATGGTCTGCTCGAAGAACTTTGGATCTCTGGAGTAAGCGAAGAGTTTTTGCCAATCTTATTTGGTGTTTTCGAGCGATACCCTGAAGAGGACGGAGCGGGCGTTTTATGGTCAATCGTGCATGGCGTCGAAAGCTTGCCATTTGATTACGAGCCAACCCTCAAGGAATCCATGAATAAGAAACCATCAATCATGGGTGAAATCATGCTAAAGCGACTAGGTAGTGAACAAGCAGGCTAACCAAGCCATCAAGTTCGCGCACTTCGTGCGCCGGACCTCGTTTCACTCGGCCGTTTATGGCGGGCGTTATGTGTAATTCGCTATGAATAGAACAGTGAGCGAAATTCTTGAAGGAATGAGAGATTCTTACAGAGGGAAAACCTTTAGTGAAATTTCGTCTTTGGGCTGGATAGATCAAGTTCCTGTAAAGATAGGGTGGAAGAAATACTACCCTTCTATCTGGTCTGAGCGCTATGGTGGAGATTCGGCTATTCTGGTTGTCCAGCTTACAAAATGGCACATTCCTAAGTTCTTTGGAACTACTGATTGTATCGGGTTTATTAAAAGCAAAAATGGTGACATTGAGGATGTTGATGCCTACTGGCTTATGCATGAGATAGGGCACCCATGAAAACACATAACCAAGCAATTAAGTACGCTCCCTGCGGTCGCCGGACCTCGTTTCACTCGGCCGCTTATTGCGGGCGTTATATGTACAGGATGTTATGAAACGATTTTCTCAAATTCTGATAGCTGTGGTTGTCGGCGCTCTCATCAGCGGGATCTCGGTTTGGGTCTATCTTCACAAAGCAACAGGCCAAGCACTGATAATGCATTTGAGCGCCACTCCTAGCGAAGTGAAGCAAAAGCTCCTGATTATCGAGCAATACAATGAAGGGGACAGGGAGCAGGCTAAGCATTTGGCTTTTATGGTGCTGCTGGGCGATCATAAATTTTTGCAGGACCTCATCGCTTCACCGCATATGCCAGCCAGCCAAAAACAGCGATACATCGAAGCCAAAGATGAGGTGGAGGACTACCTTCTGAATAATCCTGTTCAAGGTTGTGAGTCCAGTAAAGACATTAAGGAGCTTAGAGAGTGTTTCCACCAAAACATATAACCAAGCGCAGCACTACGCGGCCTGGCGGCCGCCGGATGCTCGCAAGCTCGCACCGGTGTGCGCGGCGTTATGGGTGCTCGGCTTTTTACTTTTAGTTGGGTTTAAGTCGGGCCTGCGTGCTTCGTGCCAAAAGCCAGGTTAACCGGCATTAGAGTTATCCGGTTCATCGCAGGCTTGGCAGTTACGCTCCTGGTGGAACTTGGACGGTAAGAGGTAATCGGCAGCATCATCGCTACTGGCATGGTGTGCCAGTAAGAGAAATTCGGGCGGTGGCAGGTGTTCAGTTCTAGCCCCGCATTGTTCGGGCTGTGGCTCCGCTAGCGCTATGCGAAGTGCTAATAGTAGGTTGGGAGCGTCGCAGCCATAACCAAGCGCAGCACTACACGGCCTGTCGGCCGTCGGATGCTCGCAAGCTCGCACCGGTGTGCGCGGCGTTGGACATAACCGCTTCGCGGTGGAAAGCGTAATTCAAAGGAAGGGAGGCAGATGGAAATGCCGAAGCGGACAATACAAAAATTACTTCGCGCGTACAAGCCAGTTTTAGATGGAACGCCACAACCGCTAAAGAACCGCAAAGCGATTGAGGCATTAGCGCTGTGCCAAACACGCGAGCTTGGCGTTAGCCATTATGGTTGTCCCGAAGGACATGAACACTGGGAGCAATTTCACTCTTGCCGACATAGAAGTTGTTACGTTTGTTCAGAGCGAAAGCGCGTCGAGTGGGTTGAGAAGCAAAAGCAACGTCTTTTTGATACGCCCCACTTTCATGTTGTGTTTACCTTGCCACACGAGTACCTCTCGCTGTGGCGATACAATGAAGCGCTCTTTGCCAAATTGTTATTCAAGGCGAGCCAGCAATCGCTCCTGGAACTGATGGCCGATCGCAAGTACGGCGGTCTCACCCCCGGTCTACTGATGACATTACACACCTGGGGGCGGCAACTGAATCTGCACCCGCACACGCACTGCCTGGTTACCGCTGGCGGCTTAACGCCTGGCAATCGGTGGAAAGCCACTGGCGAGTTTTTGCTGCCCGGCCCAGTGCTTCGGCGCTACTATCGCGGCAAGGTTCAGGCTCTTCTGAAAGAGGCGCTGCAGCGGGGCGAGCTGACTCTGCCGCCGGATATGACCATCCAACAGTTATGGCAGCACTACCGGGCGCTGTACCGCAAAACATGGAGCGTCCGGATCGAAGAGCGCTACGAACATGGTAAAGGCGTTATGCTCTATCTGGCCCGGTACTGCAAGGGTGGGCCCCTCCATCCCAGTCAAATCAAGGGGTGGGAGCAAGGGGACATTAAAATGAGTTACCTGGACCACCGGGACAAGCGCATTAAAGAGCAGCGGCTTACACCGCTCGGTCTTGCGGAGCGTCTGCTACAGCACGTCCCGGCCAGGGGTGTACACACGGTGCGCTATTATGGCCTTTACGCTCCGGCGGCCAAGCAGCGCCACCGGCGGGCTTTGGCGCAGCACGGCAACCTTGAGGACGTAAAAGCCAGCCGTGGCCTGGATCTGAGAACTGTGCTACTTTGTTGCAAACGCTGTGGGGCTCCGGCCAGGCTCTTGAGCCAGAGGTGGGGCAAGGCGCCAAAAGGAAATTCCTTTATAAGGAGGCGCCGCACGCTTAGAGCGGGCGGTTATGTACAACAAAACGTTGAACGAGAAACCGGAAGGGAGAGTGTCGTTGATACGTCTTAAAATTTGGGGGCAAACCCTATTTTTTTACGCTTCCAATTTCTCGTTAACTCAGCGTTATGCAAAAGAGGGTTTCGTGAGATATATCTACCTGAGTCTATTGACTCTTATTTGCCAGCCAGCATTTTCCGAAAGTTTTGAGGTCACGGAAAGCGAGAGGTTAGGCTTTTACGAAGAACGAGGATTCTCTCTTATTAGACACGGTGGTGAAATAATTGGATACAAAATCACCGACATTTCAAAATACTATAAAGCCGTAGGCCTTAAACGCGGTGTAATTGTAACTCGAATAAATGGACATGATCTTAGCAAGATTGAGGGAGTTAGATCCTCAATCGAATCCATGAAATCGGCAGAGATTGTTGAGTATAGATACATTGAGAAGCTGGGTGGTGAGGAACTATCAGCAGTTTTCGAGTTTATAGTTAAAACTGAGGATGATGAAGAGAAAAAGAAAAAGAAAAAGAAAGAGAAAGAGAAGGATGCATAACGAATAAGGATATGTTGCGCTTGCCGCAACCTATCTCATTGTTGAACGAGCCCGGGGGT
>NZ_JBDLLG010000049.1:0-4836 GCF_039822625.1 Marinimicrobium locisalis
ATTTCAGAATTTCTCGGAAAAACCCTGTCAAGTGTTTTTTCAAAAATTGAGCTGAATAGTTACACCTGAATATCATCGCCCGCCTCAAGGGTCAGACTGTTTACATTACCGGCATCAGTAGAGAAGCCAGTGGCGATTTTAATATCCCGTGTGGCCTCCAGGATGACATTGGTGCCATTATCGTTGGCATCATTAAGATCACCATCCAAAAGATCACGAATGGCAATGTGAGAGAAAGTAACTTCGTCTCCCGCTTCATAACTGAAGTTTACGGTACCTGATTCAGGCACAGGGTCCGGATTAAGGGTTTCCTGAATAATTATATCCTGCGGATCTAACAACAACGTTCCCGCCCCACCGGGACCCGAGAGGCTGGCAGTGCCCCTAAAATCCAACACTTCCTTACCAGAGACTTCCGCAAAGCCTCCCAGCCCGTGGGCTCCAGTCCCCTTGGCTTCGAGGTGACCAGCATAGCGTGTAACCTCATCGGCCCAGACAATAACGCGCCCGCCGTCGCCGTCGGCAAGTGCGTTGGCTTGAAGGACGGTTTCCGGACCGAGGTAGGTACGCTCACTGTTGCGAATAGCGGTATTTTGGCCCTTGTAATCACCCCCCACCAAAATTTGGCCACCGCCGCTCGCGCCGGAGGCATTAAGGCTAGCATGATCCGTCAGTCCGACCCGCTGCCCCAACACAGCGATATTGCCGCCCTGCCCGATTTGGTTCTGCGCGCTAATGCGGCCATGTTCAGTGACCAGGGTCGTACCTTGGGCGTGGAGCTCGACCTGTCCACCGGCACCACTGAGCTGGCTGTCGGCTTGAACAACGCCACTATGGGTAATATTCTCACCCAGCACCGCCACTCGTCCCGCTGGACTTGAGGTGCTGGATACGTTCAGTGTGCCGGTATTCACCACATCGGCACCGCCGCCGAGTGTAAAGCTACCGTCGTCATGAACCACCACGCTGTCAGCGTGACCCACGCCTCCGGTGTTAACCGCTTGCGAGAAAATATCCTGGCTGGTACTGGCGGTGAGCAGTACGCGGCCTCCCGCCGCGCTAATCTCGCCGTTATTGACCAGCGCCGGATCAACCCCCAGTTCGTCTTGCAAAATTTCACGGGTGACTCGAACACCCATTAGACCGGTATCATCAAAGGTAACTACCGCCTCTTTGCCGGCAGCAAGATTGACTGCACCCAACTCAGCGGAGATAACCCCTTCATTGTTGACCCGCCGGCCCAGCAGCCCAACAGAACCACCCGTGGAAGCCTGAATGATACCGCGATTAATAACAGCGCCTTCCGTCCCCTCCAGGGCCGCAAAGGTAAAATCACCGTTCATAAAATCGCTGGTATCAACACTCAGGCCGCTGGCGATCATCCCTCCAACATTAACCTGCGCGTCCTTACCAAACACCATACCGTGGGGGTTAACCAAAACCACTAGACCATTGGCATTAATCTGGCCGTGAATTTCAGAGCCTCGATGGCTCAATATGCGGTTAAGAGCAATGGAGTCCGAGCCGGGCTGGATATAGTTAACAATTTCATCGGAGTCGACATCGAAGCTGTCCCAATCCACCGCCAAGCGATCCGTTGCCTGAGTCACGGTAGTGGTCCGATCACCCTGGACAATATCGCCTTTTCCGCCAACGACCCTACCGCTTTCCGGTCCGGCCAGAACAGGAGAAGCACATAAAGCCTGGCTGACCGCCATAACGGCGGCGGGCAGGACGCGGCGGCGAAAGAAAGACTTACGGCACGGAACGTTCCCGGTGGTATGTATCGGCCTCATGCCAACTCCTTTAAACTATAACGTCAGATCAATCAATAAAGACTAAACACTTTGAAGTTCAGTCAATTAGTCTCGTCATTCAATGCTGCCACTGGGCTTGCTTAGAACAAGCCGCTCACCAGTCACCAAGTCAATAACGTAGAGTAGATTGATATTGCTCGTCATTGGATCGCTCAATCCAACTATATACTCCTCATTAGCGACCAATACCATATCAATAATGAACCCCATATTATTGGAGTTGTGAGGTACACCCGGTCCTGAAACTACGCTAATAGCACGGGTCTCCGAATCCACCGACCAGAGCGACTGAGAGTAGCCGTCAAACGTCAGCACACGCCTCTCCGGATTATCACTTGCTACAGCGGATGCATAAACTTTCGGCGTACCTTCAGGGTTACCTTCAGCCAAAAATATTTCCCGTACACCATTAGATAAATCCACCGATAAGATTCCAGAGGGGTCTCTTTGCCCAATTAGTGCACGCCCTCGGGTATCGTCAATCAGCAACTGAGTGGGTACTTTGATTTCAGGCCCGGAGTCTGCCATATCGTTGCTGGAAACAAGAGTACGCAGGCCAGCAGTAAGATCTATGGCGGCGAGGTGGCTGCTCGACCCCCGTCTAACCATAAAGGCTTGCTTCTCATCGGAAGGATCTATCGCCATCCCCGCTGGCGAGAAGAGTGAAGGTTGGTCGCTGGTGGGAGTCTCATTACTACTGAGGATACTCACGCTTCTGTCAGTCGTTTTCAGGTCTACCTCTAGAATGGCGTCACCTTCTGTTGACGAATCTGCACCGATCAACAGCCGACTACGCTGTTTATCCAACAACAACCCATCGGGGTCTTGAAAAGACAAGCCGCTTTCAGCATTCCCATCGACGAATACCGAACGACTTCCAGTTGATAAGTCAATAGCCACAACCCTGTTTTCTTGAAGATCTGTTACCAACACTTGGTTACGATCTTCATCAAAGAGCACACTTCTTGGCTGTGCAATCGCCACCTCATCATCCGGAAACGCCTCAGCAAAGGCCTGCTGAACCACCGTCACACTTTGCCGCTCTTCCTCGCTTACCTTGTTGCCCAAGGCATCCTCGGCTTGCAGAGTAATGGTGTTCTCGCCCGGACCAAGGGTGACTTTCTTTTGCCAGTTAGAAAGGTCATCGGATTCAATTTCGTAGTCATTAACACTGTCATTATTGCTAACGGTCAATGTGACTCGACTCACCGCACTCAGCTCGTCCTCGGCGGTGCCGCGAACAATGACGGTCTCGCCTTCGGTGGCGGTCATGGGAGGTGGGAAAACAAAGGCCGCCTCAGGCGCCTCGGTGTCGGCCCTGGCCACGATATCAAAGGTGGTGGTGTAGTCGCCTACGGTGACGGTAACGGTCTGGGTCTCTCCCGGGGTGTCGGGGGCGGTTCCTTGCAGGACCAGCCGATCATCGGGATCGATGTCGCTCGTTTCTGACTGGAACCTTCCCCCGTTTAGCTGGTACTGCCCCTCTTTCACAGAGATCTTTACTGAAGCCCCTCTGTCAAAGCCGTCGACAGTGGCGGGCTCTGAGGTTTTCGTGGCGCCAGGATCTACACCCTCCTCAGTCGCAAAGGTAAAAGGCGTTGGGCTGGTGTCGGGCGGGATGGGCTTACCCGGGGGAGTGCCGCCTCCACTGCTGCCACCACAGGCGACGAGCGCAAAATAGGTAATGGTGAGGAAAATAGTGCTGGAAAGGCGACGTAATGGCGAAGTCAGCATGACCTTGTCACTCCTTGTATTCCGTGTCGGTTTTAGGAGCCCGCATTCTGCCATACATTCGTGGTGGAAAAGTGTGACGGGGTCAACGGTTAGGACCACAGACCGGCGGAGACCTAGGGCGGTAGGCGCAGAACACCCGCGCCGACGCCAAAATCATCTACAGTGAAGGCTGGATCACTAAAATAGGGGCTAGCGTTAATTTATAACCGGCCCTGCTCGTAGTCCTCTGCCAGCTGCTTCAAGTAGTCCATTAATCCATTCTCAAAAAGCCAGGGGTCAGACAGGGAGAGCGTCTGCAAGTCGTCCGACGACATGTGGCTCTGGCGGCTGGCATTCGTTATTGTGTAGCCAGGATGATCACAGCCAGCCCCCATGCTGCGTAAGATATGAAGCGTCTCTCCTGCCACCTCCTCTTCATAACTCAGCTTATGAGCTGGCAACCCACCCTCTTCTGGCGGTTTGAAGAACTTTTGTTCAATCACATCAATAAACCAGCGAATAGCGGGAATGGGGAGCTCAATTTGATTTGCAATTAATTTGCTTTGGCCGGCTCTAGAACTGGTCTCAGGGAAAGTATGAACTCTTTCTCTGTAAACGAGAAAATGGCTATTTTGTTTAATAAAATAGAAATCCATTCCATCCGTCTTCATAGGACTTTCAAAAAAACGCAGCAACTGATGCTCTGGCTTGGGATTTCGAGGATCGTACTGTTCAAATATCTGCATGCTTTTTCCTTATAGCCGTTTCGCGGGAAGTCGCTTGGCGCTGCCGCGACTTTCCAGATCACCTAAAGTTTTTGGGTTTTTATCCAGTGTATATGTTTCTACCGCGCCACGATCACCGCCTCCAGGCAACAGATTCTTGGTAGTACCATCCCCGGTAAAGTGTTGATTGGCGCCAAATTCGGATTGGACAGCAGCTCGAGCTTTAAACTTCTCTTTGTTATCGGCAATCGAAAAGTGCTCATCGGCATACTCAGCGACATCATCCCTCTCTTGGATATCCAAACCATCCTTCTCAAATTCCTCCATGTGCTTGTCATACTCAGCGCTGTACTCGGGCGTCATAACTTTATCGACTTGTGCTGGATCAACACCCTTGATTTCGCCCTTCGCAAGCTTCGCCATATTCTCATAAGTGGGCACCAAGGTAACGGACTGGCCCGCGCCTGGGGCTTGGGTGTCTACGACCACCAGCGTGTAGTCAGCCTTGGGCTTGGGCTTAAACCCCAACAACGGCGCCAAGGTGTTCGGGTCAGTATCGGCGTTTTCCGCTTGGTTGAAGG
>NZ_JBDLLG010000050.1:0-4389 GCF_039822625.1 Marinimicrobium locisalis
TAGCCACGGCACCAATACCTGGACGCTAAATCAAGCTCAGGGCGGAACGCTGTCGCACAACCCCAACGGCGGTACCGCCGCCATTGACGGTGCCATCACCTTTAAGGACTTTGGCACCTTGCGCGGCGGCAGTGGCGCCGATGAATTTACCGTATCCACTAACTACAGCGGCACCCTAAATGGGGGCGACGGTAGTGGTAATCACTTAATCGCCGAAACGTCCGGCAACCGATGGACCCTGGACCAGGCCTTCGGTGGCTCCCTCACCCTGGGCAGCACGGTGAATATCGCCTTTACCCAAATTCACGAGCTGACCGGCAGTGGTAATGCCAGTGATCCGGACACCCTGCAAGCCCGCGACGGCCAGAACAACCGCTGGAGCAGTGCCGGGGGGAGCGACTGGCACCTGGCGGCGCATGACAATCCCACTGACCAGATTCTCTTTCGGGGCATAGCGAACTGGGTCGGCGGCAATGAGAATGACACCTTTGAGTTAGGCACACGGCGGGATGTGGCGGACATCGCCGGCGGGGGCTCCACGTTCGGTAATGGAGACCCCAACAATGAGGGCGATGTCCTCAAGGCCAGCGGCGACAGCGTTTGGGAACATGGGGGCGGCCTGTCCGGCACGCTGGATGAAGACACCGACTTCTCCGCCATCCAAACCATTGAGGCCTCCGGTGGCGCACACAGCCTGAGTAGCACCCGTTCGGACAACCTTTGGAAGCTCACCGGCACCACCGCGGGCAGCCTCGGCACCACGATCGCCGCGGATTCCGCGCGTTTGAATTTCAGCGGCATCGCTACGCTCAACGGCGGTGGCAGCCAGGATGTGTTTCAAGTCAATCAAGGCGCCGGCTTCCAGGGAACCATTAACGGTACCGCCGGGCACAACACCCTGCGAGTGCAAGACGGCAATGGCGACTGGGTGCTAACGGCTCTGGAGAACGGCGCGGTTGCGGCCGCCGACACGGCCATCACCTTCACGGGAATACACGCCTTGGAAGGGGAGGGCGCCGGCCATGAGCTCACCGGCCCCGAACTTGCCCTGCACTGGGGGCTGACCGGTAGCGGCACCGGCCAGCTGCACCGTCAGGCTGATACCAATAAAAGCGCCGCCACGGCCCGCATGACCTTTGCGGGCATGGAGAACCTGACCGGCGGCGGGGAGAGCGATACCTTCCAAGCCGCGCAGCGGGATGACGGCAACGGTGGTGGCCTAATCTGGATCACTCGAGACGAGCTGGCCGACTTCGGCACCTTGGACGCCGGCGGCGGTGGAGCCCAAGCGCTACTGCTGACGAATGTCACTGGCGAGGCTTTGGATTTTAGCCTGGGCAACCACGCCGACTCCGACCTCCATATTCGGGGCTTTGACACCCTGGAAGCCCACGGCGCCGACAACATTCTTCGCGGTCGTGCCAACACGGCCTATGAGTGGCGGGTCACCGGCGACAACGAAGGCACCGTCAGCTGGGGCAATGAAACCCCGAAGGAGAGCCTGAGTTTTTCCAATATTGCCTCCCTTCACGGCGGGGACCGAACCGACCAGTTCGAAGTGGTAAACGGGGCAAGCCTTTCCGGCGTTATAAACGGGGAGAGTGGCACCAATATTCTGGACCTCTCCGCTCTTGAGCGAGATATTGTGGTTAACATCGGTCAGGCCGAAGGTTTAGGCGTTGGCTTTGCCGTTCAGAACATCAACGGCCTTATCGGCAACCACAACCCCGGTGACCCGGACGGCTACGATAGCACCTTCAACGTCAGCGCCGACGGCGAGTCCGGCCGCCATTACGACTGGCAACTGGAAGCCCTCGATACCCTCTCCGGCCTGCTGGAAAGCGATGGCGTCAATGACGGCCGCTACCGGCCGAACACGGCTCAAGAGGTTGCCTTTGTCGATTTCAATATTCTTGAAGGCAGCGAGGGGAGCGACACCTTTACCTTTGTGGACGATGCGCGGGTCACGGGGCGAATCGACGGCATGGCGGGCGACGACAACACCTACGATGCCGCCAATGCCACTGGCGCCCACCACCTGACGCTTGACCCAGATAGCGCGGACGGGCCCCGAACACTGGTGCAGAATATCCGCACCCTAAAGGCCAACGGCAACCCCGAGAGCAGCTTGAGAGCAAAGGACGAGCAAAATACCTGGACCATTGACCGTGCCGGAGGCGGTTTGCTTCTTGAAGCACCGGCGAATGTGGAGACCACCTTCGAAGGCTTTGGCCACCTGATTGGCGGAACCGGGACGGACACCTTTACTTTGCAGGGCAGCGGCCGTGTTGACCGAATCGATGGGGGCGGGAACCTCAGTGGCAATAGCGTCACGCTAGAGGCCATCACGGAGGCGCAGTGGGTCTCTCTGGATGCCGGCAACAGCGATGCGCACCTGCGCCTGAGCGCGATCGGGGAGGTGACCGCCACGGGCGAGACCGAACATCACTTCGAGGCCGCCGCGTTGCCCAACGACCAACCCAACGAGTGGGTCCTAAAAGGGCGGAACGCCGGCACCTTGAATGGTGAGGTGACCTTCTCCGGTTTCGCCCACCTGGTGGGCAATGCTCAGGATGATGAATTTACGCTGCAGCCGGGTGACACCCAAGCGACCGAAGTGACCGGCTCGCTGACTGGCGGAGGCGGCGAGGATAGCCTCAACCTGGAGAACTTCGGGAGCGCATTGCGCATCGCCATCGCCGAGCGCGATCAGGCCGAGCTGGTGATCCACGGGTTCGATGAACTGATCGCCCCCGAGGACGCCGGCCATACATTGATGGGCAAGCATAACGGCAACCTCTGGCAGATAACGGGCCCCAACAGCGGTGAGCTCAATGAGCTGACCTTCGCCGGTGTGTCCGACCTGCTCGGGGGCGATGGGGATGACCGTTTTGAGTACGGGCTGAACGGCGCCCTGGATGGCCATTTGGATGGTGGCGAGCGGAACACGGAAAACCGGCTCGACCTCTCTGCCTTGAATAGCACGACAGTGATCTACGGGCCCGATGGTGATTTTTCCAATATCGACAAACTGATCGGGGCCCGCGAGCACACCACGCTGCAAGGGGTGGGGGCGAACCTCGAGTGGTTGTTGGACCAAGGCGAGAATGCCGGCTCGGTGACCCGCGACGGCCAAACCCTGAACTTTACCCAGGTGACGGACTTAAAAGGCGGTGATGCCGGCAACGAATTTGAACTGCAGGGCGGCTGGGTAAGCGGCCTGATCAGCGGCGGCGCCCAGAACGATCAGTTTTACGTGACGCTGGCCTCCGGTGCCCAGGGGAGCGTAGAGCTCGCCGGCGGCGGGGGTACTAACAATACCCTGCGGGTGACCGGGGGTGGCAGCGGCTACGAGTCGGTGTACACCGCCGGCCTGAATGCACAGGACGAGCCGGATGAGCGCTTGACTTACACCAGCGCCAACGATGCCGTCTACGAGCTTAAATTCAACGAGTTGCAGCAAGTTCAGGACGATCTCACCGCCGACGAATTGCGCTTGGAGGGCACGCTGGACTCGGACACGCTGCGCCTGACCGACCAGGGCTATGAGATCGACGGGTTTACGCCCTTGCAATACACCCATAAAACCCACGTGACCGTGGCCGGCACCAATGCCGATCAGCTCATTATCGAAGGGGCCCTGGACATTGCCGGGACCTTGACCCTGCGCGGTGCACAAGTAAGCCAGTCCAATGCCCAGGCCATTATTCGCGCGCGCCACCTGAAGCTGGAAGGCATTGATGGCTTCGGAACACAGAGCCAACCCATTTACTCCGATGTGAATCAGCTCTCGGCGGACGTCGGTCTGGGCGGGCTCTTTATTCGCGATGACAGCGCGCTGAGCCTGAATGCGATCACCAGTCGCGGGCCGACCGTCATCTCAGCGGCGGGCATGATCGACAGTGATGCGGCGCTGACCATGGACGAGTCGTTGGACTTGCACTCCGAGCGGGCGGGTATTCGCCTCACGGGCCGGAACCGCTTCTCCGGCCCGGTCAGTGCCACGGCCGCGGGGGATGTGCGGCTCCATCATGGCCGAGCCCTGACACTGGGTGAGCTTCAAGCGCGTGAACTGACTCTGGAGGTCGCCGGGGATATCACCGGCCAGGGTCCGGTAGAAGCCGAACGCGTGTACCTGGACGCGGCGGGCCAGGTGTTGTTCGAGCATGAGGGCAACGCCGCCGGCGAGCTTTCCGTCTCCCGCTCCGAGCAGCTAACGTGGCGCAACAGTGCCCCGCTGACCGTGCGCGAAGTGGACAGCGATGGGGCGGTCGTGCTTCAAGCGGCCGGCCTGACCGTGGCCGGTGAAGTGACCGGCGCCTCGGCGATGCTGGATAGCCGGAACGGCTTGTTGCGAGTGGATGAGTCGCTGACCGCCCGGGGCGAAGA
>NZ_JBDLLG010000051.1:0-3858 GCF_039822625.1 Marinimicrobium locisalis
AAGCCACCTGGGGTGGGTCAAAATTATTGGCCAGAGGTGGGTCAGTTTAGATGGCCATTAACATAACCACAGGACTGTCTCGCCTACTGGAATAGAAAGCCGTACCAAGAAAGTGAAACAGCCTACTAAAATCAAACAGAACCCAATCGTTACGGGGCCCGGCAAATCAATAGGCGACTGAATTCTGTTCGGAAATCGTGCGTAGATAATGGCAAGTAAGCTGCTAAGCAAGATTAAGGCGAAGACGAACCAAAGCGGTCCGGGTTCGAATTGCTTTCGAGCCACTAACGTAACAGCAGTTGACCACAATTCACTGGGCGTATCGGCGATTGCAAGCGCAACTGTTAGGGGAGATATCAGCAAGAAGTACACAAGAAGCGGGACACCAAGCCTTACTGCTCTCCCTCGCACGAAAGCGGAGATTCCATGCTGCCGCAGTGAAATGATTGAAAAATACCCTGCCAGTAGAAAGAACAGGCCCATAAAAAACGACTGATTCACAGCATTAAAGGCGACAAGACTGGGGTCTAATTCTGACGCCTCCTTCCAATACCAACCGCCGGCTCCGCCATAGACGATCGAGACGTGGTGTACAACCACAAGCAAGGTGAGGAAGATTCGGAGGGCATCGAATCCTTGATTTCGTGACATTGCATTTCCTTGATTAGGTTATTTAACGCCCGCCATAAACGGCCGAGTGAAACGAGGTCCGGCGACCGCAGGGAGCGTATTTCATGGCTTGGTTATGTTCTCTACTACGCGGCGACAAGCCTCTTGACCCTGAGGTCCTTACGATGTTGCTCAGCATGCCACAACTCATATTGAGATTGCTGGGTTAGCCAACTCTCCGAAGAGGTGTTAAAAGCGATAGAAAGCCTAATAGCCATTTCCGGGCTAATACCGGCTTTGCCGTTCAGAACGGCGCTTAGCGTTTTTCGACTGACCCCGAGAGCTTCCGCAGCTGCTGTCACAGACAGACCTAGAGGCTCTAGGCAAAGCTCTCGTATGACTTCACCAGGATGGGGAGGGTTGTGCATCAACATAGGAGTACCTCAGTGATAATCTTCGTAATTCACTATCTCGGCGTCTCCATCCTCAAAACGGAACGTCACGCGCCAGTTACCGCTTACCGTCACCGACCAGATCCCCGACCGGTTACCGGAAAGCTCGTGGAGCCTAAGGCCCGGCAAGTCCATGTCTTTGGCGCCGGAAGCCGCATTAAGCCTACCGAGAATAAGCCGAAGCCTCTTTGCATGAGCGGCCTGGATCCCTGCAGTGCTGCCGGACTTGAAGAACTTGGCCAAGCCCTTGTGTTTGAAGCTTCGTATCATCCCTTAAATGTACCCTGTAACGTATCGGGTGTCAATGCACATAACGCCCAAAGCAGCGGCCGAGCGGAGCGAGGTCCAGCCCCGTAGGGGCAATGCTGCCTTTGATTGTTATATGCATTTAAAGTTGATAGTGAAGTCAAATACATGTTTGGCGCCATGCTCTTTGAGAGCAATGATCTTTTCCGCTGTTTTCTTTGCTACTTCACTTCCATGTTTATCAATTTCGTCTTTGTGAACCTCGACCATGCTGTACCAGGGCTTTCGATATGACCCTGATATTTGACCTTTCATTACTGGCACTCCCAGAATCTCCTTTTTGCATACCTTAACAACCATTTCCTCAAAATAGTTTGGGTCACAGTAATCGATCTCTCTTTCTATTTCTTTGTTTATTCGATTACATAAATTTTGGAACGATTCATCCGTTTCAACTATAAGATTTCTTCCTATTTCAGTCTCGACAAAAGAAACATGACCTTCCGTTAACTTAAATCCCTCACCACCAGATTGGCTCTTAAAGGCTGTGCTTGATAACGCAATAATGACAATACCTAAAACACGAAATATCCTAATTTTCACTATGCTCTCCAATTTTAATATAACGCCAAGCTCACCGGCACATATTGCGGAGAGCGTTTTTGTGTAAAAATGGAGCAACGCGACATACACAAAAACGAGCGTAGTAATATGTGTCCGCGTGCAGCTTTTTGTTATAGCTTAACTCTGGACCGGAGTACATAGCTCGATTAAGATGCCAGACGGACAACGAACGTATGAAACAACTTGCCCCCAAGGTTTTGTTTCAGGTGACTTTAACTCAACTGCACCATATTGTATTGCGCGCTGATGTATGCCACTAACATCATCGGTTATAAGTGCTATTTCAATGCCTAATGGTTTTTCTGAATCAGTAGAACTTATGTATCCGCCAGAGAAGTTTGATAATCCTAATTCATGAGATGCGAAAGCCAGAACTGTTTCACCTGTATCCAATTCACCATAGTCAATTTCGCCAGTGATAAAGCGTCGTTTCATTTCAAATGCTTTCTCAAAGAATGACAAAGCTATATCTACATCACGCACATAATTTATTGTATATCCGAATTTTACCATTCGATAGTTTCCTTTAGATTTTCACTGCTTGACTAACAAAGTGCGCGACGTTTTTTTGAACGATATCGTCATTTTCGTATATCTTTAGGTGCCGCCTCTTTTTATCACCACCCTCCAAGATCGAATCATTATCAATAAAGTCCGCGCCATTACTGAACTCAATTGAAACATGTTCCTTATATGAATAAATGCCTCCGATCAACGCATCTGACACGTTAAAGACCAAACCACCATATTTAATACCTTCAACTAATTCTTCATTAGCCTTAAGAAGATATCTCTTATTGCAATCACCATATCAAACTGCTCAGAGGAAATGGACTGTATATCAGAAAGGAAGTCGTTTACTTTATCGCTCGTTGAAATATTCATATTCCTCATACTCCAAATGCTGGAGAGCTATAACGCTCAAAGCAGCGGTGCGAAGCATCCGCTGCCTTTATTTGTTAAGTGCCTAACTCGTTGGATTTTATGTACTCAACCGAAGATGGCATGTTTTTGATACCTTCAATGAGAAATACCGGTTTTATTACATATTCAGAAAGCTTTGAAACTGGAACCCAACGATAAATTAGGTCAAGATCAACCTCAACACCCGGAAAGTCTTTTTCTGGCACTATATTAGGATCCGCTAATAGCTCGGCTAGGAAATAATTTGAGACTTCATGATACTTCTTGTCTGTATATTCAAAAAAATTCTCTACATGCCACAATAGCCGACGTGTTAGTGTCTCAACTCCTAACTCTTCAAAAATTTCTCTTGCAATTGTGTCTTCTGAAGACTCGAAAAACTCAACTCGCCCTCCAGGTAGTGCCCAGAAATCGTCCTTTTCAGATCTATGTATAAGAACATGATCATCATGGATAATGACGGCAGCGCTTCTGTAGTTGAAACAACTATCACCCACATCAAATTTCAGCACCCACTTCCCTCCTGGTACTTAACGACGTGCGCATGGGCGCGAGTTTACGAGCGTCCCGCCACCGCTTGCGGTGGCGGAATGCCGCACCTTGTTATGACTTTTTTGGCAATTCACGCTGGACTTCCGCTGAAAGCTTAATAAAGCATGAAAATGTTTGTATGCGCTTTAGCGATTTTCTGATTTCTTGGATTTGTTGATGTATCTGCCGATTCATTTCGACAGAATATTTAGAAAGTGCCTCATCTGGTGATCGCAGCCTTGGGTCCATTCGCATTTCAGACCATGCTATATCCGTCACTTGCTTTTTGGTTGGGCGTTTTGCTCGAACTCTTACATTTGGCATTTGGGTTATGGTCATTTCAATGCCATAGTCATCTTCTGCCTGCAATTTCGCAAAGACAGTATCTCCGCTCTCTTCAAGAATAAACGTAACTATTCAGCTCAATTTTTGAAAAAACACTTGACAGGGTTTTTCCGAGAAATTCTGAAAT
>NZ_JBDLLG010000052.1:0-3784 GCF_039822625.1 Marinimicrobium locisalis
TAACCCTCCAATCGATATTTTCCCTGTATTTTCAGTGGCTTACTCGTTTATGGACGGGCACTAATTAGCGCGCTTAAGCGCCAAGGGAAAGCATCCTCCACTATCGATGTTTACGCCCGCGCCGTGAGACGGGGTTGTGATTACTTCAATGCCCCGGCCGACACGCTGTCCCAGAAGCAGCTCGAAGGCTACTTCGAGTCGCTGGTCGACACCCATTCCTGGTCCACCGTCAAGGTCGATCGCAACGGCCTACTCCCCCCGTCTGCGCGCTGTGGGCACCGCTTCTGCAACCAGTGCCAGAACCAGAGCACCGAGCACTGGTTATAGCACCAGCGGGAAGAGCAGTTGCCGATGCACTATTACATGGTGACCTTCACCCTACCTTATGAGCTCAAAGGCCGCTATCTGTTTAATGGCCGGGCGTTGGCGGCCGTCTTCCGGGGTGCGTTCTTAAAGGCCCTTCATGAGGCCGGACTCGGTGCGCACATCACACCCAAACGCTGGGTGGCCCACTGTGAGCGGGCCGGCCCAGGCCGGAGGGATCACTTTTGTGAAGTTTGTCACCCATGACCGCCGAAAAACCTGATATCGTGAATCGACTTTGGGATAAGAAGGAAGAAGGAAAAATGGCTTATAAAAATATGGTAGCGATACCATTTATTGTTACGCTCATGGTCGCATGTGGTGGCGAGGAAACCGGGGATAACGGCCCGGTACCCAGCCCGCCGACGGATAATAGCGCGCCGACGCTCACTCTGTCAGGTGCCAGCTCAATGACGCTGCCATTTAACCAAACCTACTCCGAGCCCGGTGTGACCGCGAGCGACCCTGAAGACGGGGATATTTCCTCAGAGGTGACAATAAGCGGTGCTGTAGACAGCGATGTCCCCGGTGAATATACCTTGACCTATACGGTAACCGATAGCGGAGGCGCAACGGCGTCGGTAACGCGTCAAGTGGAGGTGCTCGCCAATCAAGCGCCAACAGTCACATTACTCGGCGATACCACAATAAGCCTAACGGAAGGGGGCACATTTGACGACCCTGGCGCAACCGCGACTGACAACGAAGATGGCGACCTCAGCGACGCGATTGTTGTTGATTTAGGTGGGCTTGATGCCAATGTGCCCGGCACCTACACCGTAACGTATAGCGTGCAAGATACCGAAGGCTTGCTCGCGGAGGCTGCCCGCACTGTAGAAGTAAATGCTGTCTTGACTGAGCGCAGCCACTCAATGGGTATGGGGTTGACTGCCATACGTGATTGGTCACCTCAGATGCCCTTCCTGGACTTAATGAAACAGTCGCGTGGCTGGAACGACTGGATCAACCAAACCGATCTGCCTTTTGATGTGGATGACAACGGCTGGCTGCTGTCACTTCAGGAGGGCCAAACAGCGGGTACGGTTTTTCTAGTTTTGGAGCAAGAGCCTTGGGAGAACCAACGGCCCTTTACCCGAGTGCATGTGTTTTACGAAGGCGAGGGTGCACTACGTTACACCGGCGCATCGAATAAGCTGGAGAACGAGTCTGAGCCCGGTCACGAGGTTGTTAATGTAGACTGGGGCGCTTCATTTTTAAGTATCACTGAGACTGACCCGGCCGACCCATTGCGCAATATTCGCATTATTCCCGAGCCTTTTTTGGCCGCCTACGAGGCGGGGGAAATTTTTAACCCGGGGTGGGTCGAGCGTATCGACCAATTTCGTGCCCTGCGCTTCATGGATTGGATGGGCACCAACGACTCGGACTTAAGTCGTTGGGCCGATCGACCACAACGCTCGCATCGCACTTGGCGGACGGCACCGCTCGGTGTAATGATCGACCTGGCCAATAAAATCGGCGCAGATCCCTGGTTTAACATTCCGCACCTCGCTGATGAGGACTATATGGAGCGGTTCGCCGCTCAGCTAGAAGCGGAGCTAAACCCCGCGTTAACGGTGTACATCGAGCACAGTAACGAAGTGTGGAACTGGGGGTTTCAACAGGCGCAGTATGCCAACGTTGCTGGCCGCGCACGCTGGGGTGATGCAGGTGATGCTTATATGCAATGGCACGGAATGCGTACGGCGCAAGTATGCGACGCGTTTAAGCTGGGCGCTTTTGCCGAAAGCACCGAGCGAGTAAAGTGTGTACTGGGTGTGCAGACGGCGTGGCACGGCTTGGAGTCAGGGGCTTTGGAGTGCCCATTGTGGGTGGCTGAGGGTAACACACCATGCTATCAACACGGCATAGATTACATCGCCATCACCTCCTACTTTGGCGGCTCGCTCATTCCTCCTAGAGACATAGACAGTGAAAACGATGACCAGTGGGAGGCCATCATCCGTGGCTGGATTGCCGAGGGCGACGCAGGCGTGGAAAAAGCCACAAATTACCTGTTGACAGGTGAGGGCTTCGGCGACCTTGGCAGGGAGAACCATCAAAATGGTGTGCGTGGGTACATGCTTGGGGAGCTAGACTATTGGGTTGACGTAGCCCATACATACAACATGGAAGTCATCTCGTACGAAGGCGGTCAGCATATTACCGCGAACGGTAAAGCGCTACAAAATGACCAAGATATAATTGACTTCCATATCGCAGTGAACAATCACCCTGGCATGGGAGACGTCTACACTGAGTTATTTAACGCCTGGAAAGACGGTGGCGGACAACTGCATATGCATTTTGTGGATATATCGCGGCACACTAGATACGGCAGCTGGGGCGCACTAACGAATTACAAACAGGAAAGCTCGCCCCGCTGGGATGCAATACAGGATTTCAACCTGAACGTTGCGTGTTGGTGGACTGGGTGTGATGAACCCTAATATTTAAACAAAACATACAACGCCCGGTTGACGCGAAAGACCATAATAGTGATTGGACATCACTGCATAGGCAGCCACGTCAATGGTAAAAGCCGCTGCCATTTGTTTGAGTCGGTGGACGATCCGGCCCGGGCGGTGTTCAAAGTCGTAGTCCTCGCCAGCGCCACACATGTCCGTAAGGGGTCAGGTCCTGAATTGTGAATTCAAGCTTCAAGACTTGGCCGCGATTTCTTGTGCGCCACCGAAGCCCAAGACAGTATGCCAGCCGCCAGGCTGAGACGAACCCTGAGAGGCCACGTCGATAAACGAGGGCTGCTCATTACAAAACTGTTTGGCGGATACCGTCGAGCCTTCTCTCATCTCAAAATCAACCACTTGCCCCGAAGCCTCCTTCATTCCTTCGATATAGGAAGACTCTACGTGATAGAAATAACCCCCACCCACAATTAATATTGTAACGATGATGACAAAGGGTATGTAACGTCTAGGCATAAAAACTCCGTATACTACTGTCCAGTTTATTTCAATTAGGGGAGACGCTCTACAGCGGCCGAAGGGGAGACCTGACTTCTGGTTCACCCTAATGGCCGTCAACGCCCTGTTCTCATCAAAGCCCGGCCTCAACCATTTTCTTGATTTTTAAGGCCTTTTCGAACTGATCGAGCTGGTGCTTCTTGATCCACCAAGTGGCTGCTTCCATAAGAAGCTCTGGATCATCATTTCTGTTTGCAAAGTACGAGCCATGCCATGAAGCAGAACCACACAGTCCTTTGCTAAAGCCGAGCTGCTCATGATTACTAGGTAAAGAACTAAAAATAATTTTTCCATCTCTCCGAACCTTACCTTTCCCCAACAACAAAATCAGACGTGCGTTTTGTTCGTTGACTGCATTTATCTGTTAGCTTTTTGGCTCTTCGTAAATTCCTGTGGAAATCCAGTATAATTTCGGCCTAAACGTAGAGACTATTTCG
>NZ_JBDLLG010000053.1:0-3535 GCF_039822625.1 Marinimicrobium locisalis
ATAACTGGCCGGACTTTTTGATTGAAAAGCGCTCGCATCTTGAAGATGGTGCTGAATAGTTACTCAAATTCTTACTTTCTCTGATAAGTCCCCACCAACCGACTCATCCCGAGAATATGTGGCTCGGCCTCCTTTAGGAACTCCCATAACGACAAGCCTTCCAATAGGTCCAGCTCCTTGTCTAGCGCGACTACCCAAAAGTAATAGCGATGCGTGCCATGGGCCGGAGGTGGCAGTGGCCCGCCGTAGCCGATTTTGTCGAAGTTATTGAGGCCCGGCGTGCCTTCGGGCGTCGCTTCATCCAGCGAACGTACCGACTCTGGCAGGTTATACAACACCCAGTGCACAAAACCACAATTTCCGTCAGGAGAAACCAGCGGGGCGTCCGGGTCCAGACAGAAAATGGCGAAACCTTGAGTGCCTTTCGGCGGACTCTCCCAGGCCAAGGGTGGCGACAGATCATCTCCCTCCCCCGTGTACTGAACGGGGATGGGCCCCTCCGGCGGGAAAACAGAGCTAGTCAAGGTCATCTCTGCGGGTGCAAATGGCATAGCAAATCTCCTCTTGCCAAGGTGATGTACGTTCAAATGTAGATCATCTGTTACGCCTACTGTTCCCGAATGGCACGCGATTCCACTTACAACGTCATCATTCTTCTACACTTGGGGAGAACCTTGAGGAGGCACTGACTATGAGCGCTTCTCTCACCTGCTTTTTTTGCGGCGATGTGATGGCCGGCCGGGGAATTGACCAGGCCCTGCCCTCCCCTGTATCCCCGGAGCTGTACGAAGGCTTTGTCCGCGATGCACGAGACTATGTGGCCCTCGCGCAATCCCGGGACAGGCCGATTGCGCAACCGATGCGATACGAGGCGGTCTGGGGCCAGGCGTTGGAGGAACTGGCGTTTGCCGAGCCTGGACTGCGTCTGATTAACCTTGAAACCAGTATTACCGCCAGGGGCCGCCCTTGGCCCGACAAGGGCGTTCATTACCGCATGCATCCCGACAATGCGGCTCTATTGAACGCAGCGCGCATCGACGCCTGCTCTCTGGCCAACAACCATGTGCTGGATTGGGGGCGGGAAGGTCTGACCGATACCTTGGCCAGGCTCGATGAGTTAGGCATCACGCATGCCGGGGCTGGTGAGTGTTCCGAGGCTGCCGCCCGCCCCATGATTTTCAACCTTGAAGGCGGTTATCGAGTACTCATCTGGAGTCTCGGCCTTGCAGACAGCGGAATTCCAGCCGAATGGAATGCAGGGTCGCGGCGGGCGGGGGTGTGGTATTTCGAGAATGCCTCGGAGCGAACCGCCAGAAGCGTCTCCGAGGCGGTGAACGCGGAAAAAAGGCCGGGCGACCTGGCGGTGGTGTCGATTCACTGGGGGAGCAACTGGGGCTACGATATTCCTCCCGAGCACAGACGTCTGGCCCATCAGTTGATTGATGCGGGGGTCAACCTGATTCACGGTCATTCCTCCCACCACCCATGTGGCTTTGAGCGCTATAAAGGCCAACCGATTTTTTATGGCTGTGGTGATTTTATTAATGATTACGAGGGCATTACCGGTCACGAGGTCTTCCGGCCCGAACTGACACTGATGTATTTCTGCCGGTTTGATCTGGCCAGCGGCAAGCCACTGGCGTTGTGGATGTTCCCCCTGCGTATGGAGCGCTTTGGACTCCATCGTGCCAGTGCCGAGGATGCACACTGGCTGGAAAAGCGGCTGAACCGCGAACGCGGCGACACCTCACCCACCGTGCGCATGGACCAGGAGCGACGGTTGCAATGGCTGTAAACTCTGCTTTTTGGTTCACGCATTTTATTTGGGCGGAACGTTCGCGACGGAAGACAATGGCCGATATTTCGCGCCAAGCGGGCAGCCACCTTAGAGACCTGTTGGACCTATAGAGCACCCCGCCACGGGTCGCTTAGGCTACAATCGCTGCATTGTTCTGAGTAACCGCTGATACGTTCATGCCACCATACCGACCCTTCTTTCTGCTTACCGGCCTGGCCGCCATTGCCGGCGGGCTCATATGGTGGATTCCTCTTCCCGCCTCACGGCAAATTTTTTTACACTTACACCTCCTGTTATTCGGTATGGGAGGCGCTGCCGTTGCGGGTTATTTGCTGACGGCCTTGCCTAGTTGGGTCGGCCGTAGCGCTATACCGCCCACTCTTGTTTGGGTACTGGTCGTGCTTTGGTTGCTGGCACGCGGCCTACCCTTTTTGGGGGACGATTTACCCAGCACGTTCCTGTTAATCATAGGGCCCAGTTTCACGCTAGTGCTCACGGTGTTCCTGCTCTTGCGCGTGATAGAGGCCGCCGCCTGGTCGCGGCTGCATCTCGCCGCGGCGCCCCTGTTGCTGGCATTTGCAGAAGTCATGCTCCTTCAAACGTGGCTCTTCGACAATGGGACGGCCACTGCTACGTCCTGGGCGGGTGTGGCATTCGGGTTACTCATTGTCTTGGTGGGAGGTCGGGCGATACCGGCTTTCACCCGAAATGCCCTAACGCTGCACGCGCGACCCAGTACTCTGAGGGCTCCTTTAGCACTGCAAACCACTTCAGTCGTGATGCTGCTCATCACACTGGCGACGCTGCCATTTCCGAAACTGAGAGTGACGACTGGCAGTCTGCCACTGATAACGGGGGCACTGCAGCTCGTTCGCCTAGCCGGCTGGAAACCGTTAACAGCATGGCGCCTAAGCTCGCTGGCAATGTTACAACTTGCCTGGGTATGGCTCGGGGTTGGATTAATACTGATGGGTGCAGCGTTATGCTGGCCTCAGTTAATGCGGTTGGGAGTTGTTCTACATGCGCTTACCATGGGGGCGATGGGTGCCATGATTCTTGGGTTTGCCTCGCGGGCGGCGATGCACAGGAGCGCCCAAGGCCTGAAACCCAGGCGTGTGCAAACCCTAGCGGGGGCTTTTATTTTACTCTCCCCCGCCCTTCGCTTGCTTCCCCCGGGTGTTTTTCCGGTCGACACCCTTGCCTGGTCGGCACTGTTCTGGGCCACCGGTTGGCTGCTCTTTTTGAAGGGACTATGGCCGGCTTTGCACGGACCTGTACCCCGTCCCGTTCTCAGCGGCGTCCGCCCGTCGACGCAACTATCTAGACATACGAGGAGGCGTGAAGAAGATCGGAAAACATAGAGGAGGCCTTTGTCAGGTGGCGCTGCCGCTTACCTAACCTACACGTTCGGTTAGTGTGTCGATTAGATAAGCGGCAACGCCCTCTGGAAAATAACCACAACATCAGCCTCCCGAGCCACCAGACATATCCCGCAAATCGACTCCCAGCGAGCGTAGGTTAGGTAAGCGGCAGCGCCACCTAACAAATAACGGCAGCACTAGCCCCACTCTTTATTCATACAGCTGATCTTCCGGCAGGCGGATGGCAATATCGTCATAGCTATAGTTTCGCACCGCCGTAAACACGGCGGGGTCGACGTCCTCCAACTCCTCCACTTGAATCAAGTAATCCGCCCCCGACATCAGAAGATCAAAATCACTCATTTTAAGAGAGGAT
>NZ_JBDLLG010000054.1:0-3524 GCF_039822625.1 Marinimicrobium locisalis
TGTAGTGGCATAGTGGTTCTGGCCACCTGATTTTGAGTGTATTATCACTCACAGAGAAAGTCAGGTGGATATGATGACAAAAACGAGAAATTTCAGCCCCGAGTTCCGTTTGGAGGCAGCCCAGCTTGTGGTTGACCAGGGCTACACAGTGAAAGCAGCTTGCGACGCCATGGGGGTCGGCAAGTCCACCATGGAGTATTGGGTGCGCAGGCTTCGAGCCGAGCGTTCAGGCAAGGCTCCACAGAAAGGTGAGGCGCTAACCCCAGACCAGCGCGAGATTCAGGATCTCAAGCGAAAGCTACGGCGGGTGGAGGAAGAGAAGGAAATATTAAAAAAGGCTACCGCTCTCTTGATGTCGGACTCCCTGAGCAATTCTCGATAATCGAGCGACTTGAAGAGAGCTATGCGGTGCAGCACCTGTGCCAGGTGTTTGGGGTGCATCGTAGCAGTTACAGAGCCTGGCGTGACCGGGACAGAACGCCTTGCGAAGCAGAGGAGAAGCTGCTGGATCAAGTTGTGGAGGCGCACGCGGCCAGTAACGGCTCCGCTGGTGCACGCAGTATCGCCACAATGGTCACGCAGGCTGGAACGCCGCTTAGCCGTTACCGTGCCAGCAGGCGAATGAAGCAGCTGGGACTGGTTAGCACGCAGCCACCAAGTCACGCTTACAAGAAGGCGGATCAGCCGCATCTCGATATCCCTAACCTTCTGAACCGGGAGTTCGATGTAAAGGAGCCGAACCAAGTATGGGCCGGTGATATCACCTATAGTGTGCCCGGAGTTCGGGCCGAGCAGGATGCTCAAACGAACCACGAGTTTATCTGGAATATTTGATTGATAAAACAGGAGAAGAGTCAACGAATCCCACTGTATGCGACAGTGGTGAGCCTGAGCGGCAGTGACCTGCGGTATGCCCGTAGGGTGATGTAACCCGCTGACAAAGGGGATTGAGGCGAGATCACTAAGCCAAGATGATCCTCAAGGCTGAGTGTTGAAAGGCTGAAGAACATGAACCCATTAATCCGCCTCTGAGGGTTGGAATGTCACCACAGCTTACGTGATCTAATAAGCTGTGCAGAGGGTAATCGGCGTCAACAAGTATGTGCCGCCGAACGAAGGTGTCGGAAAATGTATGTCCGACACTGGGACAGCAGTTCTGTCGCACATGGGACTGCTGACCTCTGCCAACTTGCGGCAAGCAAGGGTAAAGAGTGCGATGGGCAGCCTCCTCAACATGCTGGAGTCCAGATAAATGAACCGGGGAAGGTCAATGAAGGATGCTAAAGGGGCATGACCCAGAAGCCTCGTTGACTGGCGGAGCTCCCGTAGTAGTCCGCGATGGGGAAAGCCCATTACATGGCGAAGGGGGGCAGTTTAAACAGGTTTGCCAAGCAAACTACCTGACCAAACAGGGTGAAGACCTTTGATAATCAGTGAAATGCAAAGCAAACTGGCTACATGGGCAGCCGCTGATCCAGACAAACGGATTGATCGGTTGCTTCGTTTGATAGCACAGCCTGAATGGCTAGCTGAAGCAAGTCGGATAACGCTGTCGGCCAAGGGTGCTAACACACCGGGGATTGACGGTGTTGATAAGCGAATGCTGCTACCCAGGCTGTCGGATCTGCTGGGTGAACTACGTGATGAGCTGCTTAATGGCAGCTATCAACCTCTGCCGGCCCGACGGGTGTACATCCCTAAAGCCAATGGTAAGCAACGGCCACTGGGAATTCCAACGTTGCGGGATCGGATCGTACAAAGAGCTATGCTGATGGCAATGGAGCCAATATGGGAAAGCGATTTCCACAGCTTATCCTACGGCTTCAGACCAGAGCGCAGTGTTCATCATGCGATCCGTACTGTTAAGCTGCAACTGACGGATAGCCCTGAGAAACGGGGCCGTTGGGTTGTTGAGGGAGACCTGTCCAGCTATTTTGACACAGTTCACCATCGACTGCTTATGAAGGCTGTCCGCCGTAGAGTCAGGGACCATCGGTTCCTGAATCTATTGTGGAAGTTACTCAAAGCAGGTCATGTTGATGCGGGACTGTTCCGAGCAGCTAGTGAGGGGGTGCCACAAGGCGGTGTGATATCACCACTACTGTCGAACATCATGCTTAATGAGTTTGATCAGTACCTGCACCGACGCTACCTCAGTAAGAAGGCACGTAAAGATCGATGGTACTGGAATCACAGTATCAAGATTGGAAGAGGCCCTGCGATCCAAGAGAACCGACAATGGCAGCCTGCTGTTGCTTACTGCCGATACGCTGATGATTTTGTCATTATCGTCAAAGGCACTAAAGCACAAGCAGAAGCTATTCGGGAAGAATGTCGTTCAGTGCTCGAAGACAACCTGAAGCTCAGGTTGAACATGGCGAAGACGCATATTACTCATGTTAATGATGGCTTTGTTTTTCTTGGGCATCGTATTATTCGAAAACGCAGTCGCTACGGTGATATGCGTGTCGTCTCTACGATCCCAAGGGAGAAAGCAAGAAACTTCGCTGCATCACTGACAGCTCTGTTATCGAACGACTATAGTGGAAGCAAGATAGACAAGGTTGAACTCATCAATCGAAAGCTGGCCGGCTGGTCGACGTTTTACCAATTCGTTGATTTTAAGGCGAGAGTCTTTCGGTATATCGACCACGTCGTGTTCTGGAAGCTTGCACATTGGTTGAGCAGGAAGTACCGTTCCCGAATCAAGCCGCTGATGCGGAATTGGTTCCGGTACTCCAAATCTCTCGCCAGTAAAACCTGGATACTGTTTGGGAAAACAGACCGAGGTTTGTTGGTAGGGGTTGAGCTATTTCGTCTGGTGGGTCGTGGGAAGAAGCCATTTCGATGGCGCCTGCCTGATGAAAACCCATACATGCGGGCCGAAGCACGGAACACATTTACTTCTCGCTATAGAGACGTAGCTATGGCATTGTCCACTGCTTAAATGGAGAGCCGGATGCGCTGAAAGGTGCATGTCCGGTTCGGAGAGGAGAGACAGGGAGATAGTACGACTACGCCCTGTCTCTTACTCTACTATGGACCGGGGCACGGTGGGCTTATTTTGCAGTAGTGATCGACTTGTTTGCCCGTAAACCCGTCGGTTGGGCGCTATCCTTATCACCGAATACAGAGCTGATTAACAAAGCTTTAACGATTGCTTACGAATCACGCGGAGAGCCACAGGGGGTCATGTTTCATTCGGACCAGGGATGTCAGTACACCAGCCTGGGATTCCGGCAGTTACTCTGGCAATACCAGATGCAGCAAAGCCTGAGCCGACGAGGAAACTGCTGGGATAATGCACCAACAGAGCGGTTCTTCAGGAGCTTGAAAACGGAGTGGGTACCGGAGACCGGGTATCCGTGCTTTGCGTCAGCGAAGCAGTCGATCACGGAGTATATGATCGGTTATTACAGCGAGCTTCGGCCGCATAAGCACAACGAAGGTCTTCCGCCTAATGTGGCAGAGAAGACATATTGGAAAACCCAAAAGACGGTGGCCTAAAACACTTGACCACTACA
>NZ_JBDLLG010000055.1:0-3132 GCF_039822625.1 Marinimicrobium locisalis
TAGGTAGTGGTCATAATCTGCCTCCTCAATGAATGAGAGGCCATGCTATCGCGCGATATTCAGGCTGGGTAGAACGCTGTAGAATGAACGCTTACAGTGATTCAGTTCTTTAACAATTCGCCGCCCGCTCAGGATTCAGTGTCACCGTTCCCGGTAAACTGAGATCTCTAATCGCACCAGGCCAACGCGCCGGGTTGGTGCTTTTAACTTTGGTCAACATCTCTTGGTGCGAAGCCAGTACTGACTGGGCCTTGCCCTTGTGACGCTGCGCCGGCGTCACATAGTTCTGCGCACTGTGTCGATGCTCGTTGTTGTACCAGTGGTAAGCGCCTAACCAACCACCCGGTTAAGATTGGTGGGAGTTGGTGTTAACGTTCCAAGGCAGCAGTGTTTCGATAGCCTCAACGCTCTGCGCGTTGGGCAGCTCTTTAAAAACCGTCTTCAGATAATCGTACGGATTCAGCCCATTGGCCTTGGCCGTTTCGATCAGGCTGTACAGGTTGGCGCTGTCTTTGGCGCCCGCCTGGCTGTTGGCAAAGAGCCAGTTCTTACGGCCCACCGTGAACGGCCGGATGGCGTTCTCCGCCCGGTTGTTGTCGATCGGATATGCACCATCATCCAGGTAACGCACCAAACGGTCCCACTGGGTGTGCAGATAATGCAGCGCCTTGCCGATCGCTGTTTGCGGTGGCACTTGCGGCAGGCTTTTCTCAAGCCAGGCCCTGAGTTTGTCGATGACCAGTTTGGCCTTTTGTTGTCGCCTTCGGTAACGCTCATCCGGCGGCTGCTCCTTGATGGCTTTCTCCAGAGCGTACAGCTTTTGGATAAACGCCAACCCTTGGTCGGCCTTACCGGTTTTGCCCTTCGTCCACGTCAGAGGACTCGGCTTCGTTGAACAGGCCGAGGTCGAGTTGGTCTTTGGAGAGCTTTTCACTACTGGCGGAGAACTGCTTTCGGTTGAACTGTTTAATCAGCTCTTCCAAGGTTTGAATATGCCGCTCGCGCGACTGCAGAAGCGCGTCTTTCTCTTGGAGCTGCGCTTGGAGTCGAGCATTTTCGGCTTGGAGTGTGGCGGCATCGGTCATGCCGCTATTTTACCAAAACGGATTAAGCAACGTCTCGATAAAATAGCGTTTTATGAGGCCCGAATTCATATACTAAGTGCGACAATCTACAAAATAAGAGAGGCAAGCTGTAGTATCAGTCTTTTTTCACTCCCGCCAAGAAGTTGAAAAAGCCTATGAGATACCAGCAGCTTACCTCAGAGGAAAGGGTAGTCCTTTCCACACTGAAATTACAAGGCCTCTCCATGCAAAAAATAGCTGACCGCATGGGGCGGCACCGAAGCACTCTATATCGCGAGCTGGATCGCAACCGTTGCTTTCATATTGATGGAGCCTACCGACCCAGCAAAGCTCAGCGGCGCACAGTCGCCAGGAGAAGGCGCTCAAGAAGAAACAGTCATTACTCAGATGATGACTTCAAAGTGGTCCGTAAGCTACTTAGAAAGAAGTACAGTCCCGAGCAAATTACTGGTTATCTTCGTCGCATGAAACAGCCGTGCTTCTCCCATGAAACAATTTACTTGTATATCTGGCGTGACAAGGCTGACGGCGGAAACCTGTGGACACACCTTCGTCAATCTCCAAAGATTCGTCGAAAGCGCTACAAAGCCTATGACAGCAGGGGCAGGCTGGCTGACAAGCGCCACATTACGGAGCGGCCTAAGACTGTAGAAACCCGACGTTACAAGGGCCACTGGGAAATCGATACTGTCATGGGCAAGGGGTCCACGGACTGCATCGTGACTTTGGTAGAACGAAAGACCGGCTTCTTAATGATCGGAAAGCTGAAAGATCGGTCTACTCAGTCATTGAATAAGAAAATAAAACGGTTAATCAATAGAGACCCCTTAGCTTTCAAAACGATTACCGCTGATAACGGCACGGAATTTCATCAGTATAAAGCCATTGAATCTCATGGCCAGGTCAAGTTTTTCTTTGCTAACCCATATCATTCCTGGGAGCGAGGGAGCAACGAAAATGCCAACGGCTTGATTCGTCAGTACATTCCGAAGGGCACTTCAATGGAGCACTTGACTCAACAGCAATGCGATCGCATTGCCGCAGAAATAAACGCCAGACCAAGAAAACGTTACCAATACAAAGCACCAAAGGAACTCTTCTATGCATAGTCAGTACTGTCGCGGTTCAAAGTTGACACTAGGAGGCTTTAATTGCGTGATGTCGAAGCCGCGCAGAAGCCATTGCCACTGCTCGTGATCCAGCACCACCGGATCAGTCGGCCATTGCCTGGGCCACTTGAACTTGTCGCGCTCCAGGCGTTTTTGCCAGAGCGCGAAGCCGGTCTCGTCCCAATACAGCACTTTGAGCTGAGTGCGCTTTTTGTTGCAGAAGACGAACAACGCGGCGTCGAAGGGCGAGAGCGCCATTTCATCTTGGACGATGACGCTCAGCCCATTGATCGCCTTGCGAAAGTCCACCGGCTCCCGGTGCAGGTAGACCTTGATGTCCTCGGGCCACTGGATCATGCCGCCAGTGCCTTGACCAGCTGTGCAATGGTTTGCGCATTGCTTGCAGGCAACTTTACAGTGACGGCGCCGTAGTGCAAAGTCACTTGATCGGTGACTTGGGACTTCTCCACCACCGCCTGCGTGAAGCCGGTGGACCCAGGCTGGGCTTTGAGCTTCATCCGGCGCAGGCTGAAGTATTTGGCGTTGAGCTCTCTCTGGGCGCAGAACTCGGCTTGGGTTAATCCGCTTTGCTCGAACTCGTCGATCAGTAAGCGCCAAACCAACCACCCCCTACCCGGCCTGAACCGAGCCAAGTAACCTCCCACTTTTCAATAATGGGAGGTTCACATGAAAAAGTATCGCACCAAGTCCGACTGGCTGGCTTTGCTCGATGAATTCGAGCAAAGCGGGCTAACCCAAACCGAGTTCTGCGCCCAGCGTGGGCTGAACGCTAGGTACTTCAGTCAGCGCCGGATGAAGCTCAAAGCCCAGCCTCAGTCTAGTGTAAGCGTTCATTCTACAGCGTTCTACCCAGCCTGAATATCGCGCGATAGCATGGCCTCTCATTCATTGAGGAGGCAGATTATGACCACTACCTA
>NZ_JBDLLG010000056.1:0-3042 GCF_039822625.1 Marinimicrobium locisalis
GCGTAGGTTAGGTAAGCGGTAGCGCCACCTAACAGTTTTCCATCCCCCTCCCTACTCATATTGCTGGCTCTCCGGCAGGCGAATGGCAATATCATCATAGGTATAATTTCGCACCTCGGTAAACACGGCGGGGTCAACGTCTTCCAACTCTTCAACCTGCACCAAATAATCCGCCCCCGACATCAGCAGATCAAAATCACTCATCTTAAGAGAGGATTGGTTCTCCACCTTTGCCGGCGGGTGGCCGAAGGCCCACTCCGGGGACCAGCTGCGCAGCCCCTCAATAAACAGATTATCCTGAAAGTACATCACCAATGGGCGGGCCGCCGTGCCGATATCACCCCCCACGATCAGGTTGCCCCGACGGCCCACCAGGTCCGGCTTGTGGCTGTGGGGCATGCCCAGTGCCAACAGGTTGCCATTGTCGACAAAAATGCTGACAGTGCCCTGCCGGTAATTCGCATTGATTGTGCCCCCGGCACTGAGGGCGTCGGTCTCCTGGCGATCAAAAACCGGGCCGTCTCGACTGTCCAGCTCGATGTCGCCTTTAAGGTTGCGCAAGCTGACGTTGCCGTTGCTGGCCATCCGATCGATACGAACGGTGCCGCTGTTGGTGATCGCCACGCGGTTCTGCTGGTTCTTCACGGAGAGCTCGCCCACGCGCGTTATCAGTCGGCTCGTGCTCGTCACGCCGGTGCCGGACTGCACCTCCAGGCGCTGGGCGGCGATGTTCACGGGGCCGTTCTCCTCGCCGTTGAAGGCGGTGAGAATCTCGCCCCCGGCATTGAGCTCTACGGTGCCTTCGGCGTTGTCCAGCCCCGCCAGGGTTAGGTGGCCACCGGCGCGGTAGGCCATCGCCTCTCCCTGCCCGCTCGTTCGCGCGCCCGCCTCCATGACAATATCCTTCTCTGCTTCCAGTAACAGCTCGCCGCCACTGGCCAGGGTGCCGCGCTGCTCGATGCGTTCGCCGGATAAGTGCAACCCGGTCTCGGCCGTGAGGTCTCGGTGTACCACCAAATCGCCCGGGCCACTGTCCAAGGTCAGGGAGCTGGCCGTGCTCCGGGCGTTCATGGTGAGCCCCCGGGCGCGAATATGAACCGCCCCGGCGCTTTCCAGTTCATTCACCGCCAGGGCGCCGTCGTTGTTCAGGTCGATGGCACCGCCGCCGGAAAGGTTCACCGTTTGAAGGCGGTTATCCTCGTGCGCCAAGGCCATGTCGCCCTCCGCGCTCAGGAAGGCGCTGTTCAGCACCAGCGGGCCCTGGCCATTCAACTGGCCCTCCACATCCAGGGTCAGTCTGTCCGCCCGCACCGCCCCCAGGGTCAGCGACTCGCGGTTGCTCAGGTGGATGTCGCCATTGGCATGGAGCGTGACCTCGCCGGTCAGGCGATTGTCCCCATCCAGTCGAATACTGCCCAAATCCGAGTGAAGGTTAACGGCCTGGTTGCTCACCAGGGCGGTATCGCTGGTGAGCGAACCCGCCAGCCAGAGATCCACCGGGCCGCGGGTATCCAGCCGGTTTAACCTCAGGTTGCCGTCGTTGTTCAGAAACAAACCGCCGGTGCCGATATCGGCAGAGAGCTGGTCAACGACGGTGCGAATGGGGTTGGCTTGCGATCCGAATTGGTCAATGCCCACCAGGCGCAGTTGGCGCGCCTGGATTCGGTCGTCGGAATCGGGCTGTTCGACCCGGGCGTTGTGAATTTCCAAGGTGCCGGCCAAATCCTGGGGGCCGGCAATGGTGAGCTGGTCGTTGGTCTCGGCGGCAATGCTTAGGTGGGTTTTATGGTCAAAGTAGAGCGCCGTAAAGCCTTCCACCTGATAGCCTTGATTGCGCAGGGTCAGTGCTTCGGCGTTGAGTGTCCCGCCCACTTGGAGGGTGCCGGCGGTCAGGTTGTCGTCAACCCGGGCCAGGTTTTCGAACGCCACTTCATACACGGAATTGTTGGCGTCGGTGTAAACCAGGCGTTCGCCGGCGCTCTGGCTAACCCGGTATTGCGCCTCGTAACCGGCGCCGCCCCCGGTGACTTGTAACTGGTTGGCGCCATTGCCCCCGTCCAGCTGCAAACGCCCCTGAGTGCCGGGGGCCAGGTCCAGCTCAAACCGGTCAGTTTCTTCACCGCCTTTAACCCAGCCGGTGACCCAACCGCCATCGAACACAAAGCGGTTGCCTTCATTCCCGCCTTGCAGGTCCGTCACATCGGTAAAACGCAACGCTTGGCCCTCGGAGTCGGTCACGGTACCCGCGTTCTGGCCCTGGTCCAATCGCCACTGGTTATCCGGGCCGGGGGCTTCCAGCGTGGTTTTGTTCCGGGCTCCCTTGAGGTAATCGATACGGGTAAACTGCCCGCCGCTGCCGACACTGAAGGCCGCCTCGCTCAGACGCGACAGGTCGAGCGTATTTTCGTCCTCCCGGCCGGCGCCATCCACCACACCACTCAAGCTGTCCTCGGTGAGAAGCCGAAAGGTGTCATCGTCGGACCCGCCGGTCAGGTTCGCGACGCCCACAAACCTCATGCCGTTCAAGGTTCCCTCATCCGTGGCGGTGATTTCCCAGGTGTTTTCCTCGTCGGCGCCAATCAACGTGTGGCCGGCGTCCGTGGGAGCGCTGATCGACTCCAGGTTGCGCAGCCTCAGGCCCGACTCGGCATCAGTCTGGAGCGTCAACGTCAGTTGAGCGTCACCGTATTGGGTAAGGTCGAGCGTGTCCTCGCCCTCAGTGTTGCCCGCCCCGTCGATGACGCCACTCACTCGCCCGCCGTTTAGGAGTTTGAAGGTGTCCGTATCGCCATTGCCCAACAGGTGGTCGACCCCCACAAAGGTTAGGCTGGAATTCAGCGTGCCTTCGTCCTGATCGTTAATCTCCCAGGTGTTTTCCCGGTCGTCCCCTTCCAGGCGATGGCCGTCTCCGGCGGTTGCCTGAATGTCTTCGATGCTTTCCAGAAGCAGGTCGGCGTCACTGCCCGCCGCCAAGGTCAACTGGAAAGCGTGGTTGCTCTGTTGAAGGTTCAGGGTATCTGATTCGCCGCCGCCCTCGATGTG
>NZ_JBDLLG010000057.1:0-2747 GCF_039822625.1 Marinimicrobium locisalis
ACTGTTTCACTGTGGAAAGCTCGATATGCTGCCGTAGCGCTCCACAGAGTTTTACGAAGAACCAGCTTTTTAGGGATGGTCTCGTTCAACGATTCCGCTGGCGCCAGCCTATCGGCTCTGAATAACTGAACGCATGTGTACCCGGCCCCCTTCGCGCATAGCCAGCTCGGTCAGCTGTTCAAAGTTCAATCAATCATTCATTATCGATCACTGATTGGACCACTGTCACACCTTTTTTATCGGCCCTGAGTACCGTCCGAGCTTTTCGTCAACGGTCAGCAGTAAAAAACCTTCATACTCGGCCTGGGCGACCAGAATGCGGTCAAATGGATCTTTGTGGATGGAGGGCAAATGATTAAGGCCCAGCACATGCTGGCTTATGATTGGAAGTTCCGCATAGCCATTTTCAATCAGACCACGACGAAACAGGTGGGGGTCCACCTTGAAATCCGGGCGACCCAGGTCGTTTTTGATGGTAATTTCCCAGAGGTTGGCGGCGCTGAAGTAAAGATTGTTCGCCTCAGACTCAATCAGCTCCACCGCCTCGGAAGGCAGACGCTCCGGCGCTCCCGCGGCCCAGAGCAGTATGTGTGTGTCCAGAAGCAGGTTCATGAGTCATTGCCAAATAGCGTAGCGATCTCGGCCTCGCCCATGCGGTCAAAATCATCCGGAACGCTTATATACCCTTTCATAAAGCCCAAACGACGGGTCTTTCCCGTCTCAGGGGCATCAATGGCCGTAACACGGGCAACCGGGCGGCCGGCTTTGGCGATAACGAAGGGTTCGCCTTTGGCGACCAGCTGTGAGAGGCGGGTTTTCGCCTCATGCATATTGACGGTTTCCATAGCTTAGTTCACCTTGGTTAGCTAACCTTATTCTAGCGGCCTCCCAAATCAAAAGCAACGGCTACGCACTAACGGGATTCATGGCTACCAGGGGGTACCCAAGTGGCCTTTCATAAAGCCGAAACGGCGGGTTTTTCCCGGTACGGGCGCATAAATGGCCGTAATACGGGCAAGGTTGTCACCTTTTTCTTTTTTCTATAAGTACATCAAAAGATGAGCTATTCAAAAGGTTTGACGTGATGAACGGGCGTTACTAGCCTTTAAAATTAAGCGCTGTCCGCAAGTGGTGCAAATTCACCAGTGGCGGGACAGTTATGAAGGCACAAACTTGGAGGCACAACATGGCTGAATACTGTGTCACTGTTGCAGAGCTCGCGAAAGCGCGGATTTTCACGTTGGAATCCTCTGAAACACCAGAATTGGAAAGGTCGCCCTACCTGAGGGAGTGTAAAACGTACGCCAACCCGGATCACAAGGCGAGCGAGAGTGAGATCTGGAGCGATACCCGTCGCGGGGCGCATCGTGAGCACCAGGCCGCACAGGTTGCCGGCCAAACCACGGGCACACCGCACCACAACTACGACGAGCACCGCGACAAACGCGAACATAAGGCCAATCGCCAATTTGCCAAAGATATCGTAGCCGACCTAGAGCAGATCATCCAAGAAAACAACGTCAGCCGTTTGGTACTCTGTGCCGAGAGCCAGATGCTCGGGGTTCTGAGGCCGGAGCTCAACGCCCTTTCGTCCAAACAAATAAAGCTGACAGAGATCGACAAGGATCTTACGAACCTTAATCCACAGCAACTCCATTCGAAACTCGCCGAGGATGGCTTCCTGCCTCGCTCCAAAAGGCCCAGTATCGGTGGGCCCTAGCGTGGGCCTGCCGGCTTCGCGGAGCCACGTCAGCCTCCCCCATGCGGTCAAAACCTGAAGACCCGGGCCCACCGGCAACGGCTGAGCCCGAGGCGCACCCCGGCCACGGACAAGTGGCGGGCATCGGCCGTTAATGCTCCGCCGCTGGCTCCAGCGCCCTGGCGGCCAGAGCCTGGGAGCTCTGCCCCCTCCCCTACGACAAAGGGCGACCTCTGATTTTATAAACAGCAAAATTAATGAGGCTGAAAATGGCGCAATAGGCCAAAACAATCAGACAAATTAACGTAAAAAAATACACTTGATCCAGCCGTTTTACCCTCGCCTTATTTGGGTTTCCCTCAGAATAATACACATCAACACCTTCGCCCATTTCGAACTTGGGATAACTAAAGGCTCGAACTATAAACCTATGACTAGCGTTATTTGCTTCAAACTCAACAATGGCCTGACGAGTCCACGACTCTTTATGATCCCCACGGTGTACCGTCGAGCCTTCTCTCATCTCAAAATCAACCACCTGCCCCGAAGCCTCCTTCATTCCTTCGATATAGGAAGACTCTACGTGATAGAAATAACCCCCACCCACAATTAGTGTTATAACGATGATGACAAAGGGTATATAACGTCTAGGCATAAAAACTCCGTATACTACTGTCCAGTTTATTTTAATTAGGGAAATATTCCCAGCGGCCGAATCGGAAAACCTGACTTTTGATTCACTCTAATGGCCGTCAGCGCCCTACTCTCATTAAAGCCCGGCCTCAACCATTTTCTTGATTTTTAAGGCCTTTTCGAAATGATCTAGCTGGTGCTTCTTGATCCACCAAGTGGCTGCCTCCATAAGAAGCTCTGGATCATCATTTTTATTTGCAAAGTACGAGCCATGCCATGAAGCAAAACCACACAGTCCTTTGCTAAAGCCGAGCTGCTCATAGCTGCCAGGCAAAGAACTAAAAATAATTTTGTAACTATTCAGCACCATCTTCAAGATGCGAGCGCTTTTCAATCAAAAAGTCCGGCCAGTTAT
>NZ_JBDLLG010000058.1:0-2740 GCF_039822625.1 Marinimicrobium locisalis
GTCCTGCCGGGATAGCCGGTTGCCGGCGCTGTCGTAGTCGTAGGTGGTGGTGCCGGTGTCGGGACTCACACGCTCGGTTAGCTCTCCGAAACCGTTGTAGGTATAGAGGGTTTCCTTGCCGGTAGCGTCGACTACTTTGGTGAGTCGGCTCTGGCCATCGTACTCATAGCGGGTTTCCTGCTCCATTTGATCCGTCTGCGCCACCCGACGCCCCAAAACGTCATATTCGCTTTCTACGTCATCGGAGACCGGGCTGATTGTTTTTATGAGGTTGCCGGAAATATCGTAGTGGTTTTCCCACACCTGACCAGAGGCTGAGATCGTTTTGTGGAGCCGGTCTACTTCATCGTATAGATAGCTCTGAGTATAACGAATCGAGCCCCCCGAATCGTAGATATCCCTTTTTATGATATCCCCCGAGCTATCCAACTCCAGCTCTATTCGATTACCTTCGCCATCGCTGATTGAGGTCACTCTGTTAGCTCCATCGTATTCATAGTTGATCGATGCGGCATCGCGCCTAACCTGGGTCAGAAGTCCACCCAATGCATAATCGTACTCAACACGATGGTCGTTGATGCTTTGGCTAACAATCCGACCTGCCGCGTCGTACTCAATATTCCCTGTATGACCATTTGGGTCTTCGAGGCGGGTCACCTCACCATTTGGGTTACGCTCAAGGAAAATCGTTTTATGCCCAAGAGGGTTCTCAATACTGGTCAACCGGCGGTTTTCATCATAACGATAGTAGGCAACATCGCTAACATCAGTCCTGGCGCCATCGACGCTTTCGAGGAGGTTCATTTCATTGTAAAAGTATTCGGTAGCACGGATATTTCCGGACCATTGCTCTGTTACCGATTCAATACGACCACCATCGCCGTAGGACAACTTCGTTCGGTGACCATTGGGCCGATCTATTTTCTCTATAGTTCCATAGACTTCATGCCAATCGTAGAATGTGTTTCCAACAACGACATCATCCCCTGACATCTCTCTAAAATACCTTATATTATTTACACCATAATCAATCGTTTTACTTCCTCCCGAATTTTTATTAACGGTGACGTCATTTCCAAAAGTTTCATACGAATACGTAATCTCTGATTCTTCCCCGGAAGTACTGACTTCGCCACCCACCACTTTTTCTATACGTCCATATCGCTTGTCAAAATATACCGATCTCATCTTCCCATTAGAGTTAGTGACATGGCTAGCGCCGTCTTCATATTCAACTGACGTTTCGTCCACTCCCTCACCGTGCCTGCTCAATACAGCTCTTCCCAATGAGTCATACTCCCACTCAGATATAGCTATTTCTTGCTCATTGACCAGTGAAGTTAACAAATATGGATAGCGCGGGTTATCGTAACGATGTCGAACATGTCTTCCGCCGGGATATTCGACTAACTCAAGGCGATTCTTACCGTCATAGTGATAAAGAACTTCCTCACCCGAAGGAAGCTCAACAGCGCTCATGAGACCTCTATCATTATACGAGATATCTACAGCATACCCCTGATCATCTGATATTTTTTGTAGCAAATTATTTTCATAAGACAACTCTTGAAATCTACCCGAGGGATGAGAAAGTCGAACTAAATATCCTTCCTCGTTATATTCCTCTCTTACCCCACTTTTCCTGTAGACGTGCCAACCACTACCAACATTCTCCAGGGTTCCCCCGCCGAAAGCCCTAGGGTAACCAACATTCGCAACCAACTCCCTAACCCCAGTGGGATCAAGGTAAAGAACCTGCAAATCACTTTTCTTTACAATTCTTTTTTCATAGTTATGGGCCGTATAATCGCCGCCTTTCGAGCCACTGTTCTCTAAGTAGTCAAAAATAGGCACGGGAACTTTTTCGTAGTCTCTGGGTTGCCGATAAGCTTTCCAACCATTAGCTTCAACTGAATCACCTGGCACCTTTTCCAGAGAGGACTTTCTATGCTCATAGACATTCGGAAACGACCGATAAATTCGAGCTAGCTTTATTGGAAAAACGGAATCTCCCACTGAAAAATCCGGATCGAATTTTTCAACTTTTTCCCCAGTTTGAATGTTTATCGGGTTGCCGGCAAACCTGTCACAAGAGTTAGGTTCATTTTGCATTTCCGGGACACACATTCCCAGCTTGAAGTCGAACCTAGATGAACCTGGCGGGCAGTAGGTAACACAGTCCGACTTTTCCTCGCTCCACTCAAAAGGCGGCGTGCAAAAATCCTCTGGATCATAGCAGGTTCTTTGCCACGCTCTATCTTCATCAGGACCAAAGTAATGGTCACCGTCTGGGCCATACGGGTGGGACTCAGGACAATCATAATCTGCTGCAATTACTCGATTATAGATCATTCTATCTTTTCGGTAGATCGTCTCACCATCCCTTTCACAAAACCAGAAATCATGAGTAAATGAACCATTTCCATAAAGCCTCAGATCGTCACCTATCCCCATCCAGTTTTTCTTGGTGCATTCCCTAGGCTCTGGAACACTATCGTACATGCATTTCTTTCGATCACTTCCATTTCTTGACTCGAACGTATTCCCTGAGGCGGTGCACTCAAACGTAATCGTTGCCTTAACTGGTACAGCATCGGACTTATCATAATGCGCCAAGCAAGAACTGGAAATAAAACACAACACGAAGAGGGCTCTGAACATCGCAAACACCTTACACTTCCCTTAGGTGACTTTCCCTGTAGAAAGCAACCTGTCGAAGAGCACAACAAGAAGAGGTCTA
>NZ_JBDLLG010000059.1:0-2731 GCF_039822625.1 Marinimicrobium locisalis
GTCCTGCCGGGATAGCCGGTTGCCGGCGCTGTCGTAGTCGTAGGTGGTGGTGCCGGTGTCGGGGCTCACGCGCTCGGTTAGCTCTCCGAAACCGTTGTAGGTATAGAGCGTTTCCTTGCCGGTAGCGTCGACGACCTTGGTGAGTCGGCTCTGGCCATCGTATTCATAGCGGGTTTCCTGCTCCATTTGATCCGTCTGCGCCACCCGACGCCCTAAAACATCATATTCGCTTTCTACGTCATCGGAGACAGGGGTGATTGTTTTTATGAGGTTGCCGGAAATATCGTAGTGGTTTTCCCACACCTGACCAGAGGCTGAGATCGTTTTGTGGAGCCGATCCACTTCATCATAAACAAAGCTTTTAGTGCGGACAAGCTTCCCAGTAGAATCGTAGACACTTTTCTCTATCACATCGCCCGAGGCATCAAGCGTCATTTCTATGGAGTTACCTTCGGCATCACTGACCGAAACCAGCCTGCCCGCTTCATCGTATCCATAGTTGAACAAGTAAGCTCCATTTTCGACCTCTGTTAGTAGGCCGTCTAAACTATATTTATAGTTAACCTCCTTTTCTCCAACACGCAGACCAGTCATTCTGCCCATCACATCATATTCGAAGTCGACATTTCTACCATTTGGGGTTTTTATGCGGACAACCTCTCCATTCGCGCCTCGGCCACGAACGCTAACCTTGTGACCAAGAGCGTTTTCCATTGTGGTCATTCGCCGATCTTCGTCATAGTGAAAATACCCAATGTCATCCACATAAACCCTAGACCCATCAACACTTTTCAGAAGCCCTTGATCACCATAAGTAAAAGTAGTTTCCCTAGCTTCTCCACTCACCGACTCCACTACGCTTTCTAACCGGCCAGTCGTTCCGTACGATTTTTTCAACTCGTACTCGCCGTTAATTGTCAGGCTTTCAAGGGTGCCGAACTCTTCATTCCATACATATCGTTCCTCCTTTATTTCATTAGATTCAAAGTACTCTCTAATAAACTTAGGCCTCCCTCTGTAGTAATCAATTTTCGTGGTCAAACCAGAATCTCTTGTTACAATAACCGGGTTCCCATCCGTATAACTAGTCTCACTAACCTCGCCTCCCGTACTTACGGATTTTCCCACTACCTTTTTAATATAGCCTTCGTCGGAATCAAACGTAATCGACTTGGTGAGCCCAGAAGAATTCGTTACATAGCTTGTGTTATCTTCATACGAGACCTGCGTGGCATCAGCCGACCCGGAGTGTTCACTTTTTATAGCTCGACCCTGAAGGTCGTAGTCCCACGAGGACAAAATATGCCCATACGGATCACTTATTGAGGTGAGCAAATACGGATGGTCGCCTCTGTTATAACCGTAGGTATGCGAGTACCCGTTGGAGAAGGTAACGTTAGTCATCCTATTTTTAGAATCGTACTGATACGACACAAAAGATCCCGAAGGTAAAGTTACTCTCTCAAGCAATCCCTCATTATTATAATCAAAATTAATGTAGTAATTTTGATCATCATACACTTTCTTTAGAAGGCCATCGCCGTACTCCAACTTCTGCCAGCGTCCGGAAGGGTGCTCCAATTTTTCCAAGCGCCCCCCTGAGCTATAGACTTCCTTAACTCCCTCATTGTTATAAACTACCCACCCATCAGCGACCTCCTTTATGACACCTGACGAAAATTTGGTAGGATAAGCGCTACTTGATACAAGTGTCCCCGGCAACAGGCTGTCTTGGTACATTACCTGCCAAGAGCTCTTCCTAATAATTCTCTTTTCATAGTTATGAGAGAAGAAGTGGTGCCCCGCCTTTGAAAAATCCTTTTGTCCGAAATCGAAAACCAGATTAACCGGCCCTTCATAGTTCAAAGGCTGCTCGTATCGCTTCCATTCAGCCCTATCAGGCTTATTCTCAGAGGGCGCTTTGGTCTTACGGGAAATATACGCACTAGGAATAGACTGATAGATTCTGGAAAACTCTATTGGAAAAGCTGAATCCCCAATGGACAGGTCAGGCGCGAAAACTTGCACCTTTTCCCCAGTTTGAGCGTTTATTGGATTTCCAACAAACCTTTCACAAGAGTCAGGCTCACGCTGGGGCTCAGCTATGCATACGCCCAGCTCCTTATCAAACAAAGGAGCATCAGGAGGGCAGTACAAGACACAGTCTGACGACTCCTCCTCCCACTCAAATGGCGCACGACAGAAGTCATTGGGGTTATAACAAATTCGTTGCCACGCCCTATCCTTATCAGGGCCAAAATAATGGTCATTTTCGGGGCCATATGGGTGGCTACCAGGGCAAGAGTGATTTACAGCTTTGACTCTATTGTAAAATTTACTGCTTTTGTAAGTAATTGTTTCACCATCGGCACCACAGTACCAAAAATTATGGGTAAAGCCATCATGCCCATTAAATTCCACCTCGCTACTTTGCCCATAGGTCTTAAGGGGATGCCTACTACATTCTTCCGCTTCCGGAAGATTATAATTGATACATCTTTTTCTGGCTGAGCCATCCTTTGCAGTGAAAGTGTTTCCCGAATAGGTGCACTCGAAGGTAGCTGTTGCCTTAACCGGTACAGCATTGGACTTATCATAATAAGCCAAGCAAGAACTAGAAATAAAACACAACACGAAGAGGGCTCTGAACATCGCAAACACCTTACATTTCCCTTAGGTGACTTTCCCTGTAGAAAGCAACCTGTCGAAGAGCACAACAAGAAGAGGTCTA
>NZ_JBDLLG010000060.1:0-2235 GCF_039822625.1 Marinimicrobium locisalis
GGTAAGAATGTCGGAGCCGGTGTAGAGACTGGTATCGCCGGCGGTGATGTTTAGGTTGCCGGATGTGGTGTTGATACTGGCATCTCTGGATACGCTGATGGTATCACCGGAACGAATGGTAACTCTGTTAGCGGAGATGGCTGCTCCGTTGAGAAAACTTAACGAGTCTGCAGCATACGCTTTGAACTCACCAGTAGTCCCAATCCTAGATTCCTCTGAAAAAATAACTGATCGACTGCCTTTTTCACCCAAACATTGCTCGGAGCCACAATTAGGATGGCCAGCCAAAAGAGTAACGGCAGAGCTACCGAAATCAGACTTTCCATTAACAATGATTTGGTTGCCTGCCAACAGTTTTAACTCGCTTCCTCCAATCCCTTGGACAGTCTCTCCTTCGGTGATAGAAATGGTATCGCTGGCCTGAAGCTCAACCGTGGTTTGTTGATGCTCAAGTATCGACCCAAGAGACTTAAAAGTCACAGTTAGGGCATCGTTGTTCCCCACACCAGGCTCGCTAAAGTCAACAACTCTGTCAAAATTTTCATCTTCTGGCCCCTGACCTATATTAATATTTTCAGGGTCCAATAACAGCCTGCCCGCCCCTTCCGGCCCGGACAGGTCGACACTCCCGTCGAAGGCCAAATGGCTCTTACCTGAGACCTCTGCAAACCCGCCTTTCCCGTTATAGCCGCCCTTTCCGGCTAGGCTTCCATAAAAACGGGTGGCCTCATCGGCCCAGACGATAATACGCCCGCCGTCGCCCGTCGCGGTCGCACTGGCGTCAATGCGGGCACTGGCGCTCACCGCCGTTCGGTGGGCATTGGGCAACCATGAATTCTTCCCTTGGTAGTCACCCCCGATAAAGGCCTCACCGCCGCCCTCGACGCCGGAGACCTCTACCCGGGCACTGTCAAACAGGCCCACGTGCTCGCCCAGTATTTTTATCTGGCCGCCCTTCCCTCCACTGATGGCGCGAGCTTGTACTCGACCGTTACCGGATACCAGGGCAGTCTCCCGAGCGTGCAGCTCAATGTGGCCACCGTCACCATTAAGGTTGTTAGCCTCAACCAGCCCCTTTTGGTCAATATTCTCCCCCAGAACCACCACCTCCCCGGCGGAACTCTCGTGAGAAACACTCAGCGTCCCGCTGTTGGAGACATCCGCCCCCGTCCCTAAACTGAAGCTGCCATCCTCATGCATAACAACACTGCGGGCTTCCTCCAGGTCACCGCGATTGACCGCCCGGGAAAACACATCCCGGCTGGTGCTGGCCGTCAGCAGAATACGACCGCCCTCCGCGTCGACGCGTCCGCTGTTGACCAGAGCCGCATCCACGCCCAGCTCATCCTGGACGACCGCTTCGCTGACACGAACACCCATCAGGCCGCTATCATCAAAGGTGACCACGGCACCGTCACCGGCGGCCAGATTCACCGCCCCCAAGTGGGCGGTGATCAGCCCCTCATTGCGCACCTGCTTACCAACCAGCGATACCGATCCACCGGTGGCGGCATTGATAACGCCTCGATTGACGACCAGGCCGTCAGTACCGTCAACGCCAGACAGAGCCCAGTCACCATTTAAAAAATCGTCCGTATTAACGTCCAGGCCGCTGGCGAGTATGCCGCCCACGTTAATCCGAGCGTTTTCACCAAACACAATTCCGTGGGGGTTAATCAGCACCACATGACCATTAGCGTTAATCCGGCCCCGTATTTCTGAGCCGCTTTGGCTGAGAATGCGGTTAAGCGCCACTGAACCGGCATCCGGCTGGTTATAGTTCACCACCTCATCCGCATTGAGATCATAGCTATCCCATTCAACCGCCAGTCGGTCTGATGCCTGCTCAATGGTGGTAACCTTACCCGCCCGCTCAATGGACCCCTCCCCACCGGTAATTCGCTCACCCGTGGGGCCGGCCCAGGCCGCGGAGCCGAACGCCATGGCGGAGCAAGAGGCCACCGCCAGATACAACCGGCGACGAGCAGGAAAGTTAGAGAACGCTACAGTACGGGAGGGGACGTTTGATTTGGGCATGGGAATAATCTGGGCTGAGGCTGCCCGCCTCCCGATAATAGAAAGGAGGCGGGCATGGGGTTGAGGTTGAAACGGTAAGGACTTTAGTTCACGGATTTGGAGACGATGACATATTCTTTGGTGTCCAGGTCCAGGGCATAAACACCATCTGTTTTAGGGTCAGCAAACAGTAAGGACCGGTTTTTCTCGTCCAGATGC
>NZ_JBDLLG010000061.1:0-2152 GCF_039822625.1 Marinimicrobium locisalis
ATTTCAGAATTTCTCGGAAAAACCCTGTCAAGTGTTTTTTCAAAAATTGAGCTGAATAGTTACATAATTTTTTCATCTCTCCGAACCTTACCCTTCCCCAGCGCCAAAATCAGACGTGCGTATTGTTCGTTGACTGCATTTATCTGTTAGCTTTTTAGGGATGGTCTCGTTCAACGATTCCGCTGGCGCCAGCCTATCGGCTCTGAATAACTGAACGCATGTGTGCCCGGCCCCTTCGCGCATGGCTAGCTCAGTCAGTGGTTCAAAGTTCAATAAGTCATTCATTGTCGATCACCGATCGGTCCACTAGGTGGGTATTACGGCCCACACGCTTCAAATCAGCCCAGGCGGCCTGTAGCGTGGCGAGCCTGAGTGGACGCGCCACCTCCTTCATGCGCTTTAACAGCTCGGCCACCGGGCGTTTGGTGTGCACAAACTCGATCGTTCCATAGGGCGTCTTGTACACTCCTTTTCGGCCCGTGGTCATGACCGTCAATCGGTCCAGCGGCGCCTGGGAGATGGCCCCATACTCGCTCAACGCCGACTCCAGGCTCACATAGTTGTACTCGCCGCGACGCAATGCCCGGGCGATAGACTCAATAGTGAAGCTATCGCAACTGTGTGCCAGGGGGTACAGATAGACGCCTCGAACCGGCCGTTCCAGCAACCCCTCCGCCACCAGGCGCTGCAGCCCGTCCTTGAGGGCCCGGGGGCTGTCCTCGGGAAAGAGCTTGGCCAGGTCGGCCAGGGTATAGACAAACCGCCCCTGGCGATCCCACTGGCTAAAGCGTTTGATAGCGGTGGATTGATCCATAAGTAGACAAAAAGGCCATTTATGAGCGGTTTTTACGTACACATAAACTATACCAGCGAGAAGTAAACGTCAAGAACGCCAATAACCGTCCTTAATGTCTACTTACAAGCCTGATTCTATGGATTCAGCCCGTTTTCGAGGGATCTCAGGACCTCCTCCCCGTTCATCTCTAAAAATATTGAGTCACTGAGGGCCACACCCTATGATGACCAAACTGGTGAAGCCATAGCCAGCTGGGACCCAGGAGCCACAATAGGTTGCGGCCACCTGATCCCTAAAGCTGAGTGGCCATTTACACTCAAGGGGTGTACCAAACATGGTAAAGACTTTCGCAAAACACGGGGGACAGAAGAACGTGCATACCCTACTCCTGGTTGCGTTGACCCTGCTATTCAGTGGGTACATACAAGAGCCCAAAGCGGAATGCACCAAGGAGTCGCCAGAGAGTCTACTGGGAACATACGATGTCAAACAGGCAAGTCGCTATCACGGCGGTTTAACCTCAGAAGAAGCGGCACAAGAAAGAATAGGCAGCGAAGTCAGGATTGAGAAAAACCAGATGGTTTCCGACTTTGCCTCTATTGAACAACCCCGATACCAGATTAAATGCTACCCCGCCGCCAACAAAGAAGGTGTAGTAGCGCAGCAACACCTCAGCACTTTCTACGGAATAGGCCTAGACCGAGACTCCGTGAAGGTGCTTGAGGTATATGCTGAGGGTGACCCCAACGACGAGCCGTCATACTACTTTGAAGTTGTGAACGACGAGCTTTGGGAGCTGTATGATGGCTGGCTCTACACACTGACCAAGTCGAGCGAACCGCAAGACACATAGCCCCGAGAATCTACCCACTCATATACCTGCGTCTGGCTCACTTTACGCGCATTTTCCGTTGCACGGAGTGAAGTAAATCGGGGAGCCACTCAGGCTTAAACCGAGAAGCTTCTTCTTTGCGCATTTCATCTAAAGGCCACCATTTCCATTGTTGAATAGTGCTCTTTTCCTCATCCGTCCATTGGGCTGCAAATACGTTTGTGCCCGAGGGCCATTCAACCAGGTAATATTTTTCGAGCCAGCGGGCTGGTGCCGACCGCGCTACCGCATAGACTTCATCGCGATCTCTTAGCACCTCTCCCACTTCCTGCCGCAGCCCCGTTTCCTCATATAATTCACGTGTCGCGGCGTCTTTGTAGCTTTCACCGGGTTTTAGCTCGCCCCCGACCGTGGCCCAAAACGGAGACTGGTGCTCGTCCTTGTATAAAAAAAGCAACAACTGTAGTGGCATAGTGGTTCTGGCCACCTGATTTTGAGTGTATTATCACTCACAGAGAAAGTCA
>NZ_JBDLLG010000062.1:0-2049 GCF_039822625.1 Marinimicrobium locisalis
TCCGGCAACCTAAACATCACCGCCGGCGATACCAGTCTCTACACCGGCTCCGACATTCTTACCACGGCACCCGAGAATACGGAGGGCGGCGCGCTTACCGTCAACGGAAGCTTATACAGCCACGGCCACGATGTGGTCCTCAACGCTTCCGGCTTGATCAGTATGGCGGGCGACAATGCCGTGCAAACCGCCGGCGGTGATTTCCGGGTGGACTCCGCCGGCGGCTTCACAAGCTCCAACGCCACTATTGCCACCGGGGCCAGTGGCAGCGCCGGTGACATTACCATCACCTCCAGCGGTGATGTCAATTTGGGCCAGTTGGATGTCAGCGTCAATAACCCTGAGGCGTGGGGCGGCAACGTTTCGGTGACTTCCGCTCGCAGTATCTATCTACAGAACGCGTTTGATTTCAATGATACCGGAGACAATGGAGACGGAGGCACCGGCAGTGTCAGCTTTGAGCTTATCGCGGACAACGCCATTGAGATCAATCACTCGATTTACGACTCCTCTGATTCGGTCGGCGGCCAATCCTATTACGATACCTTGGATGTCACCTTAACCGCGGACAAGGATCAGAATGGCACGGGCTCTATTGCCCTGAACGCCCCGGTCTACACCGGTGGCGGTAATTTCTCCGCCAGTGGCGTTGACTTTACCACCACCACTGCGGGCATTGACCCCCAAGGCATCAGCACCGCCGAGGGTAAGGCCGGCGTGAATAACTCCAGCTCCACCGGGGGCGATGTTGTGCTGGACTTCTCCGGCACTGTTGCGCTGGGCCCCCTGGTTACCCATGGGTCAAGCGGGAGTCTCCAAGTCACCGCCGCCCAGGCTACCCTGAATGCCGATAATGCGGTCGCCGGCCCCGTGACCTTTACAACCACCTCAGACGCGACGCTGAACAACGGGCTCGCCACCACGCTAAACGCCTCCACCATTGGTGGCAACTTTACCCTGGACTCCGGGGGCGATGTGACGGCCACCGGCGCGCTGTCGGTGACGGGCACGACGGCCTTGACCGTGGCCAATGCCACCGAACGTTTCTCTGTCTTATTGAATAATCACGACCACAGCTTTGGTGACGTCGTGACCGTGGGCCGGGCCCAGGAGGTCCGCCTGAACGCCAGCGGCGATCTTGAAGTGGGCGATGTGAATACCTCGGGCAACACCGATGAAGACGGCGGAGCTATCCAGCTAACCGCGGCCGGCAATTTGACGGTGGGGGCGCTGAACGCCAACGCTGGCGAGCGAAGCGGCGGGGGCGATGGCTACGACTCCGGTCTGATCCAACTGCGAGCGGCTGAGGCCGGCACCGTGACGCTTACCGGCGATGTAAAAGCCCAAGCCACCGCCGGTGGTAATAATCGTGCCGACGGTGTCAGCACCGGTTTGATATTCACCAATGACGTGCGGCTGAACCCAGCCGGGCTAGGGTCCGTTACCTTAACCACCCAGCTGTCGGGGGAGGGGGCCTCAAGCAGCGATGGACCCATTACCTTTAATAAAACCTTAAAGCGCACGGCGGATTCGATTGCCTTGGTGGATCTGATCGTGGAGGGAGGCGTTATCACCTTTAAGGACGCCATCGGCGAGCAGACCCGCCGGCTGGGAGATCTGACGGTGAACACCTCCAGCGCCGTGACCTTCGGGGGCGATGTGTTTCCGGCGGCCAGGGTGGAGGTCAACGGTACGGGGGCGACCGACAATAGCCTGAACGCCCCGGACGTGGCGGCCCACTGGCGCCTGAGCGGCGATAACGCCGGCCGCTTGCAGGCCACAGACGGTAATAACGCGGACGAGATCCAGTTCACCGAGATGGACACCCTCATTGCCAGCAGCTATGACGATGTGTTCACGGTAACGGCCAGCGAGGCGATTACCGGCCATCTGATCGCTCAGCTTGAAGGCAATGGCGTGGCCGACAACCGCGTCACTGGCAATACGCTGGTGGGGGCCGACCGGGAAAACACCTGGGCCTTGGGGGCCGAGGGCGGCACCCTGAATAATAACCTGACCTTTGAGAAAGTCGCCACCGTGCGCGGCGGC
>NZ_JBDLLG010000063.1:0-1850 GCF_039822625.1 Marinimicrobium locisalis
CCATGCCGCTCCTTGTATTCCATGTCAGTTTGAAAAACGTCATTATGCCACGGGTATCACGGCCAAACTGTGAACCCGTCAAAAAACTGGGCCGAAACCTGTGAAAAATGGCCTCCTCCCTCATCGCCGAGCCGCCCTGCGTCGGCCCTACAACCGGCCCTGTTCGTCGGCTGCTACCAAAGAGCCTGGTGCTCCGGCTGGTGATTTCGAGGGGCGTATTGTTCAAAAGCGTTCATGCATTATTGCCGTTTGACGCGTCTGCTTTTTATCCACTTGCAAGCAAATAAAAGGAGCACTAGTAGGCTGGCGGCTACTGGTATGTAATAGACCTTAATGGCGCTGACCATCATGAGAATTGGGTAACCCGCAATATCATTACCAACATTAACACTCTCTAAGCCATGCTTGTAATAGAGAAGGCCGATAATGACTGCTGCAAAAGCGACTAAAGAAGGCCCCAGGAAAGCCTCTTTGACAGTGGCTCCGCAATTCCGCTTTAAGTAGGCCCAGCCATAAAGCCATATAACGCTGCCGAGCAGGGTGAAAGACAACGCTGTAACCAGCTGACTGTAAAAGTATTGTTCGACACTCCCTGCCCCCAAATTGGGATAGATAAAGTCAACCATCGCGGGGTAAAGGAAAAAACCGGCGAGAGTACAAACCACTGTTATACTTAGTCCGGCTAACAACGGTGTAGGCCTCATTTTATGAACCTGCGTTTACAGTACTTGGTAAGTAGGTTGGCACTAGTTCGTGGAATTGAGTAAGTCTTTTAACAGGCGAGCTCTTTCTTTTGAATCACGAATTTCTTCAAGCTGCCCGCTCTCTGGTGCATAGATTGCAAACGCCGTCGGGGGAGGACTGTTCCCAGGCATTACGAAATGCACATCGCTTCTTCCATATAGCTGTACATGCGGAACTGGATCGCTGCCCCAGGTGAAAGGACTCATAGGTTCCCCCAACTCATATTCACGGCTTAGCAAGCCTGCCGCAATGCGGCTATTCAAGGGTTTTACCGAATTTCTAACGCCCCTGTAAACGTAATAAAGACCGTTCCTTTCTGTGGGTGCCGTGGTTATTCTTCTTTTCCTGCTTAAGAAGTGACGGATATATTGCCATTGACTAGGCGTACCATCCAAAGGTTTTCCATCAAACAGGTAGGTTTCAAAGTTGCAATATCCAATGATCTGCCGGTAGATCTGGGTTACTTCACCAAGTCGGAAATATCACTGGTATGGATAGACTCGATAATAACAAAGGACTTATTGGTGGGTTTGCACAGCTGCATATTCATCTGTTCTATACTCCTTTAGAGCCAGCCTTATTGAAATCGAACGTTAGCATTTAAAGATGGCTGAGTAAATCTTTCGATGTGAGACCATAATCACACTTTTGAGGGAAGCAATTCACAGCACAGCACCCAATGTCCGGTTCATGGCGCACTAGAGAGAGTCCGCAGTTGATCCGACAATCCAGCGAGTCATACATATCTACGGATAGCGAAGAGGGCTTCCCGGGGCTACCACCCATTTGCCCCTCTATTAACCGGCAAAAATCGAACCCGCCGAAAATCCTTAAGAAACCAGCCGGCTCCTTATTTATCGCTCTGAAAACCCTTGCGTGCTTCTCCACAATGGTCTAAATCTAGAGCTAAATGATACCTATAGTTGGCGAAACATCAAGTAAAATGAAGGGTTTTGTGCCAAAATATTATCCCGCTGACTCTGTAACCCGGAGAATTAATCAGCACCACATGACCATTAGCGTTAATCCGGCCCCGTATCTCGGAGCCGCTTTGGCTGAGAATGCGGTTAAGCGCCACTGAACCGGCATCCGGCTGGTTATAGTTC
>NZ_JBDLLG010000064.1:0-1710 GCF_039822625.1 Marinimicrobium locisalis
GTAACTATTCAGCACCATCTTCAAGATGCGAGCGCTTTTCAATCAAAAAGTCCGGCCAGTTATTCTTAAATACCGCCGCTAATGCGGCTCCAGGCTCTACCTTATTCTTCTGGCAGGTCAGCAAGTAGGAGCGGATGCGGCAGAACGCCTCAGCGCCTTCGGCGGAGCGGAAGCAGCCCGAGATCTTTTGCTGGACTTTGGTCATTCGCAAGTCCCGTTCGCCCTGATTATTAGTAAACGGCACCTGCGGATCGCCCATAAAGCGTAGCACATCGTCTTCATAGGCACGAAGTCGTTCCAGCAAATTGCGTGACTTGCTGCGCTTGAGCCGCCCCCGACGAGGCGTGTTGTCCCCCAACACCGGGGCCGGGCATTCAGTGTCGCCACGACCGAGGATCTTGCGATAGCGTGTTCTCCAGCGCTTGGCCTGATCGGGCGGCAGCGCGCCGCCGGCCTGCTCTACGGCTTCGTGCAACTCCAGCAACAAGGTGTGCAGGTTTTTGGCCCAGCGCTGCCCATCCTCTTCATAAGCGTAGGTCAGTTCGCGCAGATGGTGAGCGTTGCACAGCGCATGAGTGCAGGCATAAGTATAATAGGGCTTCCAATGATCGTGTATCAGTGTGCCTTTATACCTCGGCAGTACGCCCATGGCGTTCATCGCCTCGGTACCACGTTTAGTCGACAGGCCGAACAGGGTGCACGCTGGCGCGCACAGCACATGCAGCCAGTGGCGCTTGCTATCGATATTGAGCCCGGTTTCGTCGGCATGCAGCAAAGGTTCTGAGGCCAACCATTGTGTGGCCAGGTCATCAAACGGTGCCAGGCGCTTGGCGGCATCACGGTTGAAGTTGACCAGGCTGCCGGCACTTAGAGGAATGCCATACTGTTCACAGAACATGGCTTGTATGCGTTCATAGGGCAGCAACTGAAACATCGACAGGTAAACCGCATGGGCTTTGACCGACGCGCCGTACTGGATGGGGCGGGTTACGCCCGTTGGGAACGGGGCAACACAGCGTTGGCCGTGTTCGTTCTCCAGTACCGGCGCCTGATACTCAGTCACATGGCGCTCGATGCGTAGATCCACCACCTGGCGTCGCTCAACGTCCACCTCCTGCCAATGACCGCGAGGCAGGGTGCGCCGGTCGAGCGCCAGCACCTGGATCTCGTCAGGGTCGTCAACGGGTTTGAGCGTCACGCCTTTGCGTCCAGGTTGACCGCCCGCCTTGCGTTTGGCGCCGGTCTTTTTAGCCTTTTGGCGGTTCTGATCCTGGGAAGGCGGTATACTGCTGTTTCGGCTGTTTAACCCCGATTTGGCCATGAGCAGTTTAATGACCAGCAGCAACACGGACATCACGGCGCGCACGGCCGGGGTGACCTGTTGATCGTCCTGCAGCATTTTCTCTGCATCGGCAATCGCGGCATCGATGTCAATGTTGTCGAGAGTCATGAGTAAGGGGCCATAGACTGTGGTGTGGCGCTATTATCTCATGGATTTTTCAGGGCGAATTTTTCCTTCTGTATAAGCTTCTGGCGGGGTTTATTTCCAAGGACTCGATCGGGTTCCGGTAAAGAAATAACGTAGCCTGAGCGAACCAACAACAAGGCTGCCAAACAAGTTATCGCTGCGGCAGGAAGTAAGCGGAGATTTCAGAATTTCTCGGAAAAACCCTGTCAAGTGTTTTTTCAAAAATTGAGCTGAATAGTTAC
>NZ_JBDLLG010000065.1:0-1639 GCF_039822625.1 Marinimicrobium locisalis
GCAGCACATCGGTCAAGTAGGTGTAGGTATTGATCCCATGCAGCTTACAGGTGCTGATCAAGCTCTGGATAATGCCCACATGCTCCGCGCCGACTTCGGTCCAGCAGAACATCCAGTTTTTCCGCCCCATCGGGATCGGACGCAACGCTCTCTCCAGGTGATTCGTATCGAGCGGAACCGCCGGCTCTGCAAGGAACACACGCAGAGCCTGCTCACGGTTCAAGGTGTAGTTCAGCGCTTGGGTAAACGGCTGCCTCGGCGTCAGGTTGTTGCGTTGCAACTGTTCATTGCACCACTGATACAGTTGATCGACGACCGGCTTGCTGTAAGTCAGCCGATGCTCGCGCAGTTTATCGTCTTTGAGCTCTTGGTCCGCCGCCTCGGTTTCGAACTGGTAGAGTTGACGGATTAACGACAACGCTTCGGCGACAGCCTCCGGTTCATCATTCTCCGCTTCGATAAACTGTCGGCGCGTGTGCGTCCAGCACTGGGCATGGGTCACGCCTTCGCACTGGTCGGCATAGCGGCCATAGGCGGCATAACCGTCGCTGAGCATGGTGCCCTCGAACACGTTCTTGAGTGTGTTTTCAATATGCTGGCGCCCCCGGCTGGCCGAGTAGGTAAACACCACTTCGTGCTGATCCCCGTACAGGGGCCAGAACCAGGCTTGCTTCATTTTTCCTTTCCCGGACTTCCCGGCTTTGATGGGCGTCTCGTCCATCGCCAGCACTTTGCTGCGCAACACATTATTCAGTTGTGCCTGAACGATGGGACGAAGTAGTTCAATGGCTCGTTTGCTCAGGTTGGTCAGCGTGGCGCGGCTGAGTGTAACCCCCGCATTTTGAATGCGCTGGTGTTGGCGGTACAGCGGCAAGTGATATTGGAACTTATCGACCAACAGCCCCACCAGCAAGCTGACATCGGCGACGCTGCGATCCAGAACGTTGGCCGGTGCTGGACAGGGCTCGGGTTTATCCTGGTCCTTACGCTTGATCACGGGGCGGTTGTATTGCAGCACAACGTAGCTGGCCGGACGCTGGGCCAAGCGACACACCGTTTTGGTATCAATGATTTCGTACTGATCCGCCTCGGGGCCTGACAGCTCCGGGGGCTGCTGTTCAATGACTTCTACCGGTACCTCGTCGTTGAAGCGCAGCCCGGCATCGTTCACACAATCATCGGGACGTTGCTTTTTACCGGTGCCACGCTCATAGGTGATGGTGGTCTTCTCACCTTCAGGGGCGACCGGCTTGGTCGCCTCGCCCAGATCCAGTCCCGGCTGATGAGCATTGTCAACCGGGCGCTTTTCGGACTTCTCGCCGAACAGCTGTTTATTGAACCACGCAATCTGGTGTTCCAGCGCTTGGATATGCGCTTTCTGTTCGACCACCAACTGACGCAGCGCCGCCAGCTCTTCGCGGACATCATCAGAACTGGGCGCCGATTCTTGCGTGTGTTCAGTAGCCGTTGTCATGCGGGGATTATACCAGCCAAGCCGTTACGCCGCATGCCGATAGCGCTTGAACTGACGGTGTTTTTGCACTTCGATACCCTCCAGCAATAACTGCAAGTCGGTCCAGGTTAAACAGCGCTGTCCGGTCGGTGAGGTGCGCACCTGGAACTGGCCTTGCTCCAGACG
>NZ_JBDLLG010000066.1:0-1569 GCF_039822625.1 Marinimicrobium locisalis
AAAAGGACACAAGCCGCCGGAAAGTGAGCCACGCCAAAACCGATTAAAAATAGCGCCCAGCGGCCGGCGCCTTCGGCCACCGGGAAATAACGAAACCCGGTGGCCCAGCCCACGCCTACTCCCAACAGAACCAGAAACCCGGCCGTCAGCCACCTGGCTCCCCGATTTTCCGCATGGGTGGGGAGTCGCCAGTGCGCGTAAATGGGAAACAGCGCGACCAGTGGGACACCCAGCCAAAGCATCAGCGCAGCCCGTCGAAAAAGTGCTTGGCGTTAGTGGCCAGGGAGTCCAGATGGTAGCCGCCCTCCTGCACAACTAGTGTGGGCAGCCCCACAAACCATCATCATTTCTCACGATCAGCACTTTCTGAACAGTGTCTGCACACACATGGCGGACCTAGTGTTGATCACCAAATGCGACAAGGAGGAGTAAAAGCAAAAAGCCCAGCCGGGTTGTCGGCTGCTTTTAGAACATTACGTTCCTCTTTATCAATGATCAGGGAAACCCATCAGGTTGACACTCCAGCCTGGGGGCTCTAGAGGCCCGTTAACTCCAGCAAGGGAAAAGCAAGATGCGACCCGGTCATCCGTAGGTGAAATTAAATAAATCTTTCCTCTTTATATTTTTTCTTTCATTTTGTAGCGCACTTAACAGCCAATACCAAACCATCTTTCAGTGAGACGTATTCAATACATGTTCTTCCATCTTTTATTACGGTTCTTTCTTTATAGGACAAAACGTATTCAATCTCCCAAACACCAACCAAGCCATTTTTGTTGCGATCAAAATCTCGATAGTTAAAAGGAAATGTCAAAAATAATACTATCAGCACCACTCCATATATAAATACCAATACTGAAATAACAGTCAAGGCCATTTTCATACTATTTATTCCGCGAGTGTTGCGTAGTAGTTACACCTGGCATAGAGGTATACAGTGAATAACCAATTCCACCAGGAGTGACGCTAATATCTCCAGATAGCCCCCTTACATCTATCCCGACTTGGTTTAAACAGCTCTGAACAGGAGCCCCACAATTATTAGTCGCTGGATTGTAACCTGACCCAGAACTATAACCAGATAAACACTGCTCTAGAGAATCATCCTGCTGCTGTGTTAAAGGAAGATTAAATCCTAGACCAGACCGGAAATCCTGATTGAGATTCATGTATTCTGATTGTGGTCTAATATCCATTCCACCTGGCCCCCAAGAATATGATGTTCCATTTACATTTGTCGAAACGTGCCCAAAGGAGGAGCTTCCCTTACCAACACCGCCCCAGATAACGACCTCAGCCAAGCCAAACGGATCGATAAATGCTAAGGGGTTATTAGATACATAAGTATAGGTATTAATCCCACCTTCAAGCCCAATCGGATCACTCTGAAGATACCTTCCGGTGCTCGGATCGTAATCCCTAAAGTAGTTGTAATGCAGCCCAGTTTCTTGGTCGAAGTATTGGCCCGGAAACCGAATATTGTTCGTGACCTGCTCAACGTCCACCCTGGCCTTCCCAAAGGGCGTATACGTCGCCTTCCATGTGATGGCCTTTTGCGCATCGGTCAAC
>NZ_JBDLLG010000067.1:0-1527 GCF_039822625.1 Marinimicrobium locisalis
GCCGAGGGCGGCACCCTGAATAATAACCTGACCTTTGAGAAAGTCGCCACCGTGCGCGGCGGCGACGCGGCGGACACCTTTACGTTGAGTGGCGAGACGGCCTTCGCCGGGTCCATCGACGGGGGCGCCAACCTTGAGAACGCCGAGGGTGTGCGGCCGGACAATACGCTGGATTTGAGCGCCTACGACCCCGCAGTTACCCTGACGTACGGCGCCGGCGGCCCGAGTTGGGATATTGAGAACATCAACGATATTATCGGTAACGGCAAAACCACTCTGACATTGGACAGCGGCACCAACCAGTGGGCGCTGACCGGGGCCGAGACCGGCCGCGTGACCACGAGCCCAGGCACCGCCAGCGGTGGTCTGTTTGACCGAGCCTTGAGCTTTTCCAGCGTAAGTGCCTTGAACGGCGGTAGCGGGGAGGATACCTTTAAACTCACTGGCAATACGGCGTTTACCGGTGCCATTAACGGGGGCGGCAATACCGATACCTTTAACTTTACCGAGTTCAGCACCGACACCGCGCTCGATATTTCCCTGGGAAATCACCCGGCGGCCACGGTCGACCTGGCCTCCTTTGAAGTATTGGAAGGCCACACGCCCACCCAGGGTGATAACACCCTGCGTGGCGCCGCGGGCCAAGCCCATACCTGGACCATCGACGCCGAAAACGAGGGCACCTTGAAGTGGGTGAATAACGGGCAAAATTTCAGTGTCGAATTCTCGGGCTTCGGGGAGCTCGCGGGGGGTGACCGGGGTGATGTCTTTAACGTGGAAGGCCAGGGCGATATCACCGGCACCCTACGTGGGGGTAATCAACTGGATGTGTTGGATTTCTCCCTAAAAGAAGGGGCGATCGAGCTGACCGTTGGCCAGAACACGCTGGGCGGTACACTGTCCATTGCCGACATAGAAAGCGTGATCGGTCATTATGGCAATGAAGCCAACCACGGCAGCACTCTACGTGTCTCCAACAACAGCACCTCAAATACTTGGACTCTGACCGATCAGCGCCAAGGGCTTGATGCGGTGGACGGTGTTAACGACGGCGTGCTGGAAACCTCTGATGGCAAGAGGCTCTACTTCAGTAACTTTACCACCCTGGAAGGGGCTGACCACCTGGATGAGTTTGTTTTTTCGGGAGTCGGCCGAATGGACGGCACGCTGGACGGCGGTGGCAACACCAACACCGTGACCGTCACCGGCGCCACCCACGCCCTGGGCTTCACGCTGCGCGAAGGCGGCGATGCCGACACCTATCTCCAAAATATCGACACGGTGAACGCCAGCACCGACTACGTTCACCGGCTGGTGGGCACCAACGAGGCGGCCACCACCTGGACCATCGACGGTGAGTACCGAGGCGAGCTGGACAGCGGCTTGAGCTTCTCCGGCTTCAAACACCTGGTGGGTGGCTCGGGAGAAGATACCTTTACATTGACCGGTGATGGGCGGGTCGAACACATCGAGGGCGGCGGCGAATCAGATACCCTGAACCTTCAACAGAGCAACCACGCTTTCCAG
>NZ_JBDLLG010000068.1:0-1527 GCF_039822625.1 Marinimicrobium locisalis
GCCGAGGGCGGCACCCTGAATAATAACCTGACCTTTGAGAAAGTCGCCACCGTGCGCGGCGGCAACGCGGCGGACACTTTTACCCTGAGCGGTAACACGGCCTTCGCCGGGTCCATTGACGGGGGCGCCAATCTTGAGAACGCCGAGGGTGTGCGACCGGACAATACGCTGGACTTGAGCGAGTACGACCCGGCCGTCACCCTGACGTACGGCGCCGACGGCCCGAGTTGGGATATTGAAAATATCAACGATATTGTCGGCAACGGCACTACCACCCTGGCATTGGAGAGCGGCACCAACCAGTGGGAGCTCACCGGCGCCGAGACCGGAAGCGTGACCACGAGCCCGGGCACCGCCGCGGGCGGTCTGTTTGACAGAGCCCTGACCTTTTCCGGGGTGAGCGCGTTAAACGGCGGTAGCGGTGAAGATACCTTCAAACTCACTGGCAATAAGGCGTTTACCGGTGCCATTAACGGGGGCGGCAATACCGACACCTTTGATTTTACCGAGTTCAGCACCGACACCGCGCTCGATATTTCCCTGGGAAATCACCCGGCGGCCACGGTCGACCTGGCCTCCTTTGAAGTATTGGAAGGCCACACGCCCACCCAGGGTGATAACACCCTGCGTGGCGCTGCGGGCCAAGCCCATACCTGGACCATCGACGCGGAAAACGAGGGCACCGTGCAGTGGGTCAACAATGGGCAAACGTTCAGTGTTGATTTCTCGGGCTTCGGGGCGCTCTCGGGGGGTGACCGGGGTGATGTCTTTAACGTGGAAGGCCAGGGCGATATCACCGGCACCCTGCGTGGGGGCAACCAACTGGATGTATTGGATTTCTCCCAAAAAGAAGGGGCGATCGAGCTGACCGTTGGCCAGAGCACGCTGGGCGGTACACTGTCCATTGCCGACATAGAAAGCGTGATCGGTCATTATGGGAACGAAGACAACGACACCAGTACTCTGGAAGTCTCCCACAACAGTACCTCGAATACTTGGACTCTGACCGATCAGCGCCAGGGGCTTGATGCGGTGGACGGTGTTAACGACGGCGTGCTGGAAACCTCTGATGGCAAGAGGCTTTACTTTAGTAACTTTACCACCCTCCAAGGGGCTGACCACCCGGATGAGTTTGTGTTTTCCGGCACTGCCCGAATGGACGGCACGCTGGACGGCGGTGGCAACACCAACATCGTGACGGCCACCGGCGCCACCCAGGCCCTGAGCTTCACCTTGCGTGAAGGCGGCGATGCCGACACCTATCTCCAAAACATCAACGCGGTGAATGCCAGCGCCGCCTACGTCCACCGGCTGGTGGGCACCAACGCGGCCACCGTCGCCTGGACCCTCGACGGTGAGTACCGAGGCGAGCTGGACAGCGGCTTGAGCTTCTCCGGCTTTAAGCACCTGGTGGGCGGCTCGGGAGAAGATACCTTTACCCTGACCGGCGATGGACGGGTCGAGCACATCGAGGGCGGCGGCGAATCAGATACCCTGAACCTTCAACAGAGCAACCACGCTTTCCAG
>NZ_JBDLLG010000069.1:0-1447 GCF_039822625.1 Marinimicrobium locisalis
CGTCAGGTTGTAACTGATCACCGATGCCCAGACAAATGACATAAAGCCGTCTTCGCCTTTCCACAATGCTTTCGAGGCTCCAAAGGCCCGCTTCAATTCCGAGATGTTCCCTTCAACACCAGCGCGGAAGTCCCGCAGCTTTTTCAAAGTTTTCTCTTTCAGTCCCATGGCGCTGAGCGAGATACTTCTTTTTTTATGGAACCCCACTCGCTTGATGCCCAACGCTTTGCCTTTGTCGATGTTATCCAGACTGGCGTAACCACCGTCAGCAATGGTGGTTTTGGGTACGCTGCCATACAGTGACTGATGGGCGCCAACCACGGGCATGAACCGCTCGACATCCGTAGGGTTCCCTTTCTCAATCATCAAGGTGGTGATCAAACCGTTTTTGTCCGTGGCCAGGTTGACCTTGTGCCCGTATTCAATCTCCCGAGGCCCCTTGATGATGATATCCGTATGCGGCTCAAACAGGCTGACAAGCTTTTGAGATGCCGGCACTTTCTCCCCTTTGAGCACCCGCCGCTCGGCTTGATCAATGACACGCTCCAGCAATGTCCGGTAATGGACAACCTGATCGACCCAGGACTGCGTGAGAGCCGACTCGCCGCTTTGGCGCTGAACCTGTTCAATGGCTTTATCGCTCTGTTTGAGTACCCAGCTGGCGAGCGAAATCAACTCAGGATACAGCGTCTCCTTATCGGCCTTTTTACCGTAAAAAATACGCGCCGCCAACGACTTGGAACGCTTGCGGTAATCCGTCAACCGTAGTTTGACGCCTGTGCCATCGCGGCTTTTGGCCATGAGTCGGCTCAACACTCGGATGCCATCATCGAGTAGCTTACTGTCTGATGGTGGCGCGATGTTACTGCTGACCACAGTGCTGTCTATCCGCAAACAGTCCGTTTTCATTACGCCCCGCTCAAACGCCGAAATACCCAGCTGCTGAAACACCGATTGCAGCGTTTTCGGTCTCAGGCGACGAATGTTGCCGCTGAGGGCGGACTTCCCGGGCTGACAATCCCGCTCCAGCCGGGAAAAGGCCCGATAGCTGGATGAGTCCGCTAAATGAAAGGCCAACATCTCATAGCTGACGCCAGTGATCTGCTTGAGCAGCATGCAGCGAAACGTGCTCTCAACAGACAGACCTTTGCGTCCCGTTGCCTGCGTCCCTTCAACGCGGAAATCCTCCTCCAGAAGAGGGAGTATTTCAGGATGATCGTCCAGCACGCGAGATAAATCGCCGAGAAACGCCCCAAACTTGTGTGGCGAATACAGATCAAATAAACTACTTTGTGCCGTGCGGGATTCTCGCATGGTAGGGCCCTTTGTTTTGGAGTTTGCTTTCTTGGTCGAAAACAATTCTACAAAGCAATAGGGCCTTTTTTAACCCTCCAATCGATATTTTCCCTGTATTTTCAGTGGCTTACTCGTTTATGGACGGGCACTA
>NZ_JBDLLG010000070.1:0-1446 GCF_039822625.1 Marinimicrobium locisalis
GTAGGGCGATGAGATGGTCTCCTCCCCTCTTTAACCGGCATCGCGATGTGCCAAGATAGGGAAGGAGAAGACATTCCTATCTGAAATGAGTGGGAGGAGACCATGGCAAAGCTTACAACGATTGGCATTGACCTCGCAAAGAACGAATTCGCACTGTACGGGCTGGGCCCGAAAGGCCAGTGCGGTTGGAAATGCAAGGTGCGCCGCAAGCAGTTACTGAACCGGCTTGCGAAGCTGGCCCCCTGCACGGTTGCCATGGAGGCCTGCGGGAGCTCGCACTACTGGGCAAGAACCATCCAGGCGCAAGGGCATACGGTCGTCTTACTGCCTCCGCAACACGTCAAGGGGTATTTGCGGGGGCAGAAGAATGACTACAACGACGCTCAGGCAATCGCCGAGGCCTGTGAGCACGGACGGATCCGTCCGGTACCGATCAAGAGCGTCGAGCAGCAGGATGAGCAGATGTTGCACAAGCTGCGTCGCAGCGTGAGCAACGAACGGACTCGGATGAGCAACCGGTTGCGAGGACTTCTTGCTGAATACGGGGTTATCATCCCTAAAGGGATAGCGGCCCTGCGCCGGGAGCTGCCCCTGGCACTGGAAGATGCCGAGAACGAGTTGAGTACTTGGGCCCGGCAGTTGCTGAATCGTCAGTACCGGCGCTTTCTGGAAGTGGAGCAGGAGCTGGCCTGGTACGACCAGGAGGTGGAGCGACAAGCCAAGGCGGACGAGGTCTGTCAGCGCCTGGATGAATTACCGGGTGTGGGCCTGATGGTCGCCAGCGTGCTCAAAGGCTGGATGGGTGATGGTCAGCAGTTCCAGCGGGGTCGGGATGCGGCCGCAGCGCTGGGGCTGGTGCCAAGGCAGAACAGCACCGGAGGCAAGGAGGTTTTGCTGGGGATCAGTAAACGAGGCGATCCTTACGTGCGAGCTCAGCTCGTGCACGGGGCTCGAGCGGTGGTCTCGCGGGTTGACCAGAAAAGCGATCAACTCAGCCGCTGGATCCAGAGAATCAAAGCGCAGCGAGGCGTGAACAAGGCCACCGTAGCGCTGGCGAACAAGTTAGTCCGCATGGCTTGGGTGATCATAGCCCGAGGCGAGCGGTACCGGCCACTTGAGGAGCGAATGGCCGAATAGGTTAACCAGGGAGCGAGTGGAGCAAGCAAGCGACACAAAGTAGACGATTACGGAGGTTACCCTTCCCTCAGGTTGCGAGGGTCACAGCGATCGATGGCACAACAGGTCAAACCGGCCTGCCGGAAACCTGGCTTATCTGAGGGCCCTTGAGGCCGTTAGGGCGATGAGGACGGCAGGCGCGGATCTTCCATCAAGGCCAGAGGCGACAAAGCCGCCTCGTGAAACAGGCCGGATATACGGACGCAAACCTGTCCCTGACATCGAGCACTGAGACCTTGCAAACGGGGAGGAGACCATATACGGATAAGC
>NZ_JBDLLG010000071.1:0-1351 GCF_039822625.1 Marinimicrobium locisalis
GGCCTCCGGGCTCGTTCAACAATGAGATAGGTTGCGGCAAGCGCAACATATCCTTATTCGTTATAAACCATTCTTGTAGGCCTTCGAAAGCTCATTGAAAAACTCTTGACGGAGGCTTAGTAGCTCTTCACGAACATTGTCCATCACTTCCTCCGTGAGCCCATGTTTCCCCACGTAGTACTTGCGCCTAAGAACTTTGAGGAACTCCGTGTAATTCCCAAGCTTTTCGGACGCTGCGTTCAGCCCAAGTAAAAGGAGCTTTGATTCCGCGACGGTCACGTTCTTAGCTTCACTGAAATATTCAGCTTTTACGATGTTCAGCTGTTCAGCACGTTCTTTAGGCCACTCCTTACCATCGTTTTCAACACGAACGCACTCTACCACTAGCGCCCAATATTTTAGCGCCACATGCGAAAACTCTTCAATGTGCGCAGCCACCTGCTCAATCGCATCAAAGTGACGTTTTGACCTTTCTTTGTTTGCATCGTGAGTGTGGTTCAGTCTAGTCACTGTATAGGTGCTAACGAAACCGATTATTCCACCAAGGCCAATTTTAATTGCTGTATCTACGACCTCTATCACTGTCGCTGGCACAAAGCCTCCGATGGTTTATAACGCCGCATACAGAGGCGCGAGCTTGCGAGCGTCCTGCCGCCGCTTGCGGTGGCGAACTGGTACGCCTTGTTATGCCATTTACTCACCAATAACCACCACTTCATCATGCAGAAATTGATGTGGTGCAATCTCTAAATCACTTCCAGGACAGCTTTCTGATTGACGTCTTCCGGTCAAATCGAACCACGCACACGAGCATAAGTCTAAGAAGCCACCAATTTCATAAATTGGGTGGTGTGCATATTCACTATTCCCTTTCTCCACGTGTGCAAGAGCGCAATCGCTATCAGGGCTTACAGCTTTAATAAGCATGAAGTCTTTGTGCCCTGACCTTAGATTTTTTTGACCATATTTCTTAACAAGAATTTCTTGCTCTTCAATCGACCGTCTGATTATGTAATAAGGTCCACTAGGAATATCAACACCCATCATTCCATGGCTAAGCCTACTTAGGTCAAATTGTTCCTCCGCACTGCTAGGTAGTGCGATAGAAATGCCAGCAAGCAGCGCAAAGAATGCTCCCCTCATTGCTCGTCCCTTCATGACTCCCCTTTTAGGCATAACGCCCCCAAGCAGGGGCATATTTTTGCGTTTTGAGCGCAGCGAAGCAAAAATATGTCCCACTGACTTGGTTTGTTGAACGAAGCCGCTCCGCGGCAAAGTTAGAATTCGAGAGCTGAGATAATTCCCCTACGTGCTTATACCGAGCACGACAACTAGAGGAATTATCTCATGC
>NZ_JBDLLG010000072.1:0-1323 GCF_039822625.1 Marinimicrobium locisalis
GGCTCTTCGTAAATTCCTGTGGAAATCCAGTATAATTTCGGCCTAAACGTAGAGACTATTTCGAGGGCCTTTTTCTGTGGAAATCGAAGATCATTACGCATTGCTTCTGGGTATTCATTCACCTTGGGAAATCAGTTCGGTAGACCTCGATATGGCCAGCAGCCGGGTTGATATTGAAGTCGAGTACGCTGATACCTCGGGCGTCTGTCCTGAGTGCGAAATCATGTGCCCCAAGCACGATGATCGTGAACGCCGGACGTGGCGCCACCTCGATACCATGCAGTTCGCCACGTACTTGCACGCCCAACTGCCAAGAGTCAAATGCAAGGACCATGGCGTAAAAACTGTTGAAGCTCCTTGGGCAGCCAAGAACAGCCGGTTTACGCTGCTATTTGAAGCCTTTGCCATTCGAGTGCTTCAGGCCTCCCGCAGTATAGAAGAGGCTCGCAAGCTACTCAAGCTGAACTGGCATCAAGTCGAAGCGATTAAGCGACGTGCCGTCGAGCGAGGATTGGCCCGGCGTGATACGGCGCCGATTAAATACCTTGGTATTGATGAGAAGCAATTCCGCTCGGGTCATCAATACATCACCAACCTGGTGGACCTCAAGCAAGGCCGCGTTCTGGATGTTGTTGAGGAACGCAAGGAAGCAGCCTGCAAAGCCCTACTGGAGCAGGCGTTAACGCCAGCACAGCGTGAACAGGTCACCGCCGTGGCTCTCGATATGTGGAAAGCCTTTGCCAACGCGGTTGAAGATCAGATGCCTCAAGCGGTAATTGTGCATGACCGATTCCATATCAGCCAACACCTCAATCAGTCGGTGGATCAGGTTCGTCGCGCTGAGAATAAGCAGCTCGCCCGTGAAGGCGACAACCGGCTAAAAGGCACAAAACACTTCTGGCTGCATAACGACGAAAACGTCAACCTGGCGCACAGAGAGCAGTTCGACCACCTCAAAGGCAGTAACCTCAAGGTCGCCCGCGCCTGGGCTCTTAAAGAGCACTTCCGGCCTTTCTGGGATTACCGCTCTAAAGGCTGGGCTAGGCGGTATTTTGAGCAATGGTACAGCTGGGCGATTCGATGCCGACTGGAGCCGGTCAAGAAAGTAGCCAGAATGCTAAAAGCGCATATGGACAGATTGTTGAACTACTTTGACCACCGTATCAGCAATGCAGCGGCCGAAGGGCTCAACTCTAAAATACAGACCGTGAAGTCAAATGCCCGGGGTTACCGCTCCTTCGAAGGCTTCAGAACGAGCATACTGTTTCACTGTGGAAAGCTCGATATGCTGCCGTAGCGCTCCACAGAGTTTTACGAAGAACC
>NZ_JBDLLG010000073.1:0-1220 GCF_039822625.1 Marinimicrobium locisalis
CTGGCCTTCCCAAAGGGCGTATACGTCGCCTTCCATGTGATGGCCTTTTGCGCATCGGTCAACAATCTCGGAGTGCCCAAGTGGTCGTTGTGATAGTAGTGCACTTGGCTGTTGCTGACCATCGCCAGAGGGGCACCCTCCAGGTATGCGTACTCTCGCACCGGGTTGCCCGCGCTGTCGTACTCCCCGAGCAGTTGGCCTTGTTCATTGTAGAAGTAGTAGGTGACCGTGCCATTCGGAAGTCGCTTGATGACGCGTTGGCCCAGCGCATTGTACGTGTATTCTGCCACCGTATTACCGGACTGAGAGGCCTGAACTATCCGGTTGGCGGCGGAGTACTCAAACTGATGGGTGCCGTTGTCGATGGTGTTGCCTACCGCATTGTATTGATAGCTTTGGGGGCCTTTGAACAACAGATGGTGGCTGTCGGTGGCGTACTGGTAGTTTTCCACGACTCCGTCGTCGGCCTTGTTGGTGCGGTTGCCGACCGGGTCATAGCCGAACTGGATATCGTAGTCGGTGTTGGCCGCCTCCACCAGGCGGTTGACCGGGTCATAGGCATAGTCGGTGGCCTCACCCGCCACTTCTGGGTTTTCGATGCGGGTGATGTTATTGACGGCGTCGTACTCGTAGAGCCGGCGGCGTAAGGGATCGCTGTCGCCCATTTCAATGCCGGTCAGGCGATAGTCGAGGTCATAAGTGCGGACTTCCTGCAAACCATTGCCGTAGGTCAGGCGGGAAAGAGGGCCAAACGGTCGGTATTCAATTGCCTCCGCGAGCACCTGAGCGCTGCTCTGCGCCTCAAGGCGGGTGCTCAGGCCGCTGACTCGCCCCTGCGGGTTACGAGTGATCGACACCTGCTGGCCGGAGGGGTAGGTAATGCCAATCCGTTGGCCCGCGCTGTCATACTGGTATTCGACGGTCAGTGTATGGCCATTGAGCGCGGTTTCCTTGCGGGTGACGTTGCCCAGGTAATCGTAGAAATAGCGGGTAGTGCCGGAAGGGTCTTCGATTCGGGTCAACCGGCCAATGCCGTTGCGGCCCGGCTCCTCGTTGTCATAATGGTAGCTGGCGTTTTCCTCGGGGAAGTTCGGGTAACGCACGGCGGTCAGGCGGTTTAGGGCGTCGTAGTCGTACTCGGTGAGCACGCCTCGGGCGTCCTGCCGGGATAGCCGGTTGCCGGCGCTGTCGTAGTCGTAGGTGGTGGTGCCGGTGTCGGG
>NZ_JBDLLG010000074.1:0-1091 GCF_039822625.1 Marinimicrobium locisalis
GCATGAGATAATTCCTCTAGTTGTCGTGCTCGGTATAAGCACGTAGGGGAATTATCTCAGCTCTCGAATTCTAACTTTGCCGCGGAGCGGCTTCGTTCAACAATCGGCTGTTATCGCCCCTTCGGGGCTGGGACGGCCTTTCCGCCGCTTCGCGGCTACAAGTCCGCCCTAAAGCCGGGCGTTATGTTTCAGGAGCAGTTATTTGAGTATTTGCTTGACTCTTACAGATATTAATTGGTCCCTAACGAGGGATGTCGTAGCCATAATTGGGACTTTTGGCGCCTTAGTCATTGCTGCCTTGGGCTTGAGCACCTGGAATCGCCAGTTGCGAGGGGCTTCTGAGTACGACACCGCAAAACGAGCAATACTACTAACGTATAAAGTTCAGCAGGAAATTCAGAATGTAAGAAGCCCCATGATGTTCTTAAACAAGGATGAAGTAGAAGCAGGGCGGCGGTTAGAGGAAGAGCAGCGAATTTATGATGAGCGTATGAGAGCTCTTTATGAGAAGTGGACTGATCTTCAAGCTGTCCGATTGGAAGCTAAAGTCATATGGGGTGAACGAGCGTCTGACTGCTTCGATCAACTCCAAAAAGTTATAGGCAATTTGAGGTCTGCAATTTGGATGCACTTTTGGTTAAAAGGTGCCTATGCGGGACCAGGCGCTGAAGTTGATACGACGCCTGCAAGACGTATAGAGAACAACAAGATTGTATACTACGAATCGGAAACAGACGAATTCTCTATCAAAGTTACTTCCGCTGTAGAAAATGTTGAGAAATTCTTTAAGAGAAAAACTAAAATTGGAAAAGAAACATAACCATACGCACCACTACGCCGCCGCAAGCGTCGGCGGGACGCTCGTAAACTCGCGCCCGTGTGCTTAGGCGTTAAACAAAATTAGCTGTGAGGAAACATGTCACAAATAGGAATGCTCTTGGACGCGCTTCAACAGCTTTTAGATGAGCTGGATAAAACCACTTCAGCATCGGAATCATATAAGGTTTATGCTGCTATCAAGGCAATTGGTAACTATTCAGCTCAATTTTTGAAAAAACACTTGACAGGGTTTTTCCGAGAAATTCTGAAAT
>NZ_JBDLLG010000075.1:0-1014 GCF_039822625.1 Marinimicrobium locisalis
ACTGACCGAGCGTACCCGTAGCCGTATCGCCCGGCACCTGAAACAGGCACAACTGCCCGCGCACAAGCCCCTGGAGGCGTTCGACTACCGCCACCAAACCACCATCACCAAGCGCCAAGTCAACGCCCTGCTGGACTTCGGCTTTATCGACGAGCGCCAGAACTTGGTGTTCATCGGCCCGCCGGGCGTGGGCAAAACCCACCTGGCCATCGGCATCGCCCTCAAAGCGATCGACGCCGGCTACAAGGTGCTGTTCCGCAGTGCGCTGGCGCTGGTGGAAGACCTGGAGCTAGCGGAAATGAAGGGCGAGCTCAAGAAGCGGCTGAGCCAACTGGCCAAATACGACGTGCTGGTGATCGATGAGTTGGGTTACCTGCCCATGACCCGCCAGGCGCGGTACAACCTGTTCCAACTGATCAACAGCCTGTACGAGTACCGCTCGATCATCCTGACCACAAACAAGGACTTCACCAACTGGGGTGAGTTCTTCCACGACGACGCCGTGGCGGTGCCGATCATCGACCGGGTGATCCACCACTCACACATCTTTATGCTGGGAGGAGAGAGCTATCGACTGAAGCAAAAAACAACGAATTAGACGACGTACTGTGGGTCAAAATTAATGGCCAAACGTGGGTCAAAATAGATGGCCATTGACAGGTTACAGTTGGGTTACTTCCCACTCTACCTTCTCTTATTCTATTTCGGTGTCGCTTCTGGCACTAATAAGTTAATTTCCACTGCGCATTATCAGCGCCTTAAGATCTGGGTGATTGCCGCGCTTATTCTTGTGGTGACTCTACCTTTTGTTATCCAGAGTCCGCCTGGTGATGGCCCCTTTGAGGGCGGGTTTAACTTAAACGCACTCTACTAGTAACCGTTCATTCAGAGGCGTGGTTGACGGCCCTGTAGAGGTCTGATCGGAGCGGCTGATCGGCGAAGGTGTCTTTCCACGCCCGGGGCGTCAGCTCTTCCACCCGGCTGGCCGGGTGCTCACTGATGCGAAGCAGCACA
>NZ_JBDLLG010000076.1:0-986 GCF_039822625.1 Marinimicrobium locisalis
GGCACGGTGGGTATTCGCGATGATGGCGATATTCAGATTGATGTCGGTTCCGTCGCCGGGCCTATTTCGGTGAATACCACAGGCGGTACTGCGGAAAATGGCGGCTCCATAACCTTCCGTCCGATGAATCCGGGCGACACAAACTTTACGCTCCACCTGGGTGAGCTTATCGCCAGCGGTGGTGCGGGCGACTGGAACAACGACGGTGGCCATGGGGGAGATATAGAAGCCCAGGCGCCCACTATCGTACTTCACGATAGTCTCACTAGCCTTGGCGGGGGCGCTACGCGCAACTGGCACGACGATGGTGAAAGCGGCACGGTGATGCTAACGGGGGCCGTAGAACTCGCCGAGCCGGTAACGGTCGACCTCTCTCCCACAGAGGATCTACAGGCCAACCCGCCCGAAGGTGCCGGCAACTTCACCCTTATCGGTACCCTGGACAGCACCGCGGGCGGCGCACAGGATTTCACAGTCAGTGCGACCGATATCTTCCTCTCCCAAGCCATTGGCGCTACCCAAGCGCTGGGCACGGTCGTTTTCAATACCTACGGCAAGGTCACACTGGGTGGAGATGCCCTCCCAACCACCGCCGGCATGACCATCAATGGCCAAACCGACAGCAACGAACTTCAGGCTCCCAACACCTCCAGCCTTTGGACCTTAACGAACTCGGGTGCCGGCTCCGTGGCACCCGACTCTGAGGGTACTGGCGGCACGGTGAGCTTTACCGGGATCGAAACCCTCCGGGCGGGCAATAGTACCAACCGGTTTGAGGTGGACTTGGCGACGGGAGCGCCCGATAATATTGCCTTCTCCCTGTTCGGCGGCACGGGTGAAGACACCCTGGTCGGTGGCGATGTCACCAACACCTGGGACCTGGGCGCGGAGGAAACCCTAAACGATAACCTCTCTTTCGAAGGCATAGAAACGCTTATCGGCGGCGGCCAAACCGATACCTTCGAGGTCAGTGACGGGACCACCTA
>NZ_JBDLLG010000077.1:0-984 GCF_039822625.1 Marinimicrobium locisalis
AAGCAGGACGCCCTGTACGGGGAGACCTTCGAGAGCGAGACGGCGCTACGTCAGCACCTGCAACACTGGCTGGAGACCGTGGCAAACGCCCGTACCCACGGCACCACCGGGCGGGAGCCGCGCGCACACTTCGAGTCGGACGAGCGCGCCCACCTGAGACCCTATCTGGTGCCATCAAGCCTGCTGGATACCACGCCCACCCAACACCGGCGCCGAGCCGACAAGACCGGCCTGATCTCCTGGAAGGCCAACAAATACTCGGTGCCGCTGCGCTGGCAACGCGCTCAGGTGGGCGTCGCCGAGCACCATGGCCAACTGCACATTCACGACCTGGAAACCGGTGAGCGGATCGCCCGCCACACTCTGTCGTTGGAGAAGGGGCGTACCATCAAGAACAACCATCATTACCGGGATCCGACCCAGCGTATCAACGAGTTGGAGCAAGCGATTACTGAGCACGTACCGGCACAGGCCGCCGCGACGCTGTGTCGCCTGCTTAAGCTCACCTCGCCGAGAATCTACAAAGACCAACTGGTGGGAGTGCGTGACTTGCTGAACCGGTATGGACCAGTAGACGCCGAGCTGCTGGCAATACTGACCCAGCAAACCCGCTTGACCGCCAGCGCCATACAAAACTATCTGGAGGCCTGGCAGCAGGCTCGGGAGCGAGGGCGAGAACCCGACATCGACACGGCGCCGGGCACTGAGGACCGAATACCCACCTCGGCTCTGCAGGCCTATGCCCAGCTTGGCCGCTCCAGTGGCCAGGAGGTGACCCATGAGTCGGCTTGAGCAGACCCAGTCTCAGTACCGCAGCTTGCGCCTGAGTGCGACAGCGAATCACCTCGACGAACTGCTCGCCCAGGCCGAGGCCAACGAACTGTCCTACCTGGACTTCGCCCAGCAGGTGGCCGAGCATGAACTGACCGAGCGTACCCGTAGCCGTATCGCCCGGCACCTGAAACAGGCACAACTGCCCGCGCA
>NZ_JBDLLG010000078.1:0-972 GCF_039822625.1 Marinimicrobium locisalis
ATAACTGGCCGGACTTTTTGATTGAAAAGCGCTCGCATCTTGAAGATGGTGCTGAATAGTTACATTCAGGTTAGCTCAGGTGCTGATATCAAGCTGGGCAATGGTGCTATTGTTTTTTCCGCCGGTGTGGCTGAGTGTGGCACCTCCGGTTGTGCGAGTGACGCAGAGAACGTTGATGGGAATGACGCGGTTGATCGGGACGGCCGTAGCTTGTTTATTGATGGTAGCTTGGATACCGATGGCGCTATCAATCTTAGAGCCGCAGACAACATCACTATTAATAAAGCAATGGGGTCTGACTCTACGATCAGCAGCGTCTCGCTTCGGGCGGGCCACGAAATATCGGCAAGTGATACCATTACTACTGCTTCAGGAGGGGGTGGCCTATTTGTTTCGTCGGGCGACGAAACTCTGACCCAAAGCAGTCAGGAAGATCCGAGCCTGCCCGCTCTGACAGGACCTAGTGAAGATATCGAAGGGGACTCACCGGTCACTTTCAATGAGAACGTTACGCTGGAAGGGGCGCTGAACAGCCAAGGGGCTGATATCCAACTGAACGCCGGCGGAACCGTAACGGTGAGCAATAACGTTACAACCGCTGGCGGTGAGTTTATGATCGGCACCGACGCTGGCGAGGGGCCAGTCAGCTTTACGCACAACGGCGGCTCCATCAACACCAGTTCCGGCGATCTCACCATTACCACCGACACTGGTGGAAGCCTGGGCAATATCACTACGAGTAATCTCAACCTTAACCGTTCCGGCAGCGCCGGTAGCTATAGCCTGGTTCAGAGCGCGGATACCAACTTGGCCGTCGCCGGGACCACCTCTGTGGAGGTGGGCGAGGGCACGGTTACGCTGGCCAACGAAGAGAATCATTTTGAAGGCAACTGGAGCCTGACCGAAGCTGGCACGGTGGGTATTCGCGATGATGGCGATATTCAGATTGATGTCGGTTCCGTCGCCGGGCCT
>NZ_JBDLLG010000079.1:0-819 GCF_039822625.1 Marinimicrobium locisalis
GGCAGCATCCAGAACGTTGTGGGTGAGGATCCACGCTTTACCTTCTCCGGCTTCACAGACCTGGCCGGCGGGGAAGGCAATGATGATTTCTCCTTAACGCCTTCAGGCACTTTGTCCGGTTCAGTTGACGGCGGAGCCGGTGTGAATAGCCTGGCGGTCGAAGCGGCCAGCGAAGAGAGTTTGAACTGGCGGCTGGCGCACGGTGACGGCGTTAATGCCGTAGAGGTAGATGGCGGCGCCGCCAGGCTGGGCGAATTCAGTAATATGGATACCCTCACCGGCTCGGGATCCGACACCTTCTACGGCAGAAATCAATCCACGGATTGGACGTTGAGTTCCGAAATCTTAACGGATGGCACCCAAGGGCCATCGAGCTGGAAACTGGTGGAAAGCGGTGATGGCGCGGTATATGACCTGGCCCTGACCGGTATGGATACCCTGAGAGGTGGGAGCGCAAAAGATGACTTTACCATCACCTCGGGCGAAGCGTTCACTGGAACACTGATCGGCGGTGAAGGTGCCGCTGTCACTGACACGCTGACCGTTGAGGCCAATACGGACTCCCATTCCGTTTGGAAGTTGACTCATGACGGGGAATCTGTGGCTGCGGTTGTAGATGGTAACTCTACTGACCCGGTTACCCGCCTTTCGGCCTTTGAAGGGATGGAGGAACTCGTTGGGAGCGGTAGCGATACTCTGCATGGGAAAAACGAAAAAACCTATTGGAACCAAACCGCTGGTGCGCAGTGGGATCTTTCAAAGAATGAAGGCTCCGAACCCTATATTGCAATCACGGGGATGACCGAACTGGTCGGCGGC
>NZ_JBDLLG010000080.1:0-734 GCF_039822625.1 Marinimicrobium locisalis
CGATGATTATAGTGCCATTGCTTCCGTGACGTTGACGGTTGAGGGCGAGAGCGGCAGCATCCAGACTTATACCGCCGAGACAGAGAACGCCTTTGAGGGATGGTCAAAGACGGTCTCCCTGGAGCCGGGCGATAACCAGATTCGGGTCTCGGCCGAAGATGCTCAGGGCAACGCCATAGAAGAGGCCGATGTGGTTCAGGTCCGTCGTCAGCCGTTTGCGGAGAGTTTTCCGGATAACGAGGTGCCTTTTACCGATATTCAGGATATGACGTTTGATGAAAAGCGGGGTCGGTTGCTGGTCCCGGACCAGTTTAAGAATGCCGAAGGAGAGTCTTCAGGGCAGATTATTTCAATAGACCTTGAAACCTCGGAAAGAGCCGTTTTTGCCACGGATGATGCCTCTACTGAAGAGGACCATGCTCTGGCGTATACCTACAGTATGACGATGGGAGTCGAGGAAGACCGAGCCCTCCTGGGTGTGGATTCAAGTTACTTGGCCAGAGTTCTTGCCATTGATCTTGAAACCGGCGAGCGGTCGGTGATTAGCCAATCGGACCCCGGCTCTGAGGAGCCTACTCACGACAGCGTTGTGAGTGTCGAGCCTGATCCCAAAAGTGATAAACATATTTTTACGATGTCCAGACGGGATGGAAACCTGCTGCGTATCAATATGAGCACTGGGGAACGAACGGTTGTGTCCAGTAGTGACTATGGGGTAGGAACAGGAGACGACC
>NZ_JBDLLG010000081.1:0-734 GCF_039822625.1 Marinimicrobium locisalis
CGATGATTATAGTGCCATTGCTTCCGTGACGTTGACGGTTGAGGGCGAGAGCGGCAGCATCCAAACTTATACCGCCGAGACCGAAAACGACTTTGAGGGGTGGTCAAAGACGGTCTCCCTGGAACAGGGCGATAACCAGATCCGGGTCTCGGCCGAAGACGCCCAGGGCAACGCCATAGAAGAGGCCGATGTGGTGCAGGTCCGTCGCCAGGCGTTTGCGGAGAGTTTTCCCAATAACGAGGTGCCTTTTACCGATATCCGGGATATGACGTTTGATAAAAAGCGGGGCCGGCTGCTAGTGCCGGATCAGTTTAAGAATGCCGAAGGAGAGTCTTTGGGGCAGATTATTTCAATAGACCTTGAAACCTCGAAAAGAGCCGTTTTTGCCACGGATGATGCCTCTACTGAAGAGGATAATGCCCTCGTTTTTACCTACAGCATAACGTTAGATCATGAGGGTGAGCGAGCGCTTTTGGGCGTGGGCACGAGTTACACGGCCAGAATTTTTGCCATTGACCTTGAAACGGGTGATGGAGCCGTGCTTAGTCAATCGGACTTTAACTCTGGAGAGCCCACCCACGACAGCGTGGTGAGCATCGTACCCGACCCAAAGAGCAACGATCATGTTTATACCCTATCAGATGGAGACGGAAATCTCCTACGTATTAATTTGAGCACTGGGGAACGAACGGTTGTGTCCAGTAGTGACTATGGGGTAGGAACAGGAGACGACC
>NZ_JBDLLG010000082.1:0-729 GCF_039822625.1 Marinimicrobium locisalis
TGTTAATGGCCATCTAAACTGACCCACCTCTGGCCAATAATTTTGACCCACCCCAGGTGGCTTTGGCCACAAAACTGTGTAGCGTCCCCCGCCACATCCATAAGCCGGGGACAGAGCATTGAAGGAGTGGGTTATGATTCACAAGATAAAAGCACTGTATGACCAGGGCCGAGGCCTGTCACTGCGCGCCATTGGCCGAGAGCTGGGCATCGCCCGCAACACAGTACGCAAGTACCTGAAGATGGACGAAGCGGCCATCAGCCAGGCTCAGAACGATCCCTCGCGCACCAAGCGCCTGGATGAGCATCGGGACTTCCTTATCCACCAGCTCAAGTCCTATCCCCAGTTGAGCGCCGTCAAGCTGGCCCGGCGCCTGCGTGAGCGAGTTGGGGACTTGCCTGCTTCGGACCGGAGCCTGCGCCGCTACGTGCGCACGCTTAAGGAACAGGTCGCCAGCGGTCAGGCCCGGTATTACGAACCGGTGCTCGACGCCGTGCCCGGCGTCCAGTGTCAGGTGGACCCTGGAGAGCTGCGCGGTGTGTGGATCGGCGGCCTCGAGCGGGTGGTGTACTTCGTGGTGTTCGTGCTGGCCTGCTCGCGCCTGATGTACGTCGGCATTCGGCTCCAGCCGCTGGACACCGAGGCCTTCATTCAGCTGCACGACGAGGCCTTCCGCTACTTCGGCGGCGTCACCGAAGAGTGCGTCTACGACCAGACCAAGATGGTGGT
>NZ_JBDLLG010000083.1:0-722 GCF_039822625.1 Marinimicrobium locisalis
ACTTGAATCAAGTAATCCGCCCCCGACATCAGAAGATCAAAATCACTCATTTTAAGAGAGGATTGGTTCTCCACCGTGGGCGGCGGATCACCGAAGGCCCACTCCGGGGACCAACTGCGCAAACCGTTCATAAACACACTGTCCTGAAAATACATCACCAATGGCCGGGCCGCCGTGCCAATATCCTTCGCCACGATGATGTTGCCCCGACGACCCACCAGGTCCGGTTTGTGGCTGTGGGGCGTACCCAGTGCCAACAGGCTGCCTTTGTCGACAAAAATGCTGACGGTGCCCTGCTGGTAATTCGCACTGAGGGTGCCGCCGGCGCGAATGGCGTCGCGCTCTTCAAGGTCAAAGATCGGCCCCTCGCGGCTGTCCAGCTCAACATCGCCCTCCAGGCTGCGCAAGCTGACGTTACCGTTGCTGGCCATGCGTTCGATTCGAACCGTACCGGTGTTGGTGACCGCCACCCGGCCTCTTTGGTTGGTCAGCGACAGTTCTTTCACCTCGGTCAGAAGCCGTTGTTGGTTGCCGATGCCGGAGCCTGAGGCAACCTCCAGCCGCTGAGCGGTAATATTGGTTTGCTCCTCGGCGAACACGCTTTCAATAATGCCGTCGTTGCTCAGACTGACCGTCCCTTCGGCGCTTTCCACCTGGGCCAGCCATAAATCGCCACCGGCCTGGTAGGAGATAGGCGCCCCATCGGTTTGGGTGCGGGCCGA
>NZ_JBDLLG010000084.1:0-648 GCF_039822625.1 Marinimicrobium locisalis
TAGGTAGTGGTCATAATCTGCCTCCTCAATGAATGAGAGGCCATGCTATCGCGCGATATTCAGGCTGGGTAGAACGCTGTAGAATGAACGCTTACGTTGATCCAGCGGCTGTTGAACGGTACGAGGCATGTCTATAAAGGTAAACAATCCCTCGTTCCCGATGGGGCCTACGGTCCGGCCACGGGGGGTCAAATCGCCTTATACCAGAAGAATGTTGTTGGGATGACAAACCCCGATTCGCTCATCAACGTGAATCGGGGTACCCACCAGAGCCTGGTTGCGTCTTTGAAGCCGGAATACTTGTTCAATCAGCTAATACACGCTCAGCTGAATCAAAAATCAGCCATTGATTCGATTGAGTTCAAAAGGCTGTATAGTAGGCAGTTCCCCAACGGCCAGCACGTAGATTCATTGATTTCCCTACTCAAGAGAATTCTGGGTGACGCTGATGTTACGGACATCCGCTGGGTCGCCTATATGTTGGCGACTGTCAGGCGGGAATGTGGTGGAACCTGGCAGCCCATTCGGGAGTGGGGAAGGGGGCGTAATCGTCCCTACGGCGAAGAAGTAACGGTTACTGACCCGTGTCAATGGCCATCTATTTTGACCCACGTTTGGCCATTAATTTTGACCCACCGTACGTCGTCT
>NZ_JBDLLG010000085.1:0-641 GCF_039822625.1 Marinimicrobium locisalis
GAGCTGAGATAATTCCCCTACGTGCTTATACCGAGCACGACAACTAGAGGAATTATCTCATGCAAAAAGCACAGCAAAAACGCCAGAATTCACTGTACCAAAAGCATCTTAGCGCGCTTAAGCGCCAAGGGAAAGCACCCTCCACCATTGATGTCTACGCCCGGGCCGTTCGCCGCGCTTGCGAGTATTTTGACGCCCCGATCGACACCCTGTCCCAGGAGCAGCTTGAAGGCTACTTCGAGTCCCTGGTAAACACCCACTCCTGGTCCACCGTCAAAGTCGATCGCAACGGCCTGCAGTTCTTCTACAAACACATTCTCAAGCGCGACTGGGAGTGGGTCGATATCGTCAAGCCGCCTCAGAGCAAACACCTCCCGGATGTACTCACGCTTAAAGAGATTGAGCGGCTGATCAACGGCACCCGCGAGCGCCGCTACCAGACGTTCATTCTGGTGACGTTCAGCATGGGCTTACGCCTCGGCGAGGCCCTGAATATCCGGGTCTCGGATATCGATAGTGAACGTATGACCCTGCACGTGCGCCAAGGCAAGGGCAAGAAGGACCGGTTCGTCATTCTGCCCCAGCTCGCCCTGGAGGCACTGCGTGCCTACTGGGCCAGCCACCGCAACCCCAACTGGCTG
>NZ_JBDLLG010000086.1:0-612 GCF_039822625.1 Marinimicrobium locisalis
CATAGAAACGCTTATCGGCGGCGGCCAAACCGATACCTTCGAGGTCAGTGACGGGACCACCTACAGCGGCGTTATTGACGGTGGCGGGGGCGCCAACGACGAAGTCGACTTTACCGGCGTCACCTCGGCGGTCACCGTGCGCTTTGGGGGCGGCGGGTCCGACTGGGATCTGAGCCGTATCAATGTCATTACCGGTAATGATCAAACCACCCTGGGCTTGGCAAGCGGCACCAACACTTGGACGTTGGAGGGCGCCGCCTCCGGGGAAGTGGAGACCGTCCCCCCGACTGGCGAGGACGCGCTATTTCAGGGAACATTGTCATTCACCGGCGTTAGCGCCTTGCATGGGGGCAGCGGGGAGGATACCTTCGAAGCCACCGGCACTACGGTGTTTACGGGCTTGCTTAAAGGCGGTGCCGACTCGACTAACACCTTGGACCTGAGCGGTTTCACGGACCCGACCACCCTAGTGTTGGGCGGTGACACCGGAGGCTGGAATTTCACGGAAATCCGGGACTTCGTGGGCAATAACGACGCTACCCTGGGCACTAGCCACGGCACCAATACCTGGACGCTAAATCAAGCTCAGGGCGGAACGCTGTCGCACAACCC
>NZ_JBDLLG010000087.1:0-612 GCF_039822625.1 Marinimicrobium locisalis
CATAGAAACGCTTATCGGCGGCGGCCAAACCGATACCTTCGAGGTCAGTGACGGGACCACCTATAGCGGCGTTATTGACGGTGCCGGCGGTGCCAACGACGAAGTCGACTTTACCGGCGTCACCTCGGCGGTCACCGTGCGCTTTGGAGGCGGCGGGTCCGACTGGGATCTGAGCCGTATTAATGTCATTACCGGCAATGATCAAACAACCCTGGGCTTGGCAAGCGGCACCAACACCTGGACGTTGGATGGTTCTGCCTCGGGGGAAGTGGTTACCATCCCGCCGACAGGTGAGGACGCGCTATTTCAGGGAACGCTGACGTTTACCGGTGTTAGCGCCTTGCATGGCGGCAGTGGCGAGGACACCTTCGAAGCCACCGGCAATACGGTGTTTGCGGGCTTGCTGAAAGGCGGTGCCGGCTCGACGAATACTCTGGACCTGAGCGGTTTCACGGACCCGGCCACCCTAGTGTTGGGCGGTGATACCGGTGGCTGGAATTTCACGGAAATTCAGGACTTCGTGGGCAATAACGACGCTACCCTGGGCATTAGCCACGGCACCAATACCTGGACGCTAAATCAAGCTCAGGGCGGAACGCTGTCGCACAACCC
>NZ_JBDLLG010000088.1:0-587 GCF_039822625.1 Marinimicrobium locisalis
TAGCGAGCCAGATACTGCAGCGCCTCCTGGCCCCGGCCGACACGCTCGCAATGCGCCACCCAACGCTTGGGCGTAATGTGCACACCGAGTCCGGCGTCGTGAAGGGCCTTTAAGAACGCACCCCGGAACGCGGCGGCCAGCGCCCGGCCATTGAACAGGTAGCGGCCTTGGACCTTACGCCACTGGCGTCGCGTTCGATCCAGCGCGCCGCCGGGCACCACAATGTGCACGTGCGGATGGTAGTCCAGTCGACGAGTGTGGGTGTGCAGCACCGCGCACAACCCGAGTACGGAGCCCATGCTCGGATCGTTTTTAGCGAAGGTCCTGAGGGTCTCGACAGCGTGTCGCATCAGGAGTCCGTAAACGGTTTTCCGGTGTGTGCGAGCCAACCCTCTGAGTTCATACGGCAGAGTGAAGGTCACCATGTAATAGTGAACGGGCAACTGCTTTTGCCGCTGGCGCTCCAACCACTGCTCGGTGCTCTGATTCTGGCACTGGTTGCAGAAGCGGTGACCACAGGAGCGGAGCGTGCTGGCTGACTGAGGGCAGTCCCGGCAGCCCCACAGCAGGTCGCCATAAGGCCCCTG
>NZ_JBDLLG010000089.1:0-556 GCF_039822625.1 Marinimicrobium locisalis
GAGCGTGCTGGCTGACTGAGGGCAGTCCCGGCAGCCCCACAGCAGGTCGCCATAAGGCCCCTGGCGGCAGCCACCGAGGGCATTGAGCGCTGACCACTGCTCCGCGTTCAACCGGTGACCGTACCGGCGGACAAAGCGCTCCCGGTAGTGCTCGGCGAGTGTCTGTAGCTCCATCTCAGACACCCCACAACACGCGCAGGCGCGAGAGCAGCCCGTTGATACGCCGATCGGTATCGCTCTGCGAGTAACTCGATAGCTGGGTATAGAGTGCGGTGGTCTTGGGGCACTCGTGTCCCATCTGCTCCTGAATCGAGCGTAGCCCCACGCCAGCATCGGTTAACAGGGTGCCGTAACAGTGGCGCAGCGTGTGCGGTGTCACCTCCTTGCGGATGCCCACATCGGCGACGATCCGCTTGAAGGAGCGTTGAAGCCCTCCGCGATCCATCGGTTGCTTCGCCTGGGCTCGTTCGTCGCGGTCTCGCCCGCGCGGGAACAGCCAGTTGGGGTTGCGGTGGCTGGCCCAGTAGGCACGCAGTGCCTCCAGGGCGAGCTGGGG
>NZ_JBDLLG010000090.1:0-528 GCF_039822625.1 Marinimicrobium locisalis
CTGAATATCGCGCGATAGCATGGCCTCTCATTCATTGAGGAGGCAGATTATGACCACTACCTACACACCCCGTCGCAGCTCTGAGCAATGGCAGTCCCTGGTCGAGCAGTGGCAGAAGAGCGGCCAGTCCGCCAAACAGTTTTGCAAAGAACAGGGCTTGGGTTACGCCAGCTTCTGCCGGTGGCGAAAGCGTCTCACTCAGACGGATAAGAAGACATCGGCAGCTGAACCTTCATCCCCGGAGCCCTCGTTCATTGATCTCGCGTCACTGGGAGCGTCACAGCCGGGCGGCTGGCACATCGTCTTGAGCCTCGGTGGTGGGGTCGAGCTGACGCTGAGCCAACGCTGATGTTCGTTCCCAGCCAACAAGCTCGAATCTGGTTGCGCACCGAACCTACTGACATGCGTAAATCCTATAATGGCTTGAGCGCTTTGGTAAAAAACCACCTGGAGCAGGATCCGTTGAGTGGCCATTACTTCGTGTTCGTCAATCGACGCAAGACGATGATGAAGGTCTTGTACTTCGAG
>NZ_JBDLLG010000091.1:0-521 GCF_039822625.1 Marinimicrobium locisalis
CCGCTGGGCGCTATTTTTAATCGGTTTTGGCGTGGCTCACTTTCCGGCGGCTTGTGTCCTTTTCTTGAAACAGCAACGTAAAAGAGAGCGCTAAATCTCCCCTACTGAGACGGCTCCCCTATCACTTCGAGCAAGTTTGTTGTTTTTGCTGCCATATTGAATCGGCTTGGTATTGAGTTATGGTGGCGGACCACGCGCGTTCCCATCATGTGTTGACGTATGCGACACAAGTTTTGAGCTTGTCATTTACTGTCTCGAAACTCAGGGCGCCGCATGAGCTGACAATAGGGTTGACTAGCAAGCATTGTTTGTTCATGCTTATAAAAATTGTGCTTACCAATGTACACATGGAAGGAAATGGATGCTGAAAACGAGTTGCTAAGGATATGATGCAGGGAATACCGCATTGCCGCTCTCCCGTCCCGCCCTTTGTCGACTCCCCTACTTTCGGCCATCTATAGACCTCTTCTTGTTGTGCTCTTCGACAGGTTGCTTTCTACAGGGAAAGTCACCTAAGGGAA